>NZ_CP147012.1:4056250-4372500 GCF_037126285.1 Bernardetia sp. MNP-M8
GGCATCAAATGCAAGTAAATCTAATGGTAACGGATTAAAATTAGTAATTGAACCCAAAGTAAATGGACTAAAATTGCTAATTTTGGCTTGACTAACAACCACACCTTGTGCCGAAGCATTTGTATGTCCTCCATTAAGTTTGTTTTGCCATATTGGAGTTGGATCATCCCAACGCAATACTAAAAGTCCTTCTGGCTGATAAGCTACACTTCTAGCAGCTTCCCAACTTAAATAAACAAAGGCTTCATCGGCAGCACCTTCATTATTTATCAACCAATATTCTACATTACTAACCACTTGGATTGAAGGTTCTTTCAAATTTACATCATATCCATCAAGGGTAGGTAAGCGAGGTCCTACATAGCGAGCTTCAAAGACAGCAGCATTATTATTTCTTTCACTCAATCCAGCAGGAGCATAACTAATACCATTTCCGATTGGGAATATAAAAGCATCTTCTCCAATTTTCTGAACTTTACCTACCACGTGACTTGCATTGCTAGGACCATCTGCTGATAAAGGAGCAGCAGCAGAAGTAGAGACCCATCCTCCAACAGAATATGTGCTTGAGCCATCTATAGAAGCATTTCTTTCAAAAATCATCATTCTTGTACTATTTGTTCCTAATGCCACATCGTCAGGAATAAATAAACCAGTATTGAAGATAGTTTTGCCATCTTCTTTAATAGTAATATCATCCATCATACGGAAACTACCACCAGTTGAACTTGCTTCTAACTCAAAGAATTTTTGAGCATTTGTTGTGATGCGTTGTTCGGTTGTACCATTTAATACCACTCTTCCTTGCTGAGAATTAAAAGAACCTGTTGGCTGACATGTCCAGTTTCCTCTCAAATTAATTTGATGATTAGAAGCTGTTACCTCAAGATTATTTCGGTTTTGTATCAAGAGATTTCCATATATATCTGTTGTTCCTAATAGCTCTTTAGTAACTGTTCCAGATGCTGCTGCATTAGTTAGGGTTACATTTCCATAGTTAGGTTCTGCAGAAATATTATTTCCTGTTACTCCTGAATTATAGATAACTGTACTTTTTGTTGGTTGTAAATGACTTAAATTAGTATTTACTCTAGGATAAAGTGTTGGGAATAGGGTTGCTTGCGTAGCAGTTCCTAGCACAAGCTCTGACCCATCTCTTACTAATAAATTATTGGCAATATTTAGAGCATTTCCAATAATTTGAATACCTGTATCTTCAAAACGAACTCTATAATCTACTGTAAGCGTTCTAGTTACTGTAAGCGTTGTATTGGTAGCAATTACTGGAGTAGGTACAATTATTTTAGGAATATTTGCACCTGCTGAACCATATCCAGAAGCTAAGAATAAATTACCATAAATAGGCTCACTAGAAACAAATTGAAAAGGAGCTGTTGTTCTACGAGACTGATAACGCACCGTAGAATTATTATCTAAATTGATTCTAGCTCTTTCATAATTTGTAGGAAAAACGGTTTGGATACTTCCGTTATTTAATCCTATATAAAGGTTTGCACCGTTTTCCATTGTAATAATTCCTGTTGCCACACTTCCAGTAACTTGGTTTCTATTATCTTCAAAACGACTTCCTGTTCTTATCGTAAAATTATTACGAATACGAGTAGCAGCTTGCAGAATCTTACGAGCTGTAAATTCATTTCCTGATTGAATAATCAAGTTATAATATGAATCTGTCCCTGTCGCAATTCCATTTAAGCCTGCACCTCTTACATTTTGATTTTGACCACTTCCTGTATTGTAAATAACAGTTGTTAAGTCATTTAACACAATTGTTCCAAATGTAAGTGGGAATTGAGTTGCAATGTCTGTTCCTCCATTTGTTCCTAAAGTAAGCATACTTTCTCCTAGAGGAGCATCACTATTCATTGTAACAGATTTTGGAGCAAGCCCTCTAATTTGATTTCCTTCATCAATTAAATGGTTTCTTGGATTTATAAGAAGGTTTCCATTTATATCTGCTGTAAGACCTGCATTTGTTCCTGCTGGGTCTGGTCGGAAACGTTTTTCTATTAATTCAGCATCTATAGAGTTTGGAGCTGTTAGAGTAAGGTTTCCATAAATAGGTTCATTAGACATAAACTGAGGAACATCTGCATTGTAGATTGTTTCGTGGTCGTTAGCATCTAAAGAAATATTTGCTCTGATGAAAGTGTCTGGGAAGTTAGTACCACTTGTCTGATTTCCAATAATCATTTTAGAGTTTGCTTCTCCTGTAAAAGTACCTGTTGCATTACCTGTGATTTGGAAACCATCATCTATAAAGTGATTAAATGATTCTACAAGTGCATCTGCTGCAATAGTCATTTCTCCAGCACTAGCTCCATTATGTTGTGTGACTGTTTTGAGTATTGGGTTTGCTATATCTGAACCTGTTGATCTCAAAATGATACTTCCATACGTAATTCCTCCTGCTACTTCTTGGTCTGCATTTGCATTGAAAATCACTGTAGAGTTTGTACTCAAACTAACTTTTGCATCACTAAATACACCATTTCCAAAAGTACCATCTCCTGTTGTGAATTTAGGGAAAGTAGTTGCTATATCTGCTGTTACTACTGGGGGAACGGTTACATTAAGAGGAACATTTGTTGCTGTATAAGTACGTTCGCTTGCTGTCTGATTTGTACCCAAAATTAAGGTTACATTATTTCCTGTACTCAAAATGTTATTAGCTTGGTTATGGCTATTTCCTCTAAGTTGGTAACCCATATCATAAACCGTCTGTTCATTTCCTATAAAGAAAGCTCCTTCAATAGTAGCTTCTCCTGTAAAACGTTTTACATTGTTTCCATTTGAAGTATTATTACTAATTATTCTTAGAGTTCCATACGTAAAATCTGTTCCTCCTGCTATCATTTGCTCATCAGGACAACGATATTCTACAATAGATGCTTGTGTACTTGCATTTACAGGAAATGAATTATCATCTACTAAACCATCTGTAGCTCCCTTAGATAAGATTATATTAGCAGGAAGATAACAAGTAGGAAATACAGTCGCATCATTATTATCTCCTAAACGTAACAATGTGTTATGAGACATATATACATTTCCTGTAGCATTACCTCTAATTTGGAATCCATCATCTTCAAAATACCCTCCTACAATATGGAAGTTATTGAGAATAGATATAGTAGTATTTATCTCTGTTCTTCTATTCCAAGGTTTTTCATTGGTTAAGTTATAAAAAGGACTTGTACTACAAGTGCTACCTACTGAAGTACATTCTGTACAAGCAGCTCCTGTTTCTACATCTGCTATTGTAATATCAGCATCAGTATTTCCATCAAAAGTTACTGTTCCTGTACCTGCTATAAAGCGAGCTTGTGGAAGGCTTACAGCATTATTGGTTATTATCCAATCATGTTCTAATCTAATATTTTTATCAGTTGCAAATACATCTCCATAGCTGATAGTAATATTTGCTCTTCCTCCTCCTTCTACACGCATAGAGTCTGAGAGAGTCCAGTCATCAAAAGGAGCATTAAATATAACAGGACCAAAAAATCTAGATCCGTTTGATAGAAGGGTTTTTGCTTGTCCTACATTTGTTCCTTTAAACTCAAATGTACCTGGGAAGTCATTCCAATCTCTATCTGATGCAAAATCTGCAAAAATGAGGTTTCCAAAAACTTGCACAGTATGTAAATTATCTCCTATTAATCTTCCTCTATTTGCATCAGAAGCAGACCAAGTCATATTTTTACAATAGGAAAAGAAATTGTCAATATTTACAGTTTCTGTACCTGCTCCTGCAAAAGAGTTATCATCAAAAATTACGTTGTCATTGGCAGTAGGGATACAATAAGAAGGTGCTCCACCAGAACCAACTAATGACCAGTGATTATCAGCATTTAAGTCATTCCAATTACCACTGTAATTTCCATTATCACTTTCTACCCAATAAAAAGTGCGTGAAGGTTGATTATTAATGAAGGTAATGTTTGAGTTATTACCAATATCAGAAACAATAGCAGGGTCTGCCTCTACTACATTTCCACCCACATTATTTATATCTTGAATAAATGTATATAAAAATCCATTTAATCCTGTATGTGCATTTTGGAAATCTATATTTGCTTGTACTCCTGTTAGGTTTGAGCGAATGTTTATCCAACCTGCACAACCTTCTCTAGCACGTACAAAACCTGTAACTGCTGTAACCCCATTGTTTGGAGCTGTTCCATCACTATTTGGGAAGTTCACAACATCAAAACGAGAAAGATTTAGATTATCAATTGTCAAATCGTTTTCAAAAGTAAGAACATTATTTTCTCCTACCTCCATATCTCTAATAACAGAAACATCTGGATTTTCAAAATCTATACGACTGTCATTTCCTGTAATGAATCTAGTGCCTAATGGAGCAGGTCCAAAGTCTAATCCTCTACGGAATCTTACTTGTGTTGTGGCATTCCCTCCTGCTGCTTCTCCAAATTCTACTTGAGCATGAAACTCTGGACGGGCTTGAAAATCGATATAAGCTTGTTGTGCTGCTGTTGAAGCAATGAATAATGTGCTTATAAAACGAGCTATTGTAGTCTGATTACCATTGAAAACAACCACATTTCGCCCTCCCAAGAAATTAACTGGCGCACGGAATATATTTGTTCTATCATTATTACCTGCTGTAAATCTTGCTATTCCTACTGTTGAGAAAGTAAGTGGAGCTGTAGCCAAAAACTCATTATCTTCGTGCAAACGAACAGCATTACCGTCATTAGTCGTACTTGCTATCGTAACAGCTTGTTGGAACTGATTATCTCCATACCAATCTATTCGTGTATTTTGTCCGAAAGTAACTGTTCCTGTGTAAAAATTAACTAACGGAGCAGCATTAGTTACTCCTCTGAAATCTACTAAAGCATTATCAGGAAAGAGAATATTACCATACGTTTTTGGAGCATCTCCATTCATATTAAAAGTGAGATTATTCTGTAAAGCAGTAACATCTCTAAAAGTAATTCGATTCAAGTTGTTTTCTATATTAGAAGAATTTACATTTATTGTATTTCCTGTAGTAGCATTATCAATGAATAGATTAGGAATTGTTTTGGCTGCTTCTCCCATTTCTAAATCGATATCTCCAACACCAGTAATATGAAGTTCGGAGGTTGCAGTAGAACTCAAAACGAAATTAGCTGTATTTCCTCTAAAATCTACAGCAAGTCCACCGTTTCTAGTTGCATTGGCTACCGAACCATTTAAGTTTAATTCTCTAGTAGGGTCTCCTACGCCATTAGCTATAGCAAATACATCTATAATTCTAGCTGTTAGCTGATGATTTGCTGGGCTTGTAGTGAATGTTCCGTCTACTAAGTTGAAGGTTTGATTAGTTGCAAAATCATCTGCTAGTTGCCAAATGCCTGTACCTAATGTGTTATCATAAAAAATAACATTTCCATTAAATACTTGTCCATCAGAGGTAATTATATTTGTGCCAGTGTTAGTATTTCTAAAGAAGGTTTCACCTGCAAATGTAAAATTGATATCATTTATAAAAGTCAATGAACCTCCAATTTGAATATTAAATATAGGACTTCCTGTAAGGATAGGAACTCCTGTTGCTCCTGTCCAAGTCATATCTCTTGCTTGTGCATTTACATCTATATTTACAATTTGGCTTCCTGCTCCAAATGAATTAGCATCAAAGAATACATCATCATTTAATGTTGGAGGACATTCTCCAGTTTGTCCACCAGAAGTAAGTGACCAGTTGTTGGGATCATTCCAATTTCCAAGAGCAAAAGCTGTTGGGCTTGCTCCTGTTGCTGCTGATGGATTTCCATTGTGTACCCAATATAAGGTTCTTAAAGTAATAGTTGAGAAATCTATTCCTGTATTGTTTCCTCCATCTGTACCACTATCAACCATTACTACTGTACCAATATTATTAATATCTGTAACGGTTGTGTTTTCCCAACTTTGAGCAAGATTAAAATCTACTGTTGCAGCATTTCCTGCTATAGAAGAGCGAATAATAATTGGGGTAAGACAGTCTGCAATAGCTACAAAGTTTCCTGTTACATTACTATCTGCATTTGGGCTAAATTCAAATATAGTTGAATTTGCCAAAGTAACATTAGTAAAGCTATTTGGAGGACCTGAGGTATTTTGAAGTGAAAATAAACTTCCTACTCCTAGTGTAACATCTCCTTGAAAACGCTTTCGTCCCGTACCAGTAAAACGAATACCAGCTCCTGCTGTCCCTGCAACAGTAAATGTATTCTCAAATTGGTCATTACCTATAAAATTAGCTTGTGAATTGACTGCGAAACTTACAGCTTCCTCAAAGATGCTACGATCAACATTGGCTGTTCCTCCATCGAAAGTTGCATTTATACCATTATTAAATGCTAGAGCTTCTGAGTATGTTTTTGGGGAAGTTCCTGTTAAATTGAAAAGAACATTATTATCTTGTAAATCAATACTTCTAAATGTAATTCTATCAGTTCCATTTTCTGAGTTTATGGTTACATTATTATTTTGAGTAACAATAATATCAGGCATTTCTTTAGATTCTGAACCTGTATAACCTTCTACGTTTCCTCCACCACTTGTTAGACTAAAAAAGCTATTTGCTCCTGGATTTATAAAGTTGAAGTTAGCATCATTTCTAAAATCAAAGGTAAGTCCTGTTGCTCGTAATGTAATTTCAGAGTCTCCAATATTCAATGAGCCATCTGCTCCATTTGCATCTAAAATACGAATCTGTATAGGATTACTGTTTGTTATAATATCTCCATTTTCAAGTGTTAGCCTTCCAAAAGGAACTTCTTGAGTAAGATTGAAAGCAGACGACAAAGACCAACTAGCTGTTGCTGCCACTATCATTTCTTTATTTTGATTGAAAAAAGCTCTTTGAAAACGTTTTCCATCTGTGTTTTCATTAGGAATTCCCCAATCGATAGTATTGTTAGTGGTTGCAGGCACAACTACAGGAGTAGTCAGTGCATTTGTAGCAGCAAAGTAAATATCTCTAATTTCGTTGGGGTTTGTTCCTCCTGTACCTACAGTCATTCCATTTACAAAAGTAAGGTTTCCTCCAACTGTAAGGTCAGTGTCTTCTCCAATAGATTGTAAAAAAGGGTCGTTAGTAGTACCTGTCCAGTCCATATTTCTACAAAAAGCATCATTATCCATATCAACAATTTGTCCTGTTGCTGAAAATGAATTAGCATCAAAAAATACATTGTCATAGATAGTAGGAGGACATTCGCCTGTCACGCCACCACTTGTCAAAGACCAGTTGGCTGCATTATACCAATTAGTTGTACTTCCTGCACCTGCTACACTATGTACCCAATATAAATCTCTACTGACAGAATTTCCTGTTACGTTAGTATTATTTGCAAGTGTTCCATTTGCAACATTTATTGGTTGTGCTGTGGCATTGATATTTTGAACGGTTGCTCCCACTAAAAATAAAGCATTTGTAAGTTGTAAACTTGCTTGGTTTGGAGGGTTATTCGAAGTAAGTGTAATAGGAGTAGCACAAGAACCCAATACATTTATATTTCCAGAAACAGTATTATTAGTGATAGAACTAAATGCAAATGTAGTTCCATTGTTCATATTTATATCAGAAAAGGAATTAGAATTTCCTACTCCTGAGTTATTAAATGTAGCTGTTGAATTATCTCCTAATGTAAAAGCTCCTATAAAAGTAGTGTTTTTGTTTCCTCCTGCTACAAATGTACTAGCTGTACCAGTAGTCAAGGTTGCTCCAAATCTACTATCATTAGCAGTATTGAACCTAACTGTTTTATTATTTCCAAAGGAAAAATCACCATTAATATCATAACCTCCAGCAAAATTATTCGCTCCATTTATACCAAGAGTTACGTTTCCATTTATTATATTTCCTAAATTAGTATTAGCCCCAGTAATTGTTCCACTTACATTATTTCCAAGCGTAATATTATTGTATACTTTAGGAGAAGTTCCATTTATGTTTAATTGTCCTCCATTATTAGCAGTAGTAATATTTCCAAATGTAATTGTATTTACATCAGAACCTGTATTTATTGTTCTGACTCCTGCACCTATATAATTAAGGTTAGAAATTGTCTTTGCTAAAATACCTGTTTCTATTGTAGTGGTATTACTAGATATATTTATTGTACTTGTTCCAGAATTTAGACTGAAATTAGTATCATTTCTATAATCTAAAACTATAGTAGAAGCACTTGTAAGAGTAATCGTTGAAGCTCCTAGATTAAGATTTCTAGTGGGTACAAGAATATTATTTGTAGAAAATGTACCAGCAGTTACGTTTTCATCATTTGTATCTAGTGTTCCAGAGTTTAATAATAATTGATTCCTAACTAAGAAAGCATCTTGTAGTGTCCATTCTCCTGCTGCTCCAGTTTGGAAACGAGTTCTATTAAGTCCTTTTCCATTCATTATTATGTTTTGAGAGGTTGCTGAAGAAAATATCATCAAACCTTCAAAAGTAGGAGCGTTACCTGTTTGATTCATTGCTGCTGCAAAAGTCAATGAACCTGTTAGAATAAATTGTCTAGCTGCTGCACCTGTAAGAGTAGGCGTATTGGTTACTCCTGTCCAGTCAAGGTCTTTAGAGGTTGCATCAATATCTATAGTTACTATTTGTCCTGCTGTTGTAAAAGAAGCTGCATCAAAAAACACATCATCTATTGAAGTAGGAATACATTCTCCCCCTGTTCCTCCACTAGCTAAAGACCAATGAATAGGGTCACTCCAATTACCAGTTCCTCCTACCCAAAATAATGTACGTCCAGTCGTTGTGTTATCTGTAAAGTTTCCTGTTACTACTACACTAATACTATTGACTGTTACATTTGCTCCAGTAGAATTAATTGCACTTACATCGACACCACTCCAAGTTTGTGGATTTGCAAAATTAACTGGTGCAGTAAATGCACCAGTTGCTGAAAGAGTTACAGGATTAGAACAATTTCCATTTGGTGTAAATGTGCCTGAAACTGTTGCTGTACCTCCAGTTGAAGAGGAAAATCTAAATGTAGAACCTGTTTCAACAGTAACATTACCAAAGGCAGCTAAATTTCCATTCGAAAAGTTAGTCGTTGTGGTAGCATTTGCTGTAAAATCGCCTAAAAAAGTATAAGAACTAGCACCAGCAAAGTCAACAGTTCTTGTAGCAGCTATATTTGTTGTTCCATTTACAGTAAGAGGGTTGGCAGCAGTAAAAGTAACACCAGCAACATCATAATTAAAATTTCGAACAGGAGCAGCAACATTTAAAGAAACTGTTCCTCCTGCAAGACCAGAAGCACCATCAAAATTTACATCATCAGTTGCTGTTGGAACACATTCTCCTCCTGTTCCTCCACTTGTCAAAGACCATCTTGCTGTGTTGTTCCAGTTTCCTGTACCACCTACCCAAAATAAATTCCTATTGGTAGTATTATCTGTAATTCCAGTGCTTGTTGTGATTGTTCCACTTTGGAGTGTTACACTTCCTGTTGCATTTATGTTTGTAATATTGGTGTTTGACCAAGTAGAAGCTGCTGTAAAAATAACAGGGGCAGCTCCACCAGTAGAATTAATTGTGTTTTGAGCAGAACAAATGCTATTTGAGGTAAATATTCCTGTAATTGTAGTAGTTGCATCAGGAGTAAAACTAAAGGTAGAACCATTTCCAATATCTATATTAGCATTAAAATCTACATCTCCTGTAGTGGTAAAACGAGTTTGAGAGGCTGCAATAGCTGTGTAAGCACCTGTAAAAGTATAGGTATTTGTTCCCCCAAAAGTAATGGCTTGAATAGAAGAATTAGCAGAAGTTCCACTAATAACAAGGCTATTTGTTCCATCAAATGAAAACGCATTTCCATCAAATGAAAAATTATTTGCTAGTGCAGCTATATCTAAAGTTACAGTATAGCCTGCTGCTCCTGAATTGACATCAAAGAAAACATTATCTGCTGCTGTTGGAGCATTTGTTTGAAAAGTTGCACCTCCTGAGGTAGTCGCCCAGTGTGTTGCAAAATCGCTCCAGTTTCCAGAACCTCCCACCCAGTAAAAATCAGCTGCATTTGCTTGAAACGAGAAGAACAGAAAAAAAAACAGAAAAAAAATATTTTTTCCTCCTCTCTTTAAAAATTGTAAAGATTTTGTATTGATATTTTGCATAACTTTTTGATTTTGATACTTGAAATAGCGATAGAATGTGTTGTACTGGTTTTTCTTAACTAAAATATAAATTCTTATAAATTACTATGAGTATAGTAATACTAAAAACAGTAAGTTTAGTTTAACGATATTACTATAGAGTTTATAATCTCGCTTCAATCATAAACAAAGATAACTATTTTAAATTACTTTCGGGTGTTCTTTGTTTGAGGATAAAAATGATTTTATGTAGATTTTAATCTTAAAAATCTAAATAGTCATAAGGGAATAATTATATAACTTATAAATAAGGCAATATCATACTTTTCGGCTATTTTTTTATTTTTTTTAGAACTTTTTCACTTTTAATTGACTATTTTTTACAAACAAGGACAGCCAAATAAATCTATCTCTTTATTCCATAGATAAATAATAGTATTTTCATCTGTCAATAAAACTAAAGCTCTAGAAGGTGTATCTAACTCATTATTAAAAGGAAAACTATCAGCAAATACAAAGTAAATATTTGTTGTTCCTTTAAGACGAGCAAACGTTTTTGATAAGTGTGAGCTACTAGGACAGTCAAAGCAGTGGGTAGGCGTAATTTCGTTTTTAATTAAACTGTCTACCTTCATATTGTTCTCATAAATCAAATCTATCTGAAAGGGACTTCCAAATAAAATGGTATCTGATAAGTTTATATTTCTAGTATCAAATGAGTATTCAAAGTATTCAGTACAATCGGCGAGTAAAATACCCAAATCTTTAATTCTTGTCGTCTTTCTTTCCTTATTGGTATAATAATAAATAACAGGCTTTTCTTTCCCTCTATAAATTGAATCTAATAGTTGAGGATAAAATTTGACTTTGTCATACTCTTCTGGTTTGATAAGGTTATAATCTATATTGATATTCTCTAGTAATTTTGTTTCTGTTGTAACAGCGTCATTTTTATTGCCATAATTTGGAAAAGCAAGCACTCCAATTTGAGATTTACTAGAGCGAAAAATTGGAAATATAGCATTGTCTACTACTAACTTTGAAGAACTTACATTTTTTAACTGCGTAATAAATTTTTGATTATTTTCACTAAGTTGATTGGTTTTGAGAATCTCATTGAGATAGTTTATACGTATGCTGTCAGTAGGAAAATGTAATTTCCAGTATTTTTCACAGTCTGTAAAATCCTGTTGAATAGTTGTGTCTTTTACTGTATTTTTTTTATTTGAATCTAGTACAGCACTAGATTTTTTAGTTTCATCTCCTATTTTGTGAAATGGTGTAGTGTCTTTTTTATTTTCTGCTACATTTTTACTAGCATTATTTATAGTATCGCTTTGACAAGAATATAGTAAAAAAGTACATAAAATGCAAAATTTATAAAAAAACATATCTATACATTTTGGAGGAATGATGGCAATAAGAAATTAGCAAAATTACTTAACAAAAACCTGTGTAGTATCTTTTAAATTTTCAAGAACAATATCACTTCTTCGGATTGTTCCATCAGCCTCTTTGTAGTTTTTGCGATAAAATCTATATTTTTCTACACGATGACGAGCATTTTCAGGAGGCATAAAATCAATCGTTTTTTCTTCTAAGTTTATTTTTCCTTTCCAAGTAGTAAAACGATCTTGAGGAATTGAATAAGTAAAAATGTACTCTCCATTTTCTTGTCTCACTGCCAAAATTTCTATTCTACTATTTTTGAGTTTATTTAATTCAGTATGAAAAACTAGACCTGCATATTTTCCAATAAGTTGCTCTGGATTTTCTATTTTATCACTAATAAATTCTTTTTCTGTTTGTGCAGAATCTGTACTGGAAAATGAAAGAGGAGAATTGGGAATATTAATAGCTAAAATGATAGCAACAGCCAAGACAGCAAATAAAATTCCTGCAATCAGAAAAATACCTACTCCTTTTGGTTTACTAATCTTAATTTTACGATTATCTAAAAGAATTTCTATATCTGATTTTGAATAATGTAGTTTGTCTCCCACCCCTAAAATTTCTTGAAAAGATTGCTGTGAAAGCATTTTTCCTTTTAATCTATCTTGAAGTTCAAAATCCAAAATTTCTTCTCTAGTTTGTAATTTTAGGTTTCTCTGACGGAAAAAAATACTTAATTCTTTCTCTGAAAAACCATTTTGTTCGGCTACTGCCAAAAGTTGAGGATAATATTCATTTGGAAAAAAGCGTCCTACTTTTCTTCTGTCTACATGGGTTTCTAAAAGCTCACGAAGTGGCAAAACACGAATTGCTGCTGCTTGTAAACGCTGTTCGAATTCAGTTTCACTAATATCTAATTCTCTTGCCTTAATGCGTAAACTTTTCATTTGTTCAGTCGAAAGTAGCTCATCTTTAGCAAGTTCTTGTGCTTGTCCTAACAAAATTTCTAAAGAAGGTAACACTTCCAAACCGTTTTGCTTAACTACTTTATCAACTGTTTCTTGATTCCAGTTTTGAGAATTGACATAAGAATTCCATATTTTTTTGGGTAGAAAATATTGGTATACTAAAAATTGAGGAATAGCCTCTTTTATTAATGTTTCTTCTACTAAAATAGGTTCATCTTTCTCTTGTTTGTCTAAATAATTTTTTATACCTCTCAAAACATAACGACTAGCTTCATCATCTGTAAGGGTATGAATGGTAAAATGCCTATGAATAAGTAATGCTTTTAGTTCAGAGTGCAAAAGCAAATCTCCTATCAAATAAATTTCTGAATCAGTCGGAGTATATTCGACTACTTTTTCGGCAAGTTCTCGGTCTTGAATACGTAACAACTGAACTTCTTGAGATGTTATTGTAGCTGTTGCGCTTGTGCCATTAGATAGCCTAACGGTAATAAAACTCTGTTTTTCTTCTCTAATTTTGTCTATCCATTCTTCGGCTCTGTGTGAATGTAAAGCCACTTCTTCATCTAAATCTACTCCTGTTGGAACTTGTCTCATGGCTTTTTGTAAGACAAATTTTACAAGTTCTCTTTCAAAATCCCAATCTGAGACATCTTGTAATCTCTTAGTTGTAAAACCTGAGTTGGCATCATCTCCTATTTGAGTAAGCATAATACGCTCTCCAAAACTTTCAATAAAGGTTAAAGAAGATTTTGAGGCTTGTAACTTTAGATTTTTTCCTTCCACCAATGAATCAATATATAACTGATGGGGAAGAATATGAAATCCTTTTTTTAAAAAATAAGAATTAAATTTATCAATTAATTTTTCTGAAAAAGCTGGAGAAAAAACACAAAGAAGAGGAATTACACCTTGAAAATTAGGAGCTAGACGTTCGAATTCTAGCTTGATATTTTCTACAATACTATCAAAAAGTCTTTCATAAGGATGTGAAGCACCCAACCAATCAAATGTTTTATTTTTTTCTATTCCATAAGCAGGATGGCGAAGCGCATTTACAGAAGCATCCAAACTCTCATAATATTTTTTTGATATAGGTTTGATTTGAGTATCTATTTCGAAAAAAAGATCTATACGTTCCTTTCCTTCATAAGGAATAGAAAGTAAGTTTTGAGAATTATAAAAGGCTGCACTACAATATTCTTCAGTAATTAAAAGACAAATTGTAGAAGTAGAATGCGTATCCATGAAAGTTGATAGAGAAGTTGAGCAGAAAATTATAGTATAACATAGAGAACAATCAAGCAAAGCTACAAAAAAAGCAGTTTTGATAAAGAATTATTTAAGAATTAAATAAAAACAAGCTATTACACTGTTTAATAATTTTTACAATGTTTTTGTGTGTTCAACTCCCCAGAGTTGAACGAAACGCTTCCTAAGAAGCGTGATTCAAGCAAATAAATCATGCTTCTCAGAAAGCGAAACATTCAGTTATGAGCAACTGAATGCACAACAAAAAATAAGGTTGAGTATATTTTTCCCTTAACATTGATTTACAGTATCATTAAAAAAATATACATTCTTAAAACAATTTCATCATTAATGATGTCATTTAGACATCATCTACTTATAAAAACGATTTACTATTTTAACGCTCTCAAAAAATATATATTGGAAAATTTACTCTTAATTTTTGCTTGTTTAGGTTTAGGTTTTATCTTCAAACAAATTTCTATCTTTCCAAAAGATACACACAAAGGAATAAACACATATATTATTTGGGTTGCTTTGCCTTGTCTTGCACTTGTTTATATTCCAAAATTAGAACTTTCAATGTCCTTGATTTGGCTCGCCTTAATGGCTTGGGTCGTTTTTGGACTAAGTATTTTGTTCTTCAAAGTAATGGCGAAAATTTTTAAATGGAGTAGGCAAACAGAAGGGTGTTTGGTTTTGGCTTGTGGACTTTGTAATACTTCTTTTGTAGGTTTTCCTCTATTAGAGTTTTTATACAACTCAAAAGAACCTTTACAGTATGCTATCGTTTGTGACCAAGCTGGGTCTTTTTTGGTTGTGGCTACTGTCGGTTTGATTGTGGCTATGAGTTATGGAGGAGACAAACCGACAGGAAAAATCATCTTGAAAAAATTATTTTATTTTCCTCCATTTTTAGCCTTTTTAGTGGCTCTAGTAATTCTTCCTTTTGGGGGAATAGAACAATTTTTTTCTTATTTTTTATCAGAAACAAATGGTTTTCAGCAGTTAGGAATAATTTTGGAAAATGTATTGATAAAATTAGCTACTCCTTTGGTTATTTTGGCTCTCTTTTCTGTAGGACTTCAAATAGAGTTTTCAAAAGAAAATTTCAGATTTCTTAATCCTTTCTTTTTTGGTCTTTTATATAAACTTTTTTTAGCTCCTTTAGCTATTTATTTTTTATATTTGATTGTCTTTGAAGAAAAAAATATAGCTTTTGATGTGGGAGTTTTGGAAGCTGCAATGGCTCCTATGGTAACAGGTGTTTTGTTGGCACAAGAATATCAGCTCAATCCAAAATTAGGAGGATTCTTGCTTGCTATTGGAATTCCACTTTCTATTGCAACAGTTTATTTGTGGTATCTGTTTTTGGGGTAAATAATTCAATTTTTGTACTATAAGTATTTCAAAATTCCTGATTTGCAAAACTTAGCAAATCTGTGATAAACAATTTGAGTTAATTACTGATTTTGATGAAGTTGTTTCATAGAATCTTTTTTCAAAATATGGTTTACAAAATCTAGTTTTTCTGAAAATTAAACTTTTGTTAAATAATTTCGTTCTTTTTACTAGTTAGAGCTAAAAATAGCTTTTGAAAGCGATTAAATTCTCTTTGATTGCGAATTATACGATTTTAGTTTTTTATAATCCATCTTTTTTGTAAATTGAGTAATTGTAAGTAGTTTTACTAAACTAAACAATTCATATTTTAGCGACACTGATATATCCATTCCATAATTTTTAATTGATTTAATGATAAGCAACTCAAGAAGAGAAGAACCAAGCATTTCGATAACAGAATTTGAACGTTTAATGGAAGAAGGACGAAGTTTTTTCTTTGAAATTGATACGTATGAATTTCTATTAGAACATTATCGGAAGACAGGAAATATTGAAAGGTTATTTTCAGTTTGTGATATTGCACGTTCTCAGCATCCTTTTTCGGTTAATTTTATTGTCGAAGAAGCAAGAGCGCATATTATCAACAATGACTTTGATAAGGCTCAATCTACTATTGAAGAAGCCGAAGCTTTGCAACCCTCGGAAATAGAGGTGCAATTAACAAAAGCTTGGATTCTACAAGAGTGTTTTAAGTTTGATGAAGCTGCTGAAATTTATCAAAACATTCTGCCTTTTACAGATGAAAAGGAAAAAGATGAGGTGTTATATCAAATAGCAAGTTGTTATCAAGCCAAAAATGATCTCAAAACAGCTATTAAATATTATAAAGAAACTCTACGTCAAAATAAAGGACACAAAGAAGCATTGTATGAACTTGCTTTTTGTTACGATGAGTTAGATGATTTGGAGGGAAGTATTGTTTTCTATAAACAATTTATTGATAATGACCCTTACTCTGCCGAAGCGTGGTATAATCTGGCTCTTATTCAAACTCGTTTATCATTATATAGAGATGCTATTGTGTCGTATGATTATGCCTCACTTATCGAAGACGGATTTTCTTCTGCATTTTTTAATAAAGGAAACTGTCACATGAATTTAGGACAGTATCAAGAAGCATTAGATTGTTTTATTCAAACTTCAAAATTAGAACGCCCAACTGCTGAACTGTATACACATATTGGTGCAGCCTATCAAAAATTAAATAAATTTGCTGAGGCTCTTAATTTTTATAGAAAGGCATTGGATTTTGACCAAGAATATGAAATGGCTGCTTTTGGTATAGGTGAATGCATGGAAGAGCAAGAACGTTGGAAAGAAGCTGTACATTTTTATCAAAAATCCCTTCGAAATAATAAAAATTTAGGTAATGCATGGTTTGGAAAAGCTCGTTGTGAATACCAACTTGGAAATATGATTTCGTGTATGGAAGCATACGACCATGCTTCAAGAATATTGAGTGAAAATGTAGATGTTTGGCTCTCTTGGTCACATGTTTATTATAAAGAAGAATGGTTTGATAAAGCCATTGCTATTACCGAAGAAGCACTAGAAATTATTCCAGATTCTGCCGAGCTTTTATATCGATATGTTGCTTATTTGATGGGAGGAGGGAAATATAAAGCTGCTGTTATGGCTCTTGAAAATGCTATTTTGATAGCACCAGAAGATAAAAATTATATTTTAGAATTTTTTACAGACTTGAACACACAAAAAGCCATCTATCAAATAATTGAACAATTAGAAAATTAATTAACAACTGATTTAAGTGTCCATGCTTAAATCAGTTGTTTGAAAAATATAAAAACGAAGGGATTTGATGAATCAAATCCCTTTCTTTTTTCGAAAAAGTAAAAACGCATTGGCAATCCTTGATAAAATATGTATTTTTGTAATTATAAAAAATATATTTCAAAATGTAAGTAATTGAGCAAAGTTATTTATATGCAAATGGAATCTGTCTGACACCTCAAAGGTGTCTTGACAGTTTATACTTCCACTTTCTAATTCTTTTCTTAGATGTATTTTATTTTGCTCAGTTACTTATTTTTTTAATTAGCTACGCTGACTTTCAGTTCTCTGTGTTCCTTTGCGAACTCTGTGTTTAAAAAACGAAATTATACCATTTTATCCATTTATTCTATGAAATTCGGAGTTATTGTTTTCCCTGGGTCTAATTGCGACCACGACGTATATTCTGTTCTTAAAGATACTTTCAAACAAGAAACTGTTAAACTTTGGCACAAAAGTACAGATTTAGAAGGCTGTGATTTTATTGTCGTTCCAGGTGGTTTTTCATATGGAGATTATTTGCGTTCGGGTGCGATTGCTCGTTTTTCACCAATTATGAATGAAGTGATAAAACATGCCGAAAAAGGTGGTTATGTTTTAGGTATTTGCAATGGATTTCAGATTCTTACAGAAGCTCATTTATTACCAGGTGCATTACTTCGAAATAATAATCAAAAATTTAACTGTAAGAATATATTTCTTCAAGCTACTTCTCAAAATAGTTTGATTACTCAAAATACAGACCCAGCAAAAGCCTATAAAATTCCGATTGCTCATGCAGAAGGTCGTTACTATGCTTCTGATGCAGATTTGAATAGTTTGATTGTTAATGATCAAATTTTGTTTCGTTATTGTGATAGTGAAGCTAGAGTTACAGATGATAGCTGCCCAAATGGCTCAGCAATGAATATTGCAGGAATTTGTAATAAGGAAAGAAATGTTTTTGGAATGATGCCACATCCAGAGCGTGCTGCCGATGAAATTTTGGGAAATACGGATGGAAGAGTAATTTTTGAATCTATCTTGCAGCTTGTTGGTCAAGTTTAATACTTTTAAAATGTCTGAAAAATTACCTCAAGTCTATACAGAAATTATAATAAATGCTTCTAAAGAAAAAGTTTGGAATGTACTTTTAGACTTTCCAAATTATCCAACTTGGAATAATTTTATCAAAAAAATAGAAGGCAATTCAAATTTAGGAGGAAAAATAGAAGCTAAAATGTTTCCTCCTGCTGGTTTGCCTATTACTTTTGATGGTACAATTTGTCGAAACACTCCAAACAAAACATTAGCTTGGAATGGATATATGATTGCTCGTTGGCTTTTCGAACCAACACATATATTTGAAATAGAAGAAAAAACTGAAAATCAAATCCTTTTCATTCATAGAGAAGAATATAAAGGTTTTATAATTCCATTTATAAAATTTATGTTGCCTACTTTGGTGGGAAAAGGATTTGAGGTAATGAATAAAGATTTGAAAAAGTTTGTAGAGGCAAATTAAGAGAAATTGAGTATTTTGTATTCATAAATCACTAATCATTGAAAAACTAATCATTAAGTATGTTTGTAGATAATTTTGAAAATCAAAGTAAAGAAAAATCAGAATCAATAAAAAAGCGATGGCTTGAGACAGCTACTAAGTTTTTAAAGGGAAAACCCTATCAAGATTTGGAGTGGGAATTTTCAGAAGACATTTCTATTGAGCCATATTATACAAAAGATGAAGAGAATCATTCTGATTTATCCTATTTACAGATTCTTCAAAATAATCAACTAGCTTTAAATGAACCTGTTTCTCAGCCTCGTTTTTGGTATAATCAGCCTTTTATAAAGCTACATAGTTTAGAAAAAGAAGAGCTAGAGAAAATAAATAAAGAGGTTCGCCAAGTTTTGATGAGTGGCGCAGAAGGAGTTTGTTTTGACTTGAAAAGTATAGAGCTTGCTGATATTGATAAGAAAAAAATAGAATATTTACTTTTTGAAGTGGCTTTGCCCTATTGTGCTGTGAGTTTTCAGGTAGATATAGAAAATGAAAATGAATTACAAAGTTTTTTAGAAAAATATATTGATTATGTAAAGGAAAGAGGTTTTGAAATACATCTTTTGACTGGAGGAGTTTTATATCAAAACTCATCCAAGAAAAATAATCAATTCTCTACTACTTTTTTAGAATCAGTTTCTCAAACAAATACTGCTTTTCGTTCTATTACATTGCAATTGAATAATTCGAAAGATGAAGCCCAAAATATTGCTGATATTCTTTTTGAAGTTAAGAAATTAGTAGAAAATTCAAACAAAAATATTTTACAAAATATTCAATTTGTAGTAGAAGCAACTGATAGTTTTTTCATTACAATTGCCAAAATACGTGCTTTGAATTGGCTTTTGATTCAAATGTATGACTTGTATCAAGTGGATACTAAACCATATATTCATTCAATTACTTCACAAGGTACTGACGAAAAGAGCTTAGAAGACGAAAATTGGAATTTAATTAGAAATACTACACAAGCATTTTCTTGTATTTTGGGAGGAACAAATGCTTTGAGTGTAGTCTCACATCAAAATCAAGAGAATACAAAATCTAAAGCATGGGCAAATCGTATTGCTCGTAATGTTTCTGTCATGTTACGTGAAGAATCTTTTGTAGACGCAACTGCAGATCCAATCTCAGGTTCATATTATTGTGAACAAATGACAGATAAATTAATTGCATCTGCGTGGAAAAAATTTCAAGAAATGATAAATTAAATAAATGAAGTTAATTATTTTGTGTTATTTTTGTAAACACAAGATTTATATGAAGACTTTGTTTAATTATTTTTTTGTAAATATCTGTTTAATTACATTTTTGCTAAACAGTTTTTGTTTTAATAACTATAATTGTAGTATAATATTAAATTAGTAATTGAAATATACATTTTTATAAAACAAAAAGGGTTATATACTGTTTCGTAATAGACTTACTTTATAGTTACTTATTTTTTATTTCAACCATTTTTTAAACTGTTGAATTTTGAGAGTTCGAATAATATTTGATTTACGGAATAGAGGCGCAGTTTTGCCCTTCTATCACCAGCACCTTTTTTCAGGATTTATTAAAGATTTACTTACAGATACTTCTTTTGGAGTAGATGATAATTTGTTTTATAATTTTTCTGGATTAAAAGGTCAAACACGAGTGAGCCGAAAAGGCTTACATTACTGTTCCCGAAAAGTTACATTGGTTTTGTCTGCGCTTCGTACTGAAGTGATTGATGAGCTTTTGGATAGTCTTTTTAGTAGAGAACACATACAGATTGGAGAGTTAGAATTAGCTCCTGAAGCAGTAGAACAAGAACTCATGCCAGAGCAACGAGAGATGACAAAATACATTTGTATTTCTCCGTTGGTGGTTTCTAGTCCTCGTTTTCATAGAGATACAAAAGAATTTATCGTACCAAGTATGGACAAATTTTCTGATCTTCTTTATGATTCTACACTTACTCGTATGGAAGAGTCTGGACATTATACCGATGCCGAAATGGCAGAATTTTATAAGTTTCAGCTTGTTCCTGACCGTCGTTATTTAGAAAAAATACAGCAAGAAGAAAAGAAGTTTGCTCGTATTTATCCACTTGAAGGACAAGGAAGTGAAGTAGAGGTAAGAGGATATACGTTCCCTTTTGTGCTTTATGCACACCCACAAGTACAAAATTTTATTTGTAATTGTGGCTTAGGAGAGTATACTGATTATGGCTTTGGAATGTTAGATTTTGCACATAGCGACCCTACTCAACGTACACAACCTTATGGAAAATATGGTGTAGCAGAAGAGAGTAAGAAGTAAAACTGCTTTTCTAATTTATAAACATCTTTTTCTATGAAAGAAAATTACATAAAAAACCACCTTTAAAATCTTTTGATTTTTGAAGGTGGGTTTATTTGCTAGTTGAAAAATTTATTTTATATACTTCTTATTATTTTATCAAACTCTACTCTTTCTTTAGGTTTTTTGATAGGCTGAAAAGAATCTTCAGGATTGCGATAACCAACAGCCACACCAAACAAGGCAGTATAATTTCCATTTGGATTAATAAGAGCATCATATTTATCAGGTTCAATTCCTTCCATTGGAGTTGCATCAATTTCCATTGTTGCACATGCTCCCAAAAATATTCCTAATGATAAATAAACTTGTTTTTGAAACCAGTTTTTTACAAAAACATCTCCTAGAGGTTTTACAACGGTATTAAAATAATTGACAGCCCCTTCTACTAAATGTTCAGTAATCTGTTTCTCAAACAAATCAATATTATCTATCGAACTAAAGACTACTAGAGTATCACAATCTTTGATTCTATCTGCATTGAAAAAAGAGGCTTCTGCTAATTTGGCTTTCATTTCTGTATCGTGAACAAAAGTAAATTGCCAAGGCTGACCATTAATTGAGGAAGGACTTAAATGCAGAATTTGTTTCAATTCTTCCATTTTTTTGCTATCAATTTTTTTACTGTTGTCATACAATTTTGTTGCATAACGGTTTTGAGCTGCATCTAAAAATTTCATTTGTTAGCTTTTATTTAGTTGTGAATATTAAAATTTGCCATTTGTGTTTTTATGTTCTTCTGCTGGAGCAATCGTTTCGATTACATCCCAATGTTCAGCAATTTTACCATTTTCTACTCTGAATAAATCATAGAACGAAGTAGCTTTATCAGCAAATGAACCTTCACTTACTACCAAAATAAAATTTCCTTCACCCAAAACTCGGTGTACTTTGTTATATTTCATTGTAATTCCTTGAGAAGCCATATATTCTAATGCTTTTCCAAGACCAGAAAGACCGTCTGCAATTTGTGGATTGTGTTGGATATAATTATCTCCATCAAAATATCCTGTTAGTTTTTCCATTTTTCCATTAACCAAAATATCTTCTACAAAATTTTTGACTACCCTTTTATTTTCATTGGTCTTGTCTAAATCATTGATTTCTGTTGTACCATCAATCATAGAATGCCCACTTGGGTTATTGGATTCAGGTTTTACTTGTAAATTATCCCAATGTTCTACAATTTTATCATCTTCAAATCTGAATATATCAAAACCTACTTTTGGGCCAAAAAAATTATAATCTGTGTGAGTAAATACAAAATCTCCATCTTGAAAAGCACGAATTGTATTTAATTTTGCTGAATTAGCTGGAAGTTGAGCCAATAAAGCTCCAAAACCTGCTAGTCCGTCAGCAATACTCAAATTGTGTTGAATATATTTATTTGGATTGATGTAACTAACAGGTTCTTGTGCTCCTGTTTCGATACTTTTTAATAAAGCAACAGCTTTTTTCTTATTTGAAATTTCTGTAGTGTTCATATTTTCTGCTTTTTTAGTTTGTGAAGTAATACTATTTTGTGAGTTACAAGATAATAATCCAAGGGTTAAAATTAAAGATGTGATTGATAATAACTTTTTCATTGTATTGAGATTTGAGTTTTAAATTGACAATACAAAGTTGAGGCTATTCAACAAAAAAATAATGATACAGAAAGTCCTTTAGATGATACTTTTGTTCCAACTAGAAATTAAGGATTGAAAAACTCTCTAAATTCGATGGGAGTAGTATCAGCATGTTTACGAAAATACTTGATAAAATTAGTAGATTCTTCAAAGCCTAATGTAAATCCTATCTCTTTTACACTTTCGTTGGTATGTGCTAAAAGTCGTTTGGCTTCTAGCATAATTTTTTCATCAATAATTTGCTTAGGTGTTTTACCTAATGTTTTTGAGGTAGCTTGATTGAGTCTTTTTTGTGTAATATTTATCTGAGTAGCATAATAATTTACCAATTTTTCTTCTTGAAACTTTTCTTCTAATAGATTTTTGAAAAGCATTATATAATCTAAATCTAATCCTGTTTTGACTTTGGTAAATCCTTGTTTTTGCCTTTCTCGTTCAGAAATTAGTAATAAATTACGTAAATAATTCCGAAGAATATCAGCTTGATACTCATCATTTGGGTTGTTTGATTCTGCTTGCATCTGTTCAAAAAAAGTAGCGAATATAGATTCCATATGGGGAATATGAATGGTAGGAATAGAAAATAAATCATTAAATAAGATAGTACTTCTTAAAAATGTTGTATCTATTTCTGTTTTGCAGAAAAAAACATCTGTAAACAAAATTCCTTTTCCATCAGAATCATCTTTATTATCAAAACGTTGTACCATATTTTTATTCAAAAAAACAATAGTATGAGGTTCTATTTTTATAGGATTAAAGTCAACTAAATGTGTTGGTGTTCCTTTTTGAAACCACAATATTTGATAAAACTCTGTTCTATGAGTAGATGTCAGTTTTTCACCATCAGATTTAAAAAGTTGATTCATTTCTACTACTTCAAGTTCTTGTGGTAGTCCCTCTTTAAAATTATATTTCTGAATATCTTTTTTCACTATATTGTATTTTTGGATATGATTAATTTTTAAATGTTCAAGTATAAACAATACTTTCACAATTATCTATACTTGAATATTTTTTATTAATACATCGTATTCGGATTAGCTGACTTTTCAGGAATTTTTTGGATAGCATCCCAATGTTCGCATATTTTGCCATTTTTATCAAATCTAAAAAAGTCCATTGTTATATACTCATTTTGAACGTCTTTTTCTAGCCAAGTCTGATGAGTATGTAAAGCAACTAAATCTCCCTCAGCAATACATCTAACAAATTCAATGGATTTATCAGGATATTCAATTTGCATCCTTTCAAAATAATCAATAAACCCTTGTGTTCCATCAGCAACATCTGGATTGTGTTGAATATATTCTTTTCCAATATATGTTTCTATTGCTTTTTTAGGGTTTCCTTCATAAGCAGTTTTATAGAATGCGATTGCATTTTCTTTATTTTTTTGCAGGTTCATGGGCGTAATTTTTAAATTATTTATAAATCAAGATGACTACAATATCTTAAAAATAAGCTAAAACAGGAAAAAAGGCGTAAAAAAACACCTTCAATATCTGTGTTGAAAATTGAAGGTATTTTGTATTTATCAAGATGTTTTTTTGTTATTGTTTTTTACGCAGATTTATAATTCCTCCAAAAACAATATTGAGTTGAGAAAAAAAGAATGTTTGCTCAGCTTTATCAGATTTTGAATAAGTTGTTTCTACATCTGGTAAATTGATATATCCTCCTTTAAATTCAGATTGAATAAAGAATTTATTAAAAAAAGCAACTCTAGCACCTATCACACCACCAATTCCATATCCTGCTACATGAAAATCATCGTGTCGCTGTTGTCCTAATAAAGTTGTATTTGTTCTTGGGTATAAAAAGCCAACTCCTAGACCTTTATTAAGACTAATTTTGATTTTATTAAAATCAAAAAGTAAACTAGAATGCCTTATTTCAACATTTACATAATTTAGACCATCTGTGTGTTCAAATTGTAAAAAATCATCTTTCAATTTTATATCATTATGAAAATAATCAGCATCATAATTTGATGAAGTATCGTGAATGTAACCATTGATATCCACAATCTGATTTTGTTGCATTACATATTTCATGTGATCTATTCCAAATGAAACATCCCAGTTTTCTGTCAGATAATATCCTATACGAAAGTTGTATTGAGGAATCGTAATTTTGTTTAGCTTGAAATAGGGATCAACTGCAAATTTGGATTGTCTATCTTTAGCAATTACGTCTTTTAAGGTAAAATCATAGTTTTTACCTTTAAAATGAATATCTGATTTGGTGTACCAACCTCTATTATATCCCCAATAAAAATACAATCTTCCTTTAGAAATTTGTTTAGGAATTGGAGGTGTAACAGTTTGAGCAGAGCATAAATAGGAAATAAGCGTAAAGAAAACAACTAAAAGTATAGCTTTCATTTTTTGTAAGTAATAATATTAAGTAATAGTTTTTTAAGTGTGCTTTAATTTATTTGAATGTGTTTTACACTAAGAAATAAACTAAAGTAGATTATAGGGCTGCAAAGGTAACTATACTTTTATTAAGACTAAATACAGAAACTAAATACAAAGAGTTTATTATGTTTTTTTGTGGATAATGAAAATAATACAAAATGAATTTTAAGAATAAATTTGTTAAAAAATGCGCCTAGATAGATTTTTTGTGTACTTTTGGTACTTAGTACTTACATTTTTTAATAGACTTAAGAGTTTGAAAAATACTGCCTTTATTACTACTTTAAGAAACCCTTTTTTAATTTGGGTTTTTAGTTTACTTCTTCATAGCATTTTATTATTGCTTGTATATTTTGTTTTTTGGGCTTCTTATAGCGAACCTACTTTAAACTTCTTATATCATTTTTCTCATCAAGTCAGTAAAGACAATTCTGTTTTTACTTTTTTTTCTTGGTTTTTGATAGTTAGTTTAGGTTTTAGTTTCTCGGCTGTTTTTGCTCAATTTTTTACATCTATTTCTGATTTTAATCAAAAAATTAGAGTGTTGGTTCTTTATATTTTGGTCTTTTTTGTCGCTTTTATTCCTATGCTTTTATGGTTAGATAGGCATGTTGTGGCAACTATTTGTGTGCTTTCAGGAGTAAGTCTCTTAGTAATTAATTATAAAAAAAATACGTCTTTTTATATTAATAGTTTTGTTGGAACATTGCTCTGTTTGGTTGGACTTTTTTGGTCTGTCAAAGGATTTGGGTGGGCAATGGCTGCAAGTATTCCATTTTCACTTTGGTATCTTAAAAAGGAAAATTTCAAAAATCAGTTGCCTCAAGTTGTGATTTTGGTTTCACTAGTTATGTTGGCTTTAGTTTGGGATTTGATTCAAAGTCAAATTGAACAAAATGAAGTTATTCATTTTTCAGCAGAAAAAATAGAAAAAAATGTTCCTCAATGGCTTTTAGATGAACATTTGATAGAAGTAAATTGGACAAAAAATGATTTTCGTTTGTGGTTAAGTGGTTTTAGAGGCTTTGGAGAATTGAGTTGGGAAAATAAAACAACAAATCACCATTTTTCAGAAGAAGCTATTCAAGAAATTACTGAATTTTTGTTGCACTATGATTCTGTTGTTCCTGTTGAAGGTAATCCAATTTTAGAGTTACGATATGTAATTTTACAAATTGCGTTACTTATTTTTTGGTTTTTGTTTTTAGCAAATTATAATCTTTCTCGCTATCGTTTGATAACCTATTGGGTGGTTATTTTTCTGATTTGGGTGTGGACAGAATATATTAGTTTAGATACAGAAAATGGATTTTTATTAGCTCTATGTGCCTATGGAGGGCTTTTACCTTTAATTGGTGCAAACAGATTTAAAGATATTGTTTCTTTCAAAATTCATCAAAAAATTATTTTCATAGGAATAATTATTCTGATTGTGATTGAACTTAGTGGAAGTTTGGCAATTTATATTTCGGAAAGTCTGGCTACTCGCAAAAATTATGTAGAAGCAAAAGCCGTTTTGGAAAATATTTATAAGAGTTATTTTTCCGACCAAAAAACATATATTGACTGGAATGCACACTTAAATGATAAAACATCGCTTCCTTTTTCTACTTCAGTTACCTCAAAATTTGATAAAGAACAACTTCAAAATAATTTAGTAATTCCGATTCAACATCTAAAAAATGAAGAAAATCTGAATCAAAATAATACTCTCAATTCTTCGAATTTATATTTTATCTTGCCTTCCAAAACTAGTAAATCACAAACAGATATGCTTATGCTTTATTTTAGCGAACATCAAAACAAACTTGTAGAATGGCAATCGGTTTGGAAAACAGAAGAAATTGAAGTTTGGAAATTGATTGTTTTTTAAAATTCTTTTTGCTCTATTCCAAAATCTCAAATACTAAAAACTGTGTCTTCTGCTTAGGGCTAAAATTATTATCTGATACAAAAACGATTGTTTTATTGCCATTTGCAAGCATTTTTCCTAATGTCATTCCTTCAATATTATCTACATGATTGAGGTTCATTTTTGATAAATCGGAAATTAGTGTTTTCTTTAGAGGAATATAATCTTTATTTGGAATCAGGTTTTTGAGACTTTCTATATCTTTAGAATCAGTTGCATTCTTTGTTTCTACCAAAAATAATTTTACAACAGTTCCTCCATCTGCTTGATAACCTTGAGAATAAGAACGTTCTAAAACTAAAAATTGTGTATTATTTTTATCTGTTTTCCATTCTAAAATTTCTACAATTCCATTGAGTCCGTAGGCTGTTTGTGGAATTGGTTCTTTAGCAACAGGTTCAGCCAAATAAACAAATTCCTGCTCAAAATTTGAGGTTTTTCTGTCTAAACCTATCAAACGAATTGGAAATATACCTTCTGTGTTTTTTGTCATTTCGCCATCTTGTTGTAAAGCAGTTTCGGAGAGAAACCAAATTTTGTTTTCATTATCCGAAAAAGTCATAGATTCGATGGCTGCATTGTGATACCAACCTTTATTTTGAGTGGTGTCTATAAAATGCTTGGGTAGTTTAAATTTTCTAATTTGATTGCCATTTGTATCCATTTCGGCAATAAAAGGAACTATATTTCGCTCTCTATCGCCTTCACTACTCCAAAAAAGTGTACTTGATTTACTAGAAAAACAAATGCTTTCTGGGTCAGCTATTTTTGTACCTTCATTTTTTTTAGGATAAAATTTTCCGTTTTCTTGTTTGAGAAAGTTTACAGAATATATTTTTAGTTCTTCAAAGCTATCTTTTGTATAATTCAATTTGGCTGTATAAAAACGCAAAAGTCCATTCTCATCAAATAAATCATCAGAAAGTAAATAATAACTATCTGTTGAATTGTCGTAATCAATTGCTGAAAGTCCACCAACAGTCATTTTTTGTTTATTTTCTCCAAATTTTTCTTCAAAAGGAATAATTTTTTCTCCAATAAAACGAAGTGCAAAAGGATCTTTTTGTTCTGTTTGGGTAGATGTAGGCTTTTGACTTTGGCAATTTATAAATAGAAAAGCAATACAAAAAGCTAAAACATACAAACTTAAAAGATTTGTTTTTTGAGGTTCAATTGTCTTCATAGTTATTTGTTGTTGGTGTCGCTGTCGCTAAAACACCAACAACGGCAGTTTTTATAATTTTAGAAAAGACTCATGTTTATTTAATCTTCTTTTTCCTCTTCCTCATTATCATCACTCAAATAAACATCTAGCAAACCTTCTGGAAGTTGCATCAAAATAGATTTGTTTTCTCTATCAAATTCTTTTATCAATTCTTTTTTTAGAGGAATCAATACTTCTTTTTCTTTAAAGTTAATGACTAATAAATCATTTTGAGGAAGATTGTAAATTGTCTCTATTTTGCCAATTTCCCCTTTTTCTGTATCAGAAACCATAAAACCGATAATTTCGTGATAGAAAAATTCATCCTCTTCTAATTTTGGAACAAACTCATCAGGCAAGAATAGTTTTAGTTTTCTAAACTCTTCAGCTTGTTCGACACTATCTACTCCTTCTAATTTGATAAGCACTTTTTGCCCGACTTGTGGACGCAGATTTTCTACAAAAAAAGGAACTAATTGTCCTTTTTGTTCGACCAAGATAGATTCAATGTCAAGATATAAATCAATATTATCAGTATCCCAAAAGGCTTGAATATCGCCTTTGAGTCCGTGAGGTTTGATGAGTGAACCGAGTTCGAAACAGTTGTCTTTATTCATATACAAATTTAGAATTTAGAAGGTAGATTTTAGAAGTATGTAAATACACTACTTTAGTAAAAATGATTGACAAAAATACGACTTCATTTATTAATAAACGAAAAATTTATATTCACATTATCAAATCCATTGATTCTAACTTCTGAAATCTAAATTCTAACTTTATTTCATTTATTGATGACTGTTAACTGAATCTTCTTCTCTGAGTTTGTCTAAAAGTGCACTCAAAAGTCCTGCTTCTGCATCTGAAAGATTAAGGTAATTAGGTTTGTCTATAGGTTCTTCATTGTCTATCTGTTTCAAAAGTTCCAAACCTGATTCTGTAATAGAAATATTTACTTCTCTTCTATCTACTTCTCCTCGCCATTTATTGATATATTCTTTTGTAATTAATTTATCCATAATACGTGTCGTATTCGAATTTTTATCAATCATTCGGTCAGTAATATCTTTTGCACATAATGGAGTAGGGTGTGAACCACGCAAAATTCGAAGTACATTATACTGTTCTTGCGAAATTCCATAACATTTTAGCTTGCCTACTACTTTACCACGCAACCAACTTGCCGTAAACATAATATTTAACATCGCTTTATGTTGGTCAGATTTGAATTTGTTTGTTTTTAATGCCTCTTCGATTTTCATTAATTAGTTGAAAAAGTAAATGATTATTTTATGATGATTAACTGACTTCTCAATTATTGTACCTACAACTACTTTTTAATAGGTTATGTTTGAATATTGTTTCTTAATTGAATTAGATTTGTATGGAAATAGTATATTTGCCCTTTTCCCGACAAGGCTCACCTCCTTCTTTGCTTCTGTTTTGTTTTGTGCATTTTTTTATTTCTTCAATTTTTCTCTTAGAAAGAGGAGTTTTTGAATTGATTTGATAGATGATGAGTTCTGGTTTTAATTTGAGATAAATGTCAAAAATAAGTTCTTGGTTTTTTTCTATTTCAAATTTAAAATCTAAACGTTCTGAATAATAACTTTCTATATTTGCTTTATATTTACCTTTAGGAATTTCCATTTCAAAACCTCCATTTAATTCTACATCTATTATTGTTTCAAAATTGCCGTCTAAATTTATTATCTGTAACACATAAAATTCTCCCTGCCCATTTTTATTTGAAACAACACCATTTATTTTACTTTTTATAGCGTCTTTCCTTTCTATTTTTACTCTACTTGTGTCGTCTTTATGGTCAAATGAAAAAGTATATTCATACTTGAATTCTGAATCTTTATCTTTTTTATAAAAATGACTTTTTTTATTACAAGAATTGAAAGCGATAAAAATTAGAAGTAAAAGGAACGTGATTTTATAGATTTTCATCAGAATATATTTTTGAAATAACTACTAAAAGCAAAAATCTCTTCCTCATTTTTCAATAAGAAAGAGATTTCTGACAAAAATAGTTTTTTTACTAGACTTCCAAACCTATTCCTTCAAATTCTTATAATAATATTTCAGTTTTTCTAGTTTTAATTGAATATCATTGAGTTGATTGATAGAATCATTTAAGTTTGCTTTTACGATGGGGGCAAGACGAGCATCTACAAACAAATTTTGGTCTAATTCGTACCATTCTTTTGGTTTTTCAGTATCTAGTTTTGCTAAATTTTCATTTACATAAGCCAAAAGTTCCTCTAGTTTTTCATTCCAATATTTTTCTATAAGCTGATGAGGTTTTCTGTAAATAATTTCATCTTTTTCTACCTTATGCGTGCGTAAACCCAAGGCTAAAAGTTGAGCATTATGGAATAAATGAATTTGATGCTGTACAGGTGGTTTTTTTGCTTTTACTTTATAGGTCAATTTAAAAGCGTCATCATAGACATTTATTGTACTTTCTTCTTGTGTCAATCTATCAAAATCAGCTCGTTTGATGTATTTTCCATCCATTGACGTTTCCAAATTCATTACTTGATAGAATTCTTGTTCGACTGGATAGAGTTCTTCTCGTGTTGTGATGTGTTTTACTTTTGTTTCCTTTTCAATTTCGGTTTCTAATTCTTTTATTTCTTGTCTCAATCCAGTCAGATTTAGCGAAATAGAATAACCATGTTTGCGTATCACTTCTGAAACCAAATGACGCACTTTATCCAACTGCTCAGGTTGATTCCAAACACAATGCGTAATTAAGAAACAATCCATTAGATTGACTTTTTTGCGTCCATTTAAAAAAGCACACGTTTTGAGAAGGCGAATTACTTTTTTCCATCTTCTATCCGAAACAAAATATACATTTCCAATCTGATTATCGGTATCATCAAGTTGTTTTTTGACAAGCTGAATAGTATTCAAAACTTCTGTTGGCAGTTCTATTTCATCAATTTCTTTGCTCCAAAGCTCATTTTCTTCTGCTGTAATCTTAAGTTCATCAGAAACTGTATCTTCATAAACATTATCTGAAGAAGTCAGCATTTGCAGAAAATTACCACTTTCTTTTATTTCAGAAATTAGATAACGCACCAAAAATCTATCCCAAAGAGCTTCTAAACCTTCATTTTTGGGTGGAAGTTCGTTTGATGCTGCAATAAGTCCTTTTAGTTCTACTTTTACTTCTTCTTCTCCATTTCTATAAATTTTCTCATTCAAAACGGTCAAAAGTGCATTCTGAATAGAAGGACTTGCCTTCCAAATTTCATCTAAAAAAACAACTGTTGCCCCTGGTAAATACTTGTCTGTCAAGCGTTCATATTTATCCTCATCTTTTAACTTTTTGATAGAAACAGGACCAAAAACCTCATCAGGCGTACTAAAACGGTTCATTAAATACTCAAAAGATTGTCCTGCTGTAAAGGCAAATTTTAGCTTACGTGCAATCAAACTTTTGGCTACCCCTGGTGCGCCAAGCATAAACAAACTCTCGCCTGCAACGGCTGTCAGTAAAGCTAATTGTATGGGTTCTTGTCGTTCGTAAAGATTTTTATTGAGAGCAGAAAGTAAGTTTTTGATTCGTTCTTTGCGTTGCATTGAGAGTGGTTTTTTTGTCGTTGGTGAGACACCAACAACGGCGATATAATAGTATTTTGAAATAAAACAGGCTAACTTTTTATTTAGGAATAAGGTTTTGAGAATTTTATTTATACATGATTATTTCCCTCTCATTATTCTATCAGCCAAAAATGGACTAATTCTATTGATGATTTTTAATAATTTTACTTTTCCGATTTCGACTTCAAATTTATCTTTTTTGAAGGTTTTTATAAATTCTTTTGCTAATTGCTGAGGCGTAATTTTGCCTGTTCCTCTACCTTTTGTCATTTCTGTATCTACCAAAGGAGGAATAATTTCAAAAACTTTTGTGTTTTGAAGTTGGTAACGTAAAGATTTCGAAAAAATATGAATGGCTGCCTTTGTAGCACAATAAACAGGAGCTGTCATTTTAGGAATTAAACCCAAACCTGAAGAAACATTAACAATAGCTGCATTTTGATTGATTTCTAAAATCGGTAAAAGCAAAGAAATAAGTTTTAGAGGAGCTAAAAGGTTTACATTTATTTCATTTTCTAGTTTTGGAATAATGTGTTTTTCTTCCAAAAAATGATAATTATATTGAATACCAGCATTATTAATTAAAATATTCAAATCTTTATGTTCCTGCTCAATAAATAAAATGAGATTTTCAATGTCATCTTCCTTTGAAATATCTGCACAGAAAGGAATTATTCTTTTGTCTTTTTGAGCAAGAGCTTTTAGTTTTTCTTTATTTCTACCAACTGCAATAATTTGATTGTCATAATCAAGAAATTGATAAAGTAGAGCTTCGCCAATTCCTGCTGTTGCACCTGTGATAAGTATTTTGTTCGATTCTAATTTCATAATAAAGGAGAAAAAAATGATTAATATTTATTTAAACTAATACCACAAATTTCTACTTTACTTTTATCAAAATCATTTACCTATGTAAATAAACAAGCTGTCAAGTCTGATAAATTACTCTTTTCTTGATCTAATACGACTTAATTGCGTAGGTGTGATTCCCAAATAAGAAGCAATATGATATTGAGCAATTTGATTTTCTAATCCTTTATGTTCTTCCAAAAAAATCTGATAACGTTGTTTTGCTTCAAGAGTTACCAATTCAATTTCTCTTTTTTCTTTATTTACAAAAAACTGTTCTGCTAAAAGGCGAGACAAACGTTCTATTTTGTGATAATCATCATAAAGTCTTATAACACTTTCAAAACTAGCAACCCATAGTACACAATCTGTCAGACATTGAATATCAATTGAGTTTTGTTTTTGACTAACCAAGGAAGAATAAGCTCCAACAAATTGATTAGATGTAAAAAAAGTTTTGTTGTATTCTTCGCCTTTTTCATTGCTATAAAAAGCTCTCAAAATACCTGTTTCTACAAAGGCAACTTGTTTACTGTATTCTCCTTTTTTGGCAAAAAAATGTTTGTTACTCATCTTCTCTTTTTCAAATAAAGATGTAAAAAGTTCTAATTCTGTTTCAGAAAAATTGACAATGGAACACAAAAATTGAGTGAAAGATATAGGTTTTTTCATCATTATGACTTTAGTAGATTGCAAAGGCAAAGTAAAAAATATTTTTCTGAATGAGATTTCGTAAATTTGTGAATATTTTGTGCTACATAGATACTATTTATCTTGAAAAGTAAGTACCAAATTAAAAAAAAATAATTATGAAAAAATTAGAGGAATTAAAATATGACACAATCAAAATGATTATGTTGGTAAGAGATTTTGAATTTTTAAATAAAGTTAATGCTCAACTCAAATCTTATTCTGCACCTAAGTTTATGGAAGGAGTGCGTCCTATCCGAGAAAATATTAGCTTTGAACAGATTTTAGAAGAACAAAATTATAAACCTATTTCTTATCAAGCATTCAGAAAACAAGCCGAACCTTTGGGAAATGAGCCAATAGATGAATTATTGAATTTATTATCTGCTTAAAAATGAATTACTTACTAGACACAAATATTTTACTAATTTATACTAGAAATTCTGAATTTTCTCAAGAGATAGAAAACGAATATAACCTTTTCAATCCTTTGAATAATTTAGCTATTTCAGTTGTTACTTTAGGTGAAATAAAAGCGATTGCTAAGAAGCAAGGGTATGGAAGTTCGAAAATGAAAATTTTAGAAAGGTTGCTTTCAAATCTTCCTGTAATAGATATAAATATAAAGGAAATCATAGAAAGATATGCAGAAATAGATGCTTACAGTCAAGGTAAACTACAGAAAACCAAATTTTCAGCTAGAAATATGGGTAAAAATGACTTGTGGATTGCTGCCACAAGTAGTTTTTATGAATTAACTTTATTGACTACAGATAATGATTTTAGACATTTAGATAAAAGTTATTTAAAACTAGAAGAAATAGATATAAAAAAATATCGATAGCTTTTGGAAGGATAAAAAGCATAAAATGAAAAATAAAAGAGTCATAATTATTGGTGGTGGTGCAGGTGGATTTTTTGCAGCCATTAATTTAAAAGAAAAAAATCCAAACTATAATGTTTCTATTTTAGAACAAACCAATACGTTACTCAAAAAAGTAAAGATTTCGGGTGGTGGGCGTTGTAATGTTACGCATTCTTGTTTTGAGCCTGAAGAACTGACTAAAAATTATCCACGAGGAGAAAAAGAACTTTTAGGCGCATTTTATCAATTTCAACCTCAAGATATGATAGAATGGCTCAAAAAAAGAGGTGTAAAAACCAAAACGGAAGCAGACGGACGTATGTTTCCTGTTTCAGATGATTCTCAAACGATTATTGATTGTTTTTTGAGAGAAACTAAAAAACTAAATATTGATATTCAAAGAGGATGTGCCGTTGAAAAATTAATTCCTCCAACTGATTCAGTTAATCAAAAATGGCAAATTCAGATAAAAAACAAAGCTAATTTAGAAGCCGATGCACTTATTATAGCAACTGGAAGTCAACCAAAATCTTGGAAAATGCTTACAAATTTGGGACATTCTATTTCAAATCCTGTTCCGTCGCTTTTTACAATGGACGTTAAAAATGATGCTCGTTTGAAAGATTTGGCAGGAGTTTCGGTAAGTAATGGGACAGTTTGGGCAAAAGATACAAAACTTGCTACTGAAAATGGTGCTGTTTTGGTTACGCATTGGGGACTTTCTGCGCCTGCTGTTTTGCGTCTTTCTGCGTGGGGAGCGAGAGAACTAGCCAACAAAAATTATAAATTTGAAATGGGTGTAAATTGGATAGAAGATACACCAAAAAACACGCTCAAAACTTTGAAAGCACACCGAGAAGAATGGCGTAAAAAACAAATTGGAACAATTTCGCCCTTTGAAATTCCGAATCGGCTTTGGAAAAAACTCGTCGAAGCTGCACAAATAGACCTCACTACGAACTGGGCATCCCTTTCAAATAATCAATTACAAAACCTTTCAAACGAACTCACACAAGGAATATTTCATGTAACTGGAAAAAGCACTTATAAAGATGAATTCGTAACTTGTGGAGGAATTGCTTTATCAGAAGTTGATTTTAAGACAATGGAAAGTAAAGTTTTGCCTAATTTATATTTTACTGGCGAAGTCTTAGATATTGATGCCATTACAGGAGGATTCAATTTCCAAGCTGCATGGACAACAGCTTGGATTGCAGCACAAAACATTTAATTAAATTATGGATGTTGAAAGAATATCTATGCAACTTGTTATTTTTTGTAATAAAAGTTAAACAAAAATATATGCCTTACTCTTTAGATTGAGTAAAGTATGCAGAAATACATTTTTTAAACTCGTTCTATTTTTACTCAAATTATATAATTATATGAAAAACATTGTCAATTGGATAGGAACAAAGATATTTTCTACTCGTTTGGAGAGTATAGAAAATTTCAAAAAGAACCCTTTTGAGGTTCAAGAAAGAGTATTTAAGTATCTGATTGAATCTGGAAAAGATACCGTTTGGGGAAAAGAACACGATTATTTTTCTATCAAAAATCAAGGACAATTTGCAGAGCGCATTCCTGTTTCTAGCTATGAAGAATTTTACCCCTACATAGAAAGAAGTTTGAAAGGCGAACAAAATTTGCTTTGGAACAAACCGATTATCGGCTTTTCAAAATCTTCTGGAACGACCAATGCACGCAGCAAATATATTCCTGTTTCGGAAGAAGGATTAGACAAAAATCACTATGCAGCAGGAAAAGATTTGATTGCTCTGTATGCAAATAACAACCCAGAAACAGGATTTTTCTCTGGAAAAGGATTGGGAGTGGGAGGAAGTATGCAGCCCAATCCAGTTACAGGAGAGAAAAATTGTGGTGATGTTTCTGCTCTGATTATGAACCATTTACCTTCTTGGGCAGAATATCTCAGAACGCCTAGTTTGGAGATTGCACTGATGGAAAATTGGGAAGAAAAAATGGAAGCAATGGCAAGAGCTAGTTCAAAAGATAATGTAACAAGTATTCAGGGCGTTCCGACATGGACACTCTTTTTGATTAAGAAAATATTAGAAATTACAGGCAAAAACTCAATTTTAGAGGTTTGGCCTAACTTAGAATGCTTTTTTCACGGCGCAGTTTCCTTTACGCCTTATCGTCAGCTTTTCAAAGAACTTATTCCTTCTGAGCAAATGAATTATATGGAAGTTTATAATGCTTCCGAAGGATTTTTTGCGCTACAAGACCAAAAAAATAGCGAAGATTTGTTATTGCTTTTAGATTATGGAATTTATTATGAATTTATTCCGATGGAAGAATGGGACAAAGAAAACCCAAAAACAATAACATTGCAAGACGTAAAATTGAATGAAAAATATGCGATGATTATTTCTACTAATTCGGGGCTTTGGCGATATAATATTGGTGATGTGGTAAAATTTACGTCATTAAGCCCATTTAGAATACGTATTGCAGGACGAACAAAACATTTTATTAATGCTTTTGGGGAAGAAGTAGTAGTAGAAAATGCTGATATTGCCCTTGCCTATGCGTGTCAAAAAACAGGTGCAAAACTAAAAGATTATACAGCAGCACCGATTTATATAAAAGATGAAGGAGAAGGAAATCACAAACAAGGAGGGCACGAATGGATTATCGAATTTGAAAAACAGCCAGAAAACAAAACTCTTTTTGTGGAATCTTTAGACGAAAAACTAAGAGAAATAAATTCGGATTATGATGCTAAAAGACATGCAAATATCGCTTTAGTGATGCCAACCGTTCATTTTGCAGAGCCAAATACGTTTTACAAATGGCTACAATCAAAAGGAAAACTAGGAGGACAGCATAAAGTTCCACGTCTTTCGAATGATAGAGAATATGTAGATGCGATTTTGGAAGTGATGGAGAAGTAAAAAATAAAAACTTTGTCAGTAGTTGTTTTGGTAATCCAAAATAACTCTGACAATAGTTGTCTAAAAATCTTATTTGGATATATATTTTTATTGCTAATTTCTTAGATTTGTTATTTGTAGAACAGCAAAATACAAATACACGGCTGGAAGCCGAATACATATTGCTCACTCGGCAGAGCCAAGCCTTTAGGTTTGTAGTAGATAAAATATGAAGTATTGTTAATATTTTACTATTTTTTATTCTTTGCTATTTTTACCTTTAAACATAAGTATCTATTACAGGATGGAATAAGTAGTAGTAGATTATTAGTTACATATAAATTTACTTTCCTAATCTGATTTTAATACCATAGTGTGGTAATTTTTCTAATCCCCAGTATTCTCGAATGAAGTAGATAGCAAATGGCAATTTTACTGAAATGCCAAAACCTTCTTCAACTTCAGTAAAAATACCTACTAGCTTTATACAAGGTTTTCCTTTAGTATCAATATGTATTTCCCACAAACCACATCCACTCATTCCACGCTGTATGGGTTTATTTTTTCGTTGGTGAGAAAACAAATCGTAGCCTTTTTTGAATTCACTAAAAAAAATATGATTAGTAAATCCTTCTTCAATTAACTTCTTAGATACATTATTTTTTAAGTACTCTGTTTGACAATACGGATTAGCATTAAGTATTTTTTCTCCATCTTTAACTTTTGGATTATATTTATTAGTAATTACCTTAGTTTGTGATGCAGGAAAACCATATAAAATATAGTAATCACTTATTTCACCTTTATTATATTGTTCTAGTATTCGTTGCTTTGGATAATGACTGATATCTGAAAGAGATAAGAATGATTTATGAGATTTTAGACTTTCTATCAAAGCTTGTGATGTGATTTTTATAATAGCTAAATCAATTTTATATCTTTCATAAGTTGATTTATCTATTCCAAGCATATTTTGATTCTTAAGACTAAAGATAACACTTTCAGATCTAAAACCTCCAACTCTAAAATCTTTAGCTGTAAAATTTTCCACTCCAACCCAAAAATCATCAATCCCTTCTCCAACAAATCCATTTTTTTCAATAAAATTATGTGAAGCAGTAATTATAAAATAGTTATCTTCAAACTGAAATAGAACTCCACTTCCATGTCCTCTTAGTTTGTTTTCATAGGTGTACTTAAATATTTGAACTGTGCTTTTAGATATATTCAGCCACATATCAAGAAGTAATTCATCATGAAAATTTTGTGTAGTTGTTAATTTCATTTTATATGTAAATGGTGCTTCTTGAGTTGATAAATATTTATAATCAAAAATAAGATTGCCATCGCTTGGCGTTGCCGAGCGATTACTTATATATTCAGCTTTCAGCCGTGGTTTTTGTATTTTGCTGTTCTAAAACAACCAAAAATATAAAAAATTATGCCCTTAACGAAAAACCTAAACTTCAGAAGAAACAAATCTTTGAAATTTAGGCGTTTGAAAGCTGAATAGTATTGACTTTTCTGATTATCTAAGTGTACTTTTCCTTCTTTGTTTTCTTGACTGTTTCCAAAAATTCTTTGATGCGTTGTTCTTGGTCTTTATGGCAAACCAAAAGAACACCATCGTAATCTGCTACAATAAAATTATCTAATCCTTGTACAACAGCCAAACGGTCTTTTGAAATTTTGATAATAGAATTTTTGGTGTCATAAGCCATTACATCTCCTGTAATTACATTTTTGTTTTTATCTTTTTTGGCTTGTTCGTGTAATGATTTCCACGTTCCCAAATCAGACCAACCACAATCACATTGAACGACATAGACATTATCAGCTTTTTCCATTATTCCATAGTCAATCGAAATCCCATGGAATTGTGAATAGGCTTTTTCTAAAGATTTAGCTTCATTTTTAGTATAAAAATCGCTTTTCATATCTTCAAAGGCTTCCGAAATATCACTCAAATAAGTATCAAAGGCTTGTGCAATCGTTTGTGCATTCCAAATAAAAATACCTGCATTCCATACAAAATCACCACTTTCTAAAAATGATTTTGCCATTTCTAAATTAGGTTTTTCAGTAAACAGACGTACTTTTTTCAGATTTCCTTTTTGATTCTCTTCACTCTGGATATAACCATATCCTGTATCTGGGCGTGTTGGTTTGATTCCCAAAGTGATAATTTTATCGCTATACTTAGCTGCATCAATTGCAATAGTAAGTTTATCAATAAAACTATACGTATCCAAAATTACGTGGTCAGAAGGCGTAACAATAATATTAGCTTCTGGATTTTTGGATTTGATTTTATAAGAAGCATAGGCGATACAAGGTGCAGTATTGCGCAAAAAAGGCTCTAATAAAATTTGCTCATCTGAAAAGTTAGGTAACTGTTCTTTTACCAAGTCTTTGTAGTCTTGATTGGTAACAATGTACATATTTTCAGGCTTACAAACAGGCTCAAAACGCTTGACTGTCTGTTGTAAAAGTGATTTTCCAGTTCCTAAAATATCCTGAAACTGTTTTGGGTAATTACGGCGACTGAAAGGCCAAAAACGGCTTCCAATTCCACCTGCCATAATGATAAGATGTGTATTTTTATCTTGCATATTTTTTTATTTGGTCTAACACAGAGTTACAGAGAAACACAGAGATAGTTATTTTTTAAATTATCCATCTATGAATGCCGTTTTTTAGTAGAACCGTATTGAAATTAATAAGTAATCCTACCTTAGAATTAGTCAGTTTCATATATGTATTTAATTGAGCTTTGTGTATTGGATGTATTTCACTAACAGATTTAAGTTCAACAATCACTTTGTCTTCAATTATGAAATCAGCTCTAAAAGCGCACTCCATCTCAACTTGTTTATAAATTAGTGGAATAGCTTTTTGCCTTTCTACCTTTAAGTTTGTTGTAGATATGAGCTGATAAAATAAACATTCTTCATAAGCCGATTCTAGTAAACCAGCTCCTAAATCTTTATGAACTTCGATAGCGCAGCCAATTATTTTACTTGTAATTTGATTGATTTCCATAATTGTATTTTCTCTGTGGTTCTCCTTATCTCTGTGTTGTTAAAAATGTATTTATAAATTAAACTTCCCAACCCTTCACAAACTCAAATTTTCCTCCATCAAAAAGTCCTTTATCACTTAATTTTAATGATGGAATCACTAAAAGAGCCATAAAAGAAAGTGTCATGAAAGGAGCATGTAGTTTTTTTGTAGTTTTTGGGTTAGTCATTAAAGTTTTTGCAAATGTATCAATTTGAGCGTATTTTTTACCTACAAGTTCACCATTTTCTAAAGACATAATTCCTGCAACTGGAAGAGGTAAAACTTGATTTTCGTTTTCATCTTCTTTTCCACTTGTTGCTGACACTCCTCCTTTTTCTCTAATTACTAAGTTTACGGCTTTCATCAAATCTTCATCTGTAACTCCTACAGCTACGATATTATGCGAATCATGTGCGACACAAGAAGCAATTGCACCACGTTCTAAACCAAAGTTTTTGATAAAAGAAATTGCAATCGGAGCATCAGAAGTATAACGATTGATAACAGCCATTTTTAAAATATCTTTTTCAATATTTGAAATTAAATTCCCGTTAGTATCTGTCAAATCATCAATTTCTACAAAAACAGGATTTGTAATTAGTTGTCCGTCCAATGCCTCAATGACTGGGATTTTTGTTGCAGTATCATTTCCTACTACTTTGCTTCTCTTTATTTCAAAATCAGATGCTTTCTTTGGTTTTACATCAAACTGATTGATAGCTTTTGTTTCTACATCTTTGATAAATGATTTACCATTTTCGGCTACTTTTTCGCCATTGATATAAGTTTCTAAAATTTCAAAGTTTTCTAAATCTTTTACAATAATAAAATCTGCTTTATCACCTTCTCTTAATTGTCCAACTTCAAGGTTATAATGTTCAATCGGATTGATACAAGCAGCTTGGAGAACTTTAAACTTATCGATGCCTAACTTTATAGCTCGTCTGACAAGTAAATTAATATGTCCTTCAATAAGATCGTCTGGATGTTTGTCGTCCGAACAAAACATCATGTTTTCATAATGTTCTGGTAATAAATCAATCAAAGCATCAAAATTTTTGGCTGCACTTCCTTCTCTAATAATAATTTTCATTCCATGTTGTAGCTTATCTAGTGCTTCTTCTGCTGTAAAACACTCGTGGTCGGTACTAATTCCTGCTTCTATATATTTTTTTGCTTCTTCTCCTCGTAATCCTGGTGCATGTCCATCTGTAGGTTTTCCGTACTTTTGGGCTGCAGCAATTTTTGCCATTACTTCAGGGTCTCTTGCTAGAGCAGCAGGATAATTCATCATTTCGGACAAATATTTGATGTGTGGTTGGCTCATTAGTTTTTCAATGTCTTCTACCGAAATAGTTGCTCCTGCTGTTTCAAAACTTGTTGCAGGAACGCATGAGGGCGCACCAAAAAAGAAATTAAAGGGAACTTTGTTTCCATCATTTACCATAAATTCTACACCTTCCATTCCCATTACATTGGCAATTTCGTGAGGATCTGAAACGGTTGCAACTGTTCCATGAACGACTGCCATTTTTGCAAACTTAGAAGGAACAAGCATCGAACTTTCAATATGAATATGAGAATCTATGAAACCACAGAGCGCATAATTTTTTATTTCATTATTTGAATCTTTAGTTTTTTCTAGTTTTTTTACGGAATGAATTTTGCCCTCTTTAATCGTGAGTTGTGCAGGGAAAATGCTTTTTTCTGCAATATTTACGAGATTTGTACGTATTATCATAAAACGGATTATTAAAATAAGTAGGAAACTGTTTTTTTAGAAACTTTGTGTAATTTTACGCTTGTATAAGTCTTAAAATAAGTCATTGGAAGTTCAAAGATAACTTATTCTATCAAAATTATTTTTTGCATTTTATTAAAAGGCTACTTTCATTTATTTTAATATCAAACAATTAACGTCATTCAAAATAGAATTCAAATGAAAAATATATTCTCAAAATTTACTTCAAAAGCATTATTTTTAGCTCTACTTTTTACTCTTTCTTTTGGATTGCAAGGTTGTATTCATTCTCCTCAACAGGCTTGGACACCAACAAAACGCAAAAACATGAAAGATAAACAACCTCGTTCTCCAAAACAGGAACAGCGTTTGAGAACAGTAAGAGCGTGGTAAAAACCAATGCAAATTATTATTATTAAAATCAATAAAAAATGAATTCTATCAAAAAAACTATTTTTTCAAGAAAAAGAATAGCTATCTGTCTATTGACTATTTTTTCTACTGCCATTATGAGCAGTTGTGTACACGCTCCAAAACAGGCTTGGACACCAAAATATAAAAGTTATAAGGCTTCTAAAAAGAAAAGATAATTTATAAGAAATAACATCTTAACGTTACGATTAATTTATAAAAAAACAGAAATCTATAAAAATGAGATTTAAAAAAATAAAATGTTTTAAAATAAAATTCCTTTATCTTCTTTATTTTATGATTTTACCTTCTTTTATGATGATTACTACTACTTCTTGTAGTTCGCAGAAAGGACATACTTTAAAGAAGAAAAAACTCAAAAGAGGTCGACGAATTCCTTGTCCTGTAAAAGATTGTTAGTTTGCTCTAGTCTTATCAGTCTGCCCTTATAATTCAAAAAACAACAGATTTAGTCTTCCATTCTTTTACTAGAGGGAGACTTTTTTTCTGAAAGTTTCTAATAAAAAAATACTTATTCGTTTTGGATAATGATTTTATTTGTATCTTTTAGTTAAAATTCATAAAATTGTTCTAATCATAATTTAGGTTAAAGCCTAGATTATATATACTACATAAATCTCTATAATGAAAAAATCCCTATCTCTACTTTTATTTTTTGTGTTTGGAATGGTTTATACAGTTTCTGCACAAGATAGTGTTGCCCTAATTTTAAAAGCTATCGACGAACTCCGTTCGCAACAACGCCAACTCCAACAACAAAATCAAGACTTTGTACGTCGTTATCAAACTCTTTCTAATCAACGCCAACAAGATAGCATTAAAGTTTTGGCTCTTACAGATTCTCTGAAAAATCGCTCTACCCAAATTAATTTACTTTCTTCTGATTTAGGTCTTTATAAAGAAACAGTTGAAAAAAATGATGCTATTGTAAAAGGTGTTTCTCGTCGTGTAGAACTAACAGATGAAGCTCGTTATAAGATGGTTAGAACTAATCTGATTCATTCTGCTGAGTTTTTTGAAGTTCTTAATGACCGTTTGAACACGCTTTATGCAATCAATCAAGTAGAAAGTTATCGTACAATGCTCAATAGCTTAAATAATCCTGCTGATGAAACACTTGGTTTTTCGTATAATGATAAAGTGATGCAGCTTATGGAAAAAAAGCTGATAAGTAAAAGAGATAAAGGAGGCTCAAAAATTCTCAATATTGCTAATATGCTTTTGCAAGATCCTGTTGTGAGCAATATTGCTTCTGCTACACCTGTTATTAATATTGCTACTTCTGTTTTGGGTTTTGTATCTGGAATTGCTGCCCAAAGAAAGGATATTGATGAAAGTGATGTTCAAGAGTTTAAAAATGAACTAGAAAAATATACAGCTTATTATGCAAAGCTAAATTTAGTAAATGCTCGTTTTGCAAATAATATTGATAATTATCAGGTTCAGACTACAAATTTACACGATAAATTAACAGAATACGTAAATCTTCAAGCTAAAGGTTTAAAATTTAATGTTCAACTCAAAGAACCTGAAGGTAATGCTACAAATGGAGAATATCTATTGACTGTTTTTAGAACATATAACAAAACTTCTGTGACAGCTTATTTTGATAAATTAGAAAACGAATTTGCTAGAGGTGGAAAAGTTGATTATTCTAAATTAATGTCAAAATATCCTCATATTATGGAAGCAAATAAAAAGATTGAAGACGTAATTTATCTTTATAAAGAGTTTGATTATCTGTATGGACAATATATTTCTATGATAGATGAAAATAGTAGAAATACAATCGTCATTTTAGAAGGAGCAGTTTCCCAAAATTTGAGTAGTGAGCCTGCAAAAGTAAAAACTCAAATTGACATCTTGAAGAACAAAAAAGGAGAAGCTGTTACAGGAATTCGTCGTGCTGTAAACCTTCCTCGTTTGAAAGACATTGTAAATACTTTGGATAGTTATTATCCAGCACTATAAAGAATGGTCAATTGTGAAGGGTAAATTGTTAATGAATTACACTTTACACATAATTCTACATAAAAAAATCTACCCAAATTTAATTTAGGTAGATTTTTTTGTGATTTATATTTTACGAATTCTATTTATTTTCTTGAAAGAAAAGCAAAAGAAACGTAAAGTTGAGCACTTGACATATTTAATTTTTGTTCTTGATTATTTCCATAATCAAATTTAGGAGTAGCAGATAGATAACGAACACCTACACGAAAAGCACTACCACTATCGTAATTAGTAATTTTCAGACCTCCACTTATAGAATAAGCAAAAGCTGCTGCAGTAGTTGCTTCTGTTGTAGCAATATTAGCACCTAAAGCCTGATACTCTACTTCTGGACTTCTAGCAATCATTACACCTCCTAATGCACGAAACTCAGGAGCTACTACTGGAGTTATAGGAAAAGAAAGTTCTATACCACCCATCAAGTTACCATATACCCAAGGTTGTGCATCTTCAACGCCTCCAAGGTTTACACCTCCAAAACTGACATCTTTAGCTTCCTTATTATACGGATTAACTTGAGCATCTAAAGAGTATGCAAAACCAATCAAAGGAGAAAAATAATATGCTCCTTCAAATCCTAAACCACCACCAAACTTAGCTTGGTCTTTAAAATCTTCACTTAAAGGAAAATTTCCATACAATGTAAATGCTCCATAGCTTACTGATTCTTCAGGTGTGTTATCTTGAGCAAAAGAAGTAGATGTGCCAACAAAAAATAAAATAGCAGCTACAAATAGAGATTGAAATAGTTTGTTTGTCATAATTAATAAAGAGTTAAAAAAGTAATTGATAAAAAATGATTCATTTTTGATTTAATAGAAAAAATAATGCCTTAAGGCATAAAAAAATTGTTTCTACAAAACGAATGCAATGATAACACTTTTTTTTAAATAAAGTTTTAGACTAAAAGTTAAAAAATGACTTATAGTCATATTTTTTCAGTTAAAGCGTTGATAATCAGTGTTAAATAGTGTAAAATAATTTTCGATAAGTATTAATTTTTTTTTGATTTAGATAAGTGAAATATTTAAGCAAGACAAATTAGATTTTTTACTAAACATAGTCTGTGTATATTTGGTATTGAATAAAACCTAAAAACAAAAACTTAACACAATGAAAATATACACTAAAACAGGCGACAAAGGAACAACTTCACTCATTAGTGGTAGAAGAGTATCAAAGGCAAATCTTAGAATTGAATCCTATGGAACTGTTGATGAACTCAACTCATATATTGGAATGCTTCGTGACCAAAAAGAACTAGAGCATAGAAAAGAAATTTTGATAGAAATTCAAGATCGTTTGTTTACGATTGGTTCATTGCTTGCATCTGACCCAAAAAAAGTTTCTCATATTCCCATTCCTCAAATAGATGAAACTGACATAACAGACTTAGAAGTAGCAATTGATGTGATGAATGAAGAATTACCACCCATGACTCATTTTATTTTACCAGGTGGACATCCTGCTGTTTCTTTTTGTCATTTGGCAAGAACAGTTTGTAGACGGGCAGAACGTCGTTGTACTGAATTAAATAATCAAGAGGAAGAAGGAGTTGATCAAATAATTATTCGTTATCTCAATCGTCTTTCAGATTATATTTTTGTCTTGTCAAGAATGACTTCTCACGAAGTAAATGCTGATGAAATTGCTTGGAAGCCGAGAGTTTAGAAAAGTGATTAATGGTTAGTTAAGTAATCAGAGATAATTAGCGAGGGATTTTTATAATGACTATGATAGTACTGGACATGGGTGGTAAAATCGTCGGTGGGAACATGGAAAATGGCGATTGTTTTACTAAAAAGTACTTTTTTTGCCATTGTTGGTGTCCTGACCAACAACACTATTTCCCATATCCAGTACTTTAATTTTGTCTTACTAACCACTTACTTTTTATTTTGGTATTATATTCAGTATTGGAAAATAGAAAATGAAGCAGTTAATTTGGAAGGATTACAAAAGTGATAGTCCAATAATTATCCTTATTTATACAAAAGAATTAGGATTAACAGAATATGCAAAACGAAATAGTGAAAAATTAAGAATCAAAAATCCATAATTGTTTTTTCTGCTTTTACAAAAAATCTATTATTTCTCCTTCTTTTTTTTTAGTTTTGATTATCTGTACTTAAAATTTATCAAATAGATTATTTTTACTGTATTTTTGATAAAAATTAATGATTGTCTGTATCAAAACTTATGAAACGTATTCTTATTTCACTATCTGATTCTGAAAAAGAAAAAAAAGAAGAAAAATTATTAAAATGGCTGGAAGAGGAAAACATCCAAACCGAAGCCTTAGACGATTATGTCCAAACGGAAGTAGAAGAAAAATTAAAAACTAAGCAAGAACAAACAGAACAAAAAGTAAAAAAGACAAGTAAAAAAATGCGTTTGGTAGCTGTTGTTTCCTTGGGAGTAATTTTAGTGTTGGGAGGACTTGCATTTTTTCAGATGTTAGAAACAGATAGGCAAAAAGAACTTTTAAAAGAATCTCAGAAGGAATCTAAATTACATAGACAGGTAGTTCAGCAGCTTCAAGATTCGATTATAGCTCGTGAAATGAGACATAAGGCAGTTATTAGTAGTCAGTCATCAGATAGTACAGTTACCAGTAATCAGTAAATACAGTTGATAGTTTTTATAAAAAACACTTATTCTCCATTGTTGGTATTTTAGCATAGCGACACCAATAATAAAAATGCTAAAATGAAAAACTTTCTTATTTATTTGATTGGAATGCCAGCTTCTGGCAAATCTACCTTCGGAAAAATCATCGCAGAAAAACTAGGCTACACATTTTTAGATTTAGATTCTTTGATAGAATACAGAAATAATGCTACCATTCCACAAATCTTTGAAAAGAAAGGAGAAAGTTTTTTCAGACAAGAAGAAAAAAAAGCTCTTCAAACGACCTTTAATTTAGATAAGACGATTGTTTCTACAGGTGGAGGAACACCTTGTTTCTTTGATAATTTGGAACAAATGAAACAACATGGAATTGTTTGTTTTCTAAATACAGAAATAGAAATTTTGGCAAAACGAACTTTTGAAACACAACGAAAACAGCAAGATAATCGTCCACTTTTCAAAGAAGCTGATTCTTTTGAAAAGCTGTATAAATTAATTTCTCAAAAATGGGAAGACAGAAAAGAGTTTTATGGACAAGCTCATTTTGAGATAAAAAATAATGACTTTGAAGAGTTTTTAGAAAAACTGGAAGAAAATAGTTGAATGGAAAATACAAAAACATATATAAAAGAACTCTCGGAGAATGGATTTACAGTTCTTCCAACTATTTACTCCTCTGATGAAATAGAAAAAATAACGGCTTTTATTGATAAAATAGATACATCAAGAAGTACAGTCAGAAAATCAGTAGATTTATTTGCTATTCGTCAGTTTTTAAAGGAAAGTCCAGAAGTTAGTAATTTGATTTTTACAAAAAAACTCAAATCAATTCTTCAAGAATTAGGAGGAAACGATTTTTTTGTAATAAAGAGTATTTACTTTGACAAACCCCAAAATTCGAATTGGTATGTTCCTTATCATCAAGATTTGACTATTTCAGTAGATGAAAAACTAGAATTAGAAGAATTCAATTATTGGACAGTCAAACAAAATCAATTTGCTGTTCAGCCTCCTTTACAGATTCTAGAAAATATAATTACAATTCGTATTCATCTTGATAAAACGGACGAGAATAATGGAGCATTGAGAGTTATTCCAAAATCTCATCTTAAAAAAATATACAAGCCTCAAAATATAGATTGGTATGTAGAAACAGAAACAATTTGTGATGTTGAGAAAGGAGGAATAATGATAATGAAACCTTTGCTTCTACACAGTTCGAAAAGAACAACAAATGACAAAAAAAGAAGAGTGATTCACATAGAGTTTTCGAATCAAGAATTACCAAAAGAGCTAAATTGGTCAGAAAAAATGACTTTAGATAATTTCTAAGACACTACTCATTTTTCCTTTTAGCATTCTTCAAAAGCAAAAACGAACCTACCAAAACAGGCAAGCCAATATTTATAATCCAAAGTAAAAACGTAATGGTTACTACTTTTTCTTCTCCTAAAGTACCAAAAAAATAAAGTGCTGTTGCTTCTCTTACGCTAAGTCCAACTAAAAAACCACCCACAGGTAAAACGGATTTTGCTGCAAATAAAAGACTAGAACCAACAATTATTTTTTCAGTAGAAAGTGAAAAATTGGCAGCCTTGAAAATTAAAATCATTTGAAGCGAAAAAACACCATAACGAAGTAAAGCAAAAAAAGTAGTTTTTAAAATATCTTTTTGAGAATACTGACTGGCAAAATAGAGGTTTTTTTGTAGCCAAATTATAACTTTCTCTGCGAATTTTAATTGTCTGACAATTTTATTTTTCCTTGCTCTGCCGTTTTTGGTGTCCTCACCGACGACTATTAAATTTGCCGTTGTTGGTGTCCTCACCAACGACCATTTATTATAAAAACACAACCCAACAAAATAAAGTAAAATCCAAAAAGCAAAAAACAAAAAAGTAAGATAATTACCTAACTCAAAAAACTGACTTATTCCAAAAATACCTCCCAGCATAGTAACCCAAAACTGCAAACCTCCATTTATAACCAAAGCACCAGCCGAGTCAAAACGATTTTTCTTCGGTAGATTTTTTGCTCGTCCTAGAAAGTTTCCTAATGGTAAAAAAGTGGCTAGTGATAAACCTATCCAAACACTTTCTAAAGATTGAAGTAAATTAATTTTTGCTAATGATTTTGTCAGAATTTGCCATTTTTTAGCCTCTAAAATCCAATTTATTAACATTAACACAAAAATAATAAACAAAGTTGCTCTATTTTTTTGCAATTCGTTCCATAAATCGGTTATTTGTGAAAAAAAAGATTGATGATTTTTGATTTGAGAATATAAATAAAACCAAGCTAAAGCCATCAATACAATATTGAAGAATTTTAGAAGATTCTTTTGAGTATTTTTTTTCATTAAATAATTTTGAAAGTAGAAATCAATCAACGCACAAAAAACGCACTACTTTTAATTTACATTCAAAAATCACACTTAGAAAGTGTTATCTACTTTATGAAACCAACTTCTTTTGATCAAATTATATTAGGAATAGACCCTGGAACTGTTGTTTTAGGATATGGTGTTTTAGGAATTAAAGACGATAAAATGTATTTGATTCAGTTTGGAGTCATAAAGTTAGCACAGTGGAAAGATCATTATGTAAGACTACAAAAAATTTATGATAGAGTAAGTACAATAATTGAAGAGTTCAGACCTCAACAAATGGCTTTAGAAGCTCCTTTTTTTGGTAAAAATGTTCAGTCTATGCTCAAATTAGGTAGAGCGCAGGGTGTTTGTATGGCTGCTGCACTTTCTCGTGGCGTTTCGGTAGAAGAATATGCTCCCCGAAAAGTAAAACAAGCTGTTACAGGAAAAGGAACTGCATCAAAAGAACAAGTTGCTAGTATGTTGCAAACGTTACTTTCTTTTGATGAAATTCCAGACCTCTTAGATGCTACTGATGCCGTTGGTGTAGCTGTTTGTCATTATTTTCAGCAAAATGCACTACTTCCAAAAAGTACCTCGTGGTCTGCTTTCTTAGAAGAAAATCCTGATAGAGTGAAATAAATTTAGAAGTCTGAGGTTAGAGGTCAGAAGTAATAAAATGAAGTTGAAAGTATGAAATTATAAGTCAGAAGTAAATACAAAATGGCAATTCAGAAATGATAAAGCCATCCTGTATTTAACTGATTACTGGTAACTGTTCACTGATAACTGACTACGCTATCCAAACTGTTTTTATGTTTACAAATTCGTGAATGCCATTTGTAGCTAATTCTCTTCCATAACCTGATTTTTTGATTCCTCCAAAAGGCAAACGAGGATCAGATTTTACCATGCCATTGATAAACACACTTCCTGATTCTATTTGAGAAGCTATTTTTGTAGCTTTTTTCATGTCTTTTGTCCAAAGAGAAGAACCTAATCCAAATTCTGAATCATTGGCAAGCTCTATCGCATGGGTTTCATTTTCTGCCTTTATTACAGAAGCAATAGGTCCAAAAAGTTCATCATCAAAAGCTGGCATTCCTTCTTTTACATCTACTAAAATGGTAGGTTCATAGAAAGCTTTGTCTCTCTTTCCTCCCAAAATTATCTTTGCACCTTTCTCTACTGATTTCTGTACTTGTTCTGCTAATTCTTTTGCTAAATCTTCTCTCGCTTGGCAACCTACATCTGTGTTTTCATCCATTGGGTCGCCCATTTTTAGTGTTGCCATTTCATTTTTGAACTCTTCTACAAACTCCTCATAAACTTCTTTGACAATAATAAAACGCTTAGCAGCAATACAACTTTGTCCTGAGTTTTGAGTACGTGCTTTTACAGCCGTTTTGGCAGCCGTTTTTATATCTGCATCAGCTAAGACAATAAAAGGGTCACTTCCTCCCAATTCTAAAACTGTCTTTTTGATATTCTTTCCTGCAATTTCAGCAACTGACGAACCTGCCCCTTCACTTCCTGTAAGTGTAGCTGCTTTTACATGGTTGTTTTCCAAAACTTGTTTGACTTGCTTTCCACTAATTAAGAAATTTTGAAATACATTTTTAGGAAAACCTGCTTCTAAAAAAAGAGATTCCATTGCTTCTCCACAGCCAAAAGAATTTGAAGAATGTTTCAAAACCCCTACATTTCCAGCCATAAGCGAAGGAACAGCAAAACGAAATACTTGCCAAAATGGAAAATTCCAAGGCATCACAGCCAAAATAACACCGAGTGGATCATAACGTACATAAGCCTCTGAACCATCTGATTTTTTGGCAACAGGAGCTAAAAATTCTTCTGCTTTTTCTGCATAAAAATCACAAAGCCAAGCACATTTTTCGACTTCTGATTTAGCTTGAGTAATTGGTTTTCCCATTTCTTTTGTCATAAGAGTAGCCAATTCTTGTTCTTTTTCCTTCAAGAGAAGAGAAAGTTTGCGAAATAATTCAGAACGCTCAGCAAAACCTGTTTTTTTCCAATCTTGAAAAGCATCTTCAGAATTCTGTAGCTTTTCTGTAATTTCAGATTCAGAAAGAAGTGTATAAGTTTTTAAGACTTCGTTTGTGGCTGGATTTATTGTTTGGACTGTATTTTTACTTTTATCTGGCATAATTGGATTCTTTTTTTAAAAATAAAGTTGAAAAAATGACTAATTTTAGTACAGTACAGAGGATTTACAATATCTTTTGTGCGTTCAACTCCTCAGAACTGAATCCACAACAATATATAATAAAACTTTTGAAACAGTGTGCTGATTTTAGTCTATAAAATTTTCATATAAAATCTATAATACTCTTAAAAGGTTTAGATATTTTTGAAAAATTAAAAGTAGCTCAGAACTTTTGCAATCAAATTTATTGTTCTGTTTCTATTTTACTCAAAACTTTCCAATCATGATGACTCACAAAAATTCAAATAAAACCCTTCTCATTCTTGATATAGACGAAACATTGGTTTTTGGTTCTACACAAAAATTAGATAGACCTTTTGATTTTACAGTTTTTAATTATTTTATTTATCAAAGACCTTATTTGAAAGAATTTTTTGAGAGAATAAAAGACCATTTTCTAATTGCACTTTGGTCTTCTGCTGACGATGAATATGTAGAAGAAATTGCTAAAAAGATTATTCCAAAAGATATAGAACTAGAATTTGTTTGGGCTAGAAGTCGATGTACTTACAAAAGAAATTTTAATGCTATTTTTGATGATTATCAAGATTATTCGGCTTCTGATAGTTCGCATTATCATTTTGTCAAACCTCTAAAAAAACTCAAGAAAAAAGGTTATAAATTAGAACGTATCTTGATTGTCGATGATACACCTCATAAAGCAAAAGAAAATTATGGTAATGTAATTTATCCCAAAGAATATAGAGGAGAGGAAGATGACAATGAGCTACTTTTACTTGCTGATTACTTACTAACTTTAAAGGATAAAATGAGCATTAGAAGAATTGAAAAGAGAGGTTGGAAGAAATGAATAAATGATGAGTTTTAAAAAATATTTTTAACGTGTAATTTTTTTAAATAATAATAGTTGATTAATCCATAATTGAGTTTACTAACAAAACCTTATTGAAATGGAAAATGAAAATAAATACTTAGTGTTTAGTTTTTTTAAGTAATTTTTAAGGCTATTGGTTTACTAATTTTTTGAAAAAACTCAAGTATTTCATTATCTTGATTTATATTTTATCCTATTTGTATAATTTACTAATAAAGTCCAATTCATTTGTTACTTACTGTTCGTTGAAATTATGAAAGAATATTACCCCTCAAAAAAGTCTTTATCTGTTTTATTCTTTACTTTCTTTGTCATATTTTTATTTTTTGACTCAATAGCTCAAAATACTGAAATAGGTTCTCCACCACTGCAAAATTTTGCTCCTACAGAATATAATGCAGCTCCTGAAATACGCTCTATGATGAAAAGTAGTAGAGGTTTTATTTATGCAGCATCAAATAGTAGAGATATCTTGGAGTATGATGGAAATAGTTGGAAGAAAATATTTACACCCTGTAATTATGTATATAGCATGGTTGAAGGTGAAAACGGAAATATTCATATTGCTGATGGCTTGGTGCGTTGTGCGGGCTACTTGAGACCTCAATATCCAACAGGAAAATGGGAATTTATTCCGTTGCATCCTGAAAATTTAGCTGATTCAGTTTGGAATAGAGTTAGAACAAGTAGTGTAGGAAAAATTGATAATCAAATTTATTATACATTTGATGGTACATCAAAGCAAATAGGAAAACATATTATATTCAAATTTGATAAAGGAGTTGTAAAAGAACATATTCGTATAAATAGAGATGATATAAAAGACACTTTTTTTACAAATAAAGGTTTTTTATTTTTTAATGGCAAACAATTATTTCATAAGCAAGTCTCCAACAATAAAAATGATTTTTCTTATGATTCTTTAAAGAACACCTCTTTTTTTGAGGGAAAGGATATTTATAAAATTAAAGATTTTTCAGAAAATGAGTTACTTATTTTTGGCATAGGCAATGATGTGACAATTTATAATTTAGAAACAGCTCAGATTACTCCTTTTGGTGACCAAAAAAGCCAAACTGTTTTTAGAAATGCTCAGCTTCTTACAGCCACACAAATTGTGAATGGAGATTGGATTTTTGGAAGTATTCAAAATGGTGTGATTCATACAGATAATAAAGGAAATATAATACAAATTATCTCTACAAAAGAAGGATTGATAGATAATATTGTAATGTCTTTTGCCCAAGATAACCAAAATCAACTTTGGACAGGATTTTATAATGGTATTGCAAAAATAGATGTCGCTTCTCCTGTTAATTATTGGGCAGAAAATAAAGGTATCAGTGGAAGTTCGATATATGACATTAGACGATTTGAAAATACCATTTTTGCAGGAACAGTTGCAAAACTTGTTTATCTTCAAAAAAATGGAAATTGGAAGACGATAGAAGGAACATCCATAGAAAATAGGTTACTCAAAACACTTCTTTTAGCTGATGGAAAAGAACATTTATTCTTATCGTCTTTTGATGGAATCTATGAAATTAAGAAAAAAAATAATTTGGAATGGGAGGCGATATCTATTTTAAAAATTCCTCAAGGTGGATTGCGTATTAGCGAAATGACTAATTATAAACATAACCCTAACAGAATTTATTTTTCACAATTAGGAAGAGAGGGAATAAATTATATAGATTATCAGCCTAATGCTATTCTCAAAGAAACAAAAAAAAATGATTTTTTAAAAAATACAAACATTCATATTCGTTCTTTAGAAAAAAACGAGTTTTGGGGAGTTGAAGCACAAAACAGACATAGAGTAGCAAAAATAAATATAGAGAATTCTAAAATTACATTTTACGATTTAGATTCAGGAGGTTATACCATTATTGATGGTAACGTATATGTTCAAAAACAAGGAAATGACAGCATTTTTCAAATAACAAAAGAAGATAAATTAGAATATGACAAACAAATAACTCAATTTTTGAGACCTTACTTAAATCGACCTGTTGAAATAGAACAAGTTGGTGAAAATATGCTTTGGGTATATGATCCTCAAAACTTTTTTGTGAATATCTATACTAAACAAGGAGAAAGTTATATAAGAAATAGTAAACTAGAACAAATAGTAGGAAAATATTTTGTTCGTTCTCTTTATCAAGATGAGAACAACAAAAACATAATTTGGATAGGAACTTCTAGTGGTATTTTAAACATTGATTTAAGTAAATTGAAAGAGTCAAATCAAGAAGCAATATTCAATACACTGATTCGTCAGGTAAAGATAGGAAATGATTCGCTTATTTTTGACGGAAATTTTTTCACTTCTAAAAAATTAGATAATGATTCCATTTTATATGAAATTAGCGAAATACAGAGTGAAAAAGATATTCTAAAAATTGACAATGCCAATAATTCTATTCTTTTTAAAGTAGCAGGATTATTTTTTATAGAAGAAAAAAGAACACAATACAGTTATTTTTTAGAAGGCTTAGACGAAAAATGGTCAGATTGGACAACTCTAAACATAAAAGAATACAACAACCTAAGAGAAGGTGAATATATTTTTTATGCAAAATCTAAAAATTATTTGGGAGAAGAAAGTGAAAAAGTTTCTTACCAATTCAAAGTTTTTCCACCTTGGCATCGTACCACAACAGCTTATGTTTTCTATCTTTTATTTGGAGTAGGAATTATTTTTGGCTCAACTCGTTTTTATACACATCGCTTACGCAAACAAAATGAACAATTAGAAAATATAGTTGCAGAAAGAACAGATGAACTTTCTCAAAAAAATACAGAACTTTCCACCCAAAATGAAGAAATTATTCAGCAGAGAGATCAGTTAGACATTAAAAATCAGAAAATTGAAGAGCAAAATAAAAATATTGTATCTAGTATAAATTATGCAAAGCGTATCCAAACGGCACTTTTGCCAATAGAAAAACGTATTAAACAAGAAATACCTAATCATTTTATTTTCTACAAACCTCGTGATATTGTTAGTGGTGATTTTTACTGGATAGAAAAAAGTGAAGACAAAGTAATTATTGCTGTGGCAGATTGTACAGGTCATGGCGTACCAGGGGCATTTATGTCTATGCTCGGAAGTAGTGGACTTACAGATGCTGTTTTTCAACAAAATCTTACTGAGCCTGATTTAATTCTTACTCATTTACACAACTATATTTTTTCTGCTTTGAAACAAAATCAGTCTGATAACAGGGATGGAATGGATGTTTGTATTGTAGTTTGGGATAAAGCAAAAAATCACATTCAATATGCAGGTGCAATGAATCCACTTTATTATGTTCAGAATGAAGAACTTTTGCAAATAAAAGCAGATAAAATTCCTGTAGGAGGAACAATGGCAAAAGAAAGAATTTATACTCCTCATACAATAAATCTACATGTTCCTACTACTATTTATCTAGCTTCTGACGGTTATCAAGACCAGTTTGGGGGAAAAGAGGGTAGGAAATTTATGACAAAAAAATTTAGAGAGCTTTTATTAGAAATTTCGCATTTACCAATAAAAGAACAAGAAAATCGTATTTCTCAAGTCTTTGATCGTTGGAAAGGAAAAATACATCAAATTGATGATGTTTTAGTAATGGGAATCAGATTCGAATAAATTTTTATTTTTTGATAAGCAACCAAAACTAAATGTATGTATCTGTGTTTAAGAAGCTAAGAGCGTGAAAGAGCATAAATCAATTGAAAAATTTAGTAAAATAAAGTAAAATAGTAAAAAGGTACTAGCTTATTTTTGTTTATATTCTTAAACTCCCTAAAAATCAGGTTGTTTACTTCGCTTTTTTTATATAAAAATTGTATCTTCGTAATAAATACAATCTAACCAAAAGGTTCAACAGTTTATTAATTACTTATTCATTCCCATATAATAAAACACAAAAAAAAGGATAAGAGAATAATAAGAATATATTTTTAATTTTAGAAATAATTTTGATATGTCTATTGCTATCTATTTTTTGTAATAAAACACAGACAGAATTTTATGCAAAAACAAGAACAAACCAATATTAGAGAGAAAAAAACAACTCTTGAAAAAATGGAACAACAGCATCCTTATGTCATGATGATGTATTTGGGTGTCATGGGAATATTTATGGCTTTTACACTCTTGATGTTATTATTTTTTAATGAATCTTTAATAAAAGCTGTTACTCATCCTATTGAGTTTCCCTACGCTTTTTTTATCAGTACAATAGCTATTGTCAGCAGTAGTTTTTTCTTAGAAAAAGCACGTCAGCAGTTTTATAAAGATGATTTTAAGAAATTAAGAAACAATCTTTTGGCTGTCTTTGGCTTAGGAATCGTTTTTTTATCCCTACAAATTATTGGAGGTTACGAGCTACACCAAAACAAGATTTATTTAGAAGGCAAAACAGCAGGTGCATATCTTTATATAATTTCAGCTTTTCACATGGTTCACCTTATGGGAGGACTTATTTATTTAGCAATTCTTCTCAATCAATATATAAATAAAGTTGATGATGGTGTTCAGATTTTGATTACGGTTACTAATCCTTATGAAAAAATAAAGCTACAACTCCTTACTATTTATTGGCATTTTATGGATGTGCTTTGGGTAGCTATCTTTGTAGGATTTTTGATAGCATTGATATAAATAAAAAACAGGATACTTAATGAAGAATAATTTCTAAATTAAGTATCTTTTTTTTTACAATTGATTTTTTTAAAAACTTCAATCAAAACTTTGATTCAATTTCTTTTTGTTGTCTAAGATGATGTTTCCAATGAATTAAGTCAAAAGTAAGCCAATCTTTTGCTGTCAGCATTCCAAAAATAGGATGTTTTGTGCCAAAATTAGGCTGTGTTTGACTTTCCATTCTCTCAGTTAGCTCTGTCAAATAAGTTGAGTAATTTTCTAGTTCTTTTTCAAAAAATGCTTTGGATTGAAATTCTGGTTGTGGCATTCCGTCAGGCATTTTTACTTTTTTACTATGAGAAATATAACCTCTACCCAAAATAAAACTCCCTTCAGAGGTTAGCTCAGCCTGTTCTACTCCTTTTTCTTGATTTATACAATTTGTGATTTTGCCATTTATCCAATGACGAGACGCTGAATAGAGGTGATTGTAAAGCTGTCCCATTGACCAGCTTCCATCATCAAAAGTTTTTTCAAAATCTTCCTCTTTATAGTTTTGAAGTGAATTGTAGTAGTGTTCAACTACATCTGAAAGTTCTTTTCCTAGCTGAGAAACTGTTTTTGTACTCATAACAGAATAAAATAAATTGGTAAAATAGTGCTGAAATAGGATTTGAAGATATATTTTTGTCTCTTTTTCTACAAGTTAAATAATTTTGCAATAACTTTACAGCCTATTTAAAGTTCTGTTCATATAAATAAATGTAAATTTGTAACAGAATTTTAGATTATCTACACACAACTTCTATTTTCAATCATTTTTTATATGTAAAAATTTACATATCTTTTTTATTTAATTTACTCCCTCAAAAAACTCTGATGGTAAAACGCACTTCTCAACAACGTTATATTGACCTTATCAAACAAACTTTTTATTTTGATACGCCAGATTTTACAGTTTCGAATGATGAACTTAATTTTTATGGTGTAGAACTTATGCCAATTATTGAAAAATATGGAACGCCTTTGCGCCTTACTTATTTGCCAAAAATTAGTGAAAATATACGAAGGGCGAGAAGTCATTTTGGTGAAGCGATGAAAAAATTGAATTACGATGCTGAGTATGTGTATTGTTATTGTACAAAATCTTCGCATTTTAATTTTATAATGGAAGAAGTTTTGAAAACAGGTGCACATCTTGAAACTTCTTCTACTTTTGATATTGCTATCATTAAAAAACTGCATCAAAAAGGACTTTTTAATAAAGATAAATATGTAGTCTGTAATGGTTTTAAGAGAGAAACGTATACCAACGAAATAAAATCGCTGTGGCAAGATGGTTTTGAAAACTGTATTGCTGTTTTAGATAATAGAAAGGAAATAACAGCGTATGAAGAGTTGGATATAGAACAAATGCAAATCGGACTTCGCATTGCAACAGAAGAAGAGCCTAATTTTTCGTTTTATACTTCTCGTTTGGGCATTCGTTATAAAGATGTTGTAGAGTTTTATAAAAAACATGTAGCTACCAATCCAAAATTCAAACTTACTTTATTACACTTTTTTGTAAATTCTGGTATTCGTGATACGGTTTATTTTTGGAGTGAATTTAATAAGTTTGTTCGTGCCTATTGTGATTTGAAAAAAATCTGTCCAGAACTTCATATTTTGGATATTGGTGGTGGTTTGCCTATCAAAAACTCACTTGGTTTTGAGTTTGATTACGAATATATGACAGAAGCCATTGTAGCAAATATTCAAGAAGTTTGTGAGCAAGAAGGTGTTCCTGTTCCTACTATTTTTTCTGAGTTTGGAAGTTTTACGGTAGGCGAAAGTGGAGGAATGATTTTTTCTGTAATGGCTCAAAAACAACAAAACGATCGTGAACTTTGGTATATGATTGATGGCTCATTTATTACACATTTACCCGATACGTGGGGAATGGGTTACCGTTTTATCACAATGGCAATCAATAATTGGGACAAGGAATATCAGCAGGTTCATGTGGGTGGAATTACCTGTGATAGTATGGATTATTACGATTCAGAATCGCATGTTTCGAAATTGATGTTGCCAAAATTTACACGAGGAACAGAGCAATACATTGGTTTTTTCCATACAGGAGCATACCAAGAAAGTTTGGGAGGTTATGGAGGAATTCAGCATTGTTTGATTCCAAATGCTCAACACGTAATCATTGACAGAGATGCACAAGGAAATGTAACCACCGAATTATTCAATAAAGAACAAACAGCAGAACAGGTTTTGAATATTTTGGGGTATTGATAAAATTGTATAATAAAACTTTTACTCGTGTTCTGTGACTTACAGAACACGATTTTTTCATTTTCAAAAAAATTCATAGCTTTTCAAAAATTTTATTTTACTAGTTACTCAGTTACTTAGAATTGACTAAAACCCTTCTAAGACAGGGTTTCAATCGTTTTGAAAATAGTAAAACCTCTCAGTGAAGCTAAAATAAACTTACCAAGTATGCAGCATAAAATTTATGAAATGCTGTATTATTTAAAACATAAAAGTATTCTCTTTATGAATTATTTTAAAATCCTTTTTTTATTTGTTATTTCAATTCTAAATATTTCTTGTTCAGAAGCAAAAGTCCAAACTGAAATAACAAAACAAAATAAAAGTAACAAAATAGTACAATCAGATTTTAGTCAAAAAAAAATAACAGATAATCTATATGTTTTAAAAGCACCTAGCTATAATACTAATGTAGGTGTATTTATTGGTGTAAAGGAATTACTTTTGATAGATCCAATGACAGGAATGAATAATCAAAAAGATTTACTCAAAGCAATAAGAGAACTTTCTGACAAACCCATCAAGTATGTATTGAACACGCATAGCCATCAAGACCATAGTGGAGCAAATTCTTTTTTTATGGAACTGGGGGCAACAATTATTTCCCAAGAAAATAGTAAATATTCGAAAGCAGTTTATGATGTTACTTTTAAGAATACTTATACAGTAAAAATGGAAAGTGAAACAGTAGAATTATATCATGTTAAAGCACATACTTTTGATGATGTTTTGATTTACTTTAAGAACAATAATACAGTATTTATGGGAGATACTTATATGACTAATTCTTTCCCACATTTTTATTATGGTGGTGGAAGCAAGGGGCATTTAGATATTATTGATAAAGCATTATCTTTAGGAGATGAAAGTACCACTATAGTTGCTGCCCACGGTAAATTATCATCTAATAAAAAAGAACTTAGTGTTTATAAAAGTAATTCTATAAAATGGATTAATAGAATAAAAGAACTTAATGATGCAGGTAAAACTTCTGAGCAGATTGCTAATGATAAACAAATCAAAGAACTAAGTTTGGTTTTTAATGATGGAAATAATATATCAACTCAGCGATTATCACAAACAATTAAGAAAACAGTTTCTGTCAATTTAGTTGCTAATACTATTATTCCTGTAACCACTCTTAGAAGTTATGAAGGTAGCTATCAGTATGAAAATGGTCAAATAGATGAAGTTATATATCAAGAAGGTAAATTGTTTTTACGAAGCGAAGGCAATTATATATATGAGATTGTATCTCTTTCAGAAACAAATTTTCACTTGAAAGGACAAACGCTTAATCAATCCCTAATTTTTGATAATGTTCACAAACAATTTATATTTTTTAATGGAAAGGAAGAGCTAGTAGCAAATAAAAAATAATACTTAAAGTCTATTTAAGAGTAACTTTTTGAAGATATTCGTATAGAAGTAAAACATTAATTTATTTTTTATATTCAATCAAAAGTGCTTTTAGAAAAGAATTTATACCTGTCATGTATTTTCAAGTTATGTATAAAATTTAAAAAGTTATTTTTCAACTTTAATAGTTCAAGACTACTGACAATTTCTTTTAAAATCTAATACTCCCACTTTCCACCAATCAGCGCAGTAGCAATTTCTTCAACAAAAGAATCAGCAACAAGCCTACTTTTGTCTTCTGTTTTTAAAAAGTGCCATTTTATTCCGTGAATATCAGCTATTTTTTTTGCCCATTTTATACTATCTGCATCTTCTGGACTTCCTACAATAAATTTTCTTTTGATAGGGTTTTTGACATATTCTTGCAAAAAATATCCAAATTCTAAACGACTTGTAGGCGCAATATTGGCATCAAAAATTCCTGATTTTTCTTTTGTCCAATAAGCAGGTAACCAAAAAGCTGTAATATCACAGAGTTGTAAATATTGAAGTTCCCATGTTATTTGTTTGTCTCTGACAGCTTCTAGTTCTGTTTTAGGGTTTTTATTATCAATATCTGCCCATTTTCCTGTTTCGGGCTCAGGTGAAACGACAATCATACTTGGGTTTAGTCGTTTGTCTTCTAGAAGTTTTTGGATTACTTTTCTTCTCCAACCTGTTTTTAAATTTTCTTCAGAAGGCGTTGCACCAGCCAAAAAAACACCTAGTTTGGGAAAAATAGTATCATGATTTCTTGAAAATAAAGTTCGGATAGGTTCGTGTTGCATCACAAAAAGAGATTGAATATAAAAGCTATTTTTTTTCTAAGATAGAAAATAATTGAATTAAGAACGTCAAAATAATCATTAAATTTTTATTTTTTTGTATATTTACCAACTCTGTTTTAACTCTACACTTACATTATATGTAAAGTTTCAAATAGATGAAAGAATAAAAAGACAGTATAATTTTATAATAATTCTATGAAGACTACTTTTAAAAAAGCTATTTTTTATTTGCTGATTGCAATCACTTTTTCAGTTGGTTTGCATTCTTCTATTTCGTATGCTCAAGATAAAACTACACAGCAAGAAACAGAAATAAAAGAGTTTGATAACAAAAAATGGAATGAGTTAAGAGATGGAATCAAATATGCCAAAGAAATAGAGGAGAAAAAGGAAGAATATAAAGAACCTGCCTCTAAATGGCCTGAATTAGATTGGAGTTTTTTGGCAGGCTTAAAGTATGTACTTATTGGTTTGGTTGTGGCTTTGTTGGCTTTAGCTTTAGTTTGGTTTTTTACAAAAGGAGTTTTGTTTGGGAATAAGAAAACAAAGTTAGAAGAAGAACAAGCTGCATTTTTGACAGAAGAAAACCTAGAAAAAGTAGAGTTTGGTTATTTAGAACAAGCCTTAGAAAAAGCATTATTACAACGCAATTTCCGTATGGCAATCCGTATTCATTATTTATGGCTTTTAAAAGTCTTATATGAAAAGGAACTTATCAATTGGAAAAAAGACAAAACTAATCATGCTTATATTTCAGAATTGTCCAATAAAGCATCACAAGAATCAGCTACAAGTTTTAGAAAGCTAACTCTTTGGTATGAAAAAGCATGGTATGGAGAATCTAAAATTGATGAAAAAGATTTTAGTATGGTAGAGACTTATTTTATTAATTTTAGAAAATCGCATCAAGATAAAGCTGCATAATTTTTCTCTTTTTTGTGTTTATGAATAGTATTATTTTAGAAGAAGTTCTCCAAACAATTGATAAACAATATTCAGTTCTTTCAAAGGAATGTAAAATTGATATATCTGATGTTTCGAAACTAGTAGTGCTTGAAAAACAGCAATTATTAATTAGTGAAGGAGAGTTAGAAAATAATATATATTTTATTATAAAGGGCTGTGCTAGAGCTTTTTATTTAAAAGATGGTAAAGATATTACAGATTGGTTTGCCTTCGAAAATGATTTCTTATGCTCTATTAATAGTTTCTTTTTATCTATTCCAAGTCCTCATTTTATAGAAACATTAGAGCCAAGTATTTTACTTCGAATTTCTAAATCTGATACAGAAAAATTATCTCAAAATCATCATAGTTTCGAAACACTAGCCAAAAATGTTGTTATCAAAACCATGTTGCAGTTACAAGAAAGAATTGTAGGTATTCAATTTGAAACAGCACAACAGAAATACGAAAATTTATTGAAAATCTTACCCTCTATTACACAAAGAGTTGCCCTAACTCACATTGCTTCCTACTTAGGAATTACTTTAGAAACACTTAGTCGAATTCGGAATCCTAGAAATACGAATTAATTTTTGGCGAACACCGAATTTGATATAAATCAAATGTTTTCTTATTCTACTTCTAGATATTTGTATTTCTAATTTATTATTACAAATACAACTAATTATGAAAAAGATAACTAACAGTCAAATTCATTACGGTTCAGGTATTATTCTGTCTCTTTTTATAGGACTTCATCTATTCAACCATTTTTGCAGTATTTTTGGAGCAGAATTTCATATTTCTGTTATGAATTCATTGCGAATTATATATCGGAATGTTTTTATAGAAACACTTTTATTATTTGCTGTCTGTATTCAAATTATATCGGGAAGTAAATTGATTAGGAGACTTACAAAAAAATATCATCTAAATTTTGAAACTCTCTCACTTTGGTCTGGACTCTATTTAGCAATTTTTCTTTTGATTCATGTTAGTGCTGTTTTTATAGGACGGTTTGTATTCGAACTAGACACTAATTTTTATTTTGGAGTGGCAGGAATTAATATATTTCCTATCAATCTTTTTTTTGTTCCTTATTATGGATTGGCTATAATGGCTTTTTTTGCTCATATCTCAGCTATTCATGGTAAGAAAATGAAGTCTAATATATTAGGCTTTACTCCTCAAAAGCAGGCAATAGTAATTTTGATTATTGGTTTTGTTTTTTCTATTCTTCTATTTTATGGTTTTACAAATCATTTTAAAGGAGTTGTAATTCCTTCTGAGTTTGTTGATGTTTTAAGGTAGCAATAATTTACAATTGATGAAAAAATAAAAAACACCTTTTTCAAGAGAGAAAAAGGTGTTTTTTGTTAAAAATAAAATCTAAAATTATTTATTCTTAGTTGATTTGCTGTTTTTAGGAAGTTGTTGAGAATAAGTTTTGATAAATTGTTCCATTTGTGGCTTTAGGCGTTTGTAGAAATTTGTATTTTCTTTTTCACCCATTGCTATAGATTTTTTTACTAAATCAATTGCTCCTTGTGTGTTACTTGAAACGCCTCCTGTTTTGTTTCCAGCCATCATCAAACGAGCCTTTATCCAATTATTGTAAAAATGGTCTTTCAGAGAAATAGATTTATTAATCCAGTCCATTGCTTTTTCTGTATTTTGTTTATTGTCTAAATAATATTCAGCAGATTGTGCATAAGTGTACCACAAATTATCAGCTTGCTTTAATGTATTTTCAATATTTGAAACCATTTTAGAAACAGGATCTGCATCTACAACAAAAGAAATTCTAGTATTTGACCACCAAAGAGAAACTTTGCCCTGACGATCTTCCAGAGCTTCAATTGTAAAGAGCATACGTTCATTAATAATAGGAGAAACCATAGGAGTTACTGTAAAACGAACTACATCTTCTTTCTCGTCATATTCGCCTGCACCCCACTGTTCAGAATTTTTATTGATGATAACTGTCCATTCTTTCTCATTTGGAATAGTAAAAAGAGAATATGTTCCTGCTGGTACTTTCGTTCCATCAATAGAAACTTCATCTGAAAAAGTAATATTTGTAGCCTTATTTGCACCTGTACGCCATATTTCTCCGTAAGGAACAAGACCACCCCATACTTCACGCTGACGCATAGCAGGAGAAGAATAATCAATAGTAATATCTGTAAGACCAACAGTTTGTTTTACCATAGCAGAAGGACTTGGTTGTGGCATGGTAAGTTGAGCAAAAACAGAGGAAGTAAAAAATAATGCCGTAAAAGACATCAAAACCAAACTAAGCGTTGAAATTTTTAACATGAAAAATTGTAGTAACGATGAATAAAATAAAAATAACTGCCACATAATTTTGAAAATGAATTTATGAATTACGTGCAGTTGATAAATAAAACGTTTATAGTTCTTTATCTTGATGAATGCAAAGATAACCTAGACTACTATTTGTAGAAAATTTTGTTAGGAAGAGTAAGCTAAATTTCTATCTTTTTCTACCCAATCTCAAAACCAAACTTCCTCCAACAAGCGCACCTACACCAGCCCAAATCCAAAGAGAAGGACGAATTTTTCTAGGATTTTCTCCTAAAAAGAAATGGGAAATATCATATAGAAAAGGACGATTATCAGCTACTTTTATATAAAGCCAATCTGTTAGTTCTTTAAAATTAGGATTTTTTTGATACCAACTTATAGGTAAATCGGTTGCTCCTCCTAGTTCTAAACTTTTGAAAGCAGCTTCTGCTCCTGAATATACTTTTCCGTTTGGAGTAATTAAGCGAACAGCTTTTTTGAATAATTTTGTATCTAAATCGGGAAAATCTTTGGCTGATTCTTGATAAGGACGTAAATCAATAGTTGATTCATTGACAATCATTTGCCATTTGGTAATCCAGTATTTGCAAAAACCACATTCTGCATCCCAAATCAAGATGGTTTTTTGTGGAGCATAAGAAGTTGAAAGATTATTTTTACTAGGAATAGAAGTCATTTTTTTGAATTTTGATATGATAATAATGCCTTGATTCTAACTAATTTAGTTCTCATAGTAGTATTATTTTATTTAAATCAGAACATTAAACATATCAAATTGTTCAGTAATCGTACTATTCAAAAAACAAATAAAACTATTATAATTATATGTCAAATAACGTAAAAGCATTTGGAACAGAAGCTGCTGATAAGCCTTTAAAACAAATGACCATTGAACGCAGAGAAGTAACTGCAAAAGATATTGAAATTGATATTTTGTATTGTGGTGTTTGTCATTCTGATTTGCACACAGCTAGAAATGATTGGGGTGGAACAGTTTATTCTGCTGTACCTGGTCATGAGATTGTAGGAAAAGTGACTAAAGTTGGAAGTGATGTCACCAAACTTAAAGTAGGCGATTATGCTGCTGTGGGTTGCATGGTTGATTCGTGTCAGACATGTGATAGTTGTAAGCAAGATTTAGAACAATATTGTCAGAAAGGTTTTACAGGAACATACAACGGAAAAGACAAGCATCTAGGAGGACATACTTTTGGAGGATATTCTGAAAAAGTAGTTGTAGATGAAAACTTTGTTTTGAAAGTTCCTGAAAATCTTGATTTAGCTGCTGTTGCACCTTTACTTTGTGCAGGTGTTACTACATGGTCTCCTTTGGTTCATTGGAATGTAAAAGAAGGAAGCAAAGTTGCTGTTATTGGTTTGGGTGGACTCGGACACATGGCAATCAAATTAGCTAAAGGAATGGGTGCAGAAGTTACACTTTTTTCTCGTTCGCCAAGTAAAGAAAAAGATGCTAAAGAATTAGGTGCTGATACTGTTATTATCTCAACAGACGAAAAACAAATGAAATCGGTAAGAGGAAAGTTTGATTTAATTATTGATACAGTTCCTTATGAACATGATTTGAATCCTTATATTTCGACGCTTACAATTAATGGAACTTTAGTTTTGGTTGGTTTTATAGGCGAGTTAGATTCTATGATTCAAACACCAGCTATGATAATGGGAAGACGTTCTATTGCAGGTTCTGTAATCGGTGGAATCAAAGAAACACAAGAAATGCTAGATTTTTGTGGAGAGCATAATATTGTTTCAGAAATTGAAATGATTAATATGCAAGACATTAATGATGCCTACGAACGAATGCTAAAAAGTGATGTTCGTTATCGTTTTGTCATTGACATGAAATCTTTGAAGGATAATTAATAATTGTATAAATTAATTATACTTGAATGGTTAATTGTAAATCAATGATATTTGCAATTAACCATTTTTCTATTTGTAATAATTGTTCAAAAGCTCTCTTGCTACTTCGACAGCATTTCTAGAGCCATTAGCAACTTGTTTTTCTAAATCTTCTATTTGTTTCTTTATTAATTCATTTGCATAAAAATCTCTTTTTAATCGCTCTTCAATAGTTTGATGTAGCCATTGTTTGTTCTGCTGACTACGATTTATTTTAAAGAACCCATTTGAAGTTGTTTGTTTTACAAAGTCTTCAATGTTTTTCCAAATATTCTCTATTCCTTCATTTTCTAAAGCCGAACAAATTTCTACTGGAACTGTCCATTTGGCATCATTAGGTGGGAAAAGATGCAAAGCGTGTTTATATTGTGATTTGGCTCGTGTAGCTGCATTTTTATTTTCTTTATCAGCTTTTGTAATGACGAGCATATCAGCCATTTCCATAATTCCACGTTTTATTCCCTGTAACTCGTCGCCTGCACCTGCAAGCATAAGCAAAAGAAAAAAATCAACCATTCCTTTTACAATTGTTTCAGACTGTCCAACTCCAACAGTTTCTATCAAAATGACATCAAAGCCTGCTGCCTCACATAAAAGCATTGTTTCTCTCGTTTTTTGACTAACTCCACCTAAAGAACTACGAGCTGGGGAAGGACGAATATAAGCGTTTTTATGATTAGAGAGTTTTTCCATTCTTGTTTTATCTCCCAAAATACTTCCTCCCGAACGCTGGCTACTTGGGTCAATGGCAAGAACAGCAATTTTTTTATTTTTATTTTCTAGTTCAGTTGCTAAATCTGCCAAATAAAGTCCAAAAGTTTCAATAAATGTGCTTTTTCCAACCCCAGGAACTCCAGTAATTCCTACACGAATAGAATTTCCTGTATAAGGCATAAGTCTGTCAATAATCTGTGTAGCAAGTTCATTATCACTTTCTAACTGACTTTCTATAAGTGTAATAGCTCTACTCAAAATAAAAGGATTATGAGCCAAAATTCCATCAATATATTCTTGGGATGTTAAACGTGAACGTCTGTTTTTTGCCATAAAAATAAAAAATGTGAAATTAAATAACGTTGATAAGATGTGGATTGACTTTTTGTTTTGTCGTTTGATATAAGCAATTCATAGAAAAGCTAAACAAAAATGAGAAAAATACAAGTCTTGATTTTAGATTCTTATCAAAAAAATGTTATTTTAGTTAAAAATAAAAATTTAATTTCTACTTATATCAAAAAATACTTCACAACGTACAAACGTATTTAAAATAATTTGTATCTTTGTAGGAATAGAAATGAGTTTTTGTTTTATCAGTATCTATCAAAAATCGATATTCATTCTATTATTTACAACTTATCTATTTACTAATGCGTTTTTTACGAAAAATATTCAATCTTGCTACAATTACAGGAACAATCGCCATTTTTGCGTTTATGCTTCTGCTTCAAACAGTAGCCGTAAATTTTGATTTTCTCAATATTTTCGAACAGACGATTAATAACTTCAAAATCTCTGATGTTTATTTTTCTCAAATAAGAGATAATGAGAAGATAGAAATAGATACAAATATAGTTATTGTAAATATTGGTTATCTACCTAGAGCAGGATTAGGAGCGCAAATAGAAGTTATTTCAAGATATAAACCGAAAATAATTGGACTAGATGCTCTTTTGACAGGAGCAAGAAAGCCTGAGCAAGATTCTACTTTAGAAGCCTTTTTAAAAATTGCAAGCGAAAGATGTCCTATTGTTTTTGCTTCAAAACTAGAAAAGCCAAACGAAGAAAGTAAAAGTTTTGATAGTTTAGGACTTCCTCACCAACCATTTCAAAAGTATATACAAACAGGTTATGTAAATGTTGTTACAGATGAAGATACAAAGTTTGAAACAGCTCGTATTGTTTCTCCAAAAGAAAAAGTAAAAGATTCAACAATTTATAGTTTTGCAACCAAACTCATACAACTTTCTTATCCTGATAAAGCCGAAAAACTTTTGGAAAGGAATAATGAAGTAGAAACGATTTATTATCGTGGAAATTGGCAAAAGTTTATGGTCATTGACCCAATGGATGTTTTAGATGAAAATTTTGATCCTTCTTTCTTTAAAGACAAAATTGTCATTATGGGCTATATGGGTTCTACTTTCATAGAAGATGATGGTGTAGATGATAGATATTACACACCACTGAATGTACGACCTGTCGGAAGGGCAGCAACGGATATGTATGGAATTATGATTCATGCAAATATGCTTTCGATGATTTTACACGAAAATTATATTGATGTAATTCCTTCTTATTTAGCGATTATTATTTCTGTTTTGATGTGTTTTTTTAACGTTGTATTATTTACCTATATCTATTTTCATAGAAAATTAGGAACTTGGTATGATGTCATCACAAAAGGTGTTCAGCTTGTAGAAGTTATTATCTTTGTATTTATTTTTATCTGGACATTGGCTACTTATAATCTTATGTTAGAAATAACTGTTGGAGTTTTGGCAGTAGTTTTATCTGGAGATGTCTTAGAAGTATTTTTAGCTATATTGGCTAATATGTATCCTAAATCTACTCGTGCCTATGAATAAAAAATAAGTGAAAAATAAGAAAGAGAAAAACATTAATTTGACTGTGCTACAACTAAAAATAACTAAAATCTGTATCCAGTAATAAAAACAGAAAATTAGGATAAAAATTACATGTTTTTACATCTTTTTATCAAGTTTTCACGTAAAACAAGTATATAATTATTTTTTGTTCAATTTTTGTAGAAGCATATTTAATAGTTATCTGACAACCTTTGATCAAAAAAATAGTTATACTTAACAAAGCACATACTGAAAAACGAGTTTGAATAAACGATGTCTTTCAAAGCTATTCAAAACTATATTAAATTTAAAGTATTCAAAAAATACATTAATCAAATACTTATCTCAATTAAATTTTAAAACTATGAAAACAAAATCACTATTTCTAGTAGCTCTTATGTTACTTATCGGTGGAACTACAATGGCACAAAATTATGCCTTTCGTGTTCTGACGGCAAAAGGAAACAATACAGCTTCTAAAAACGCAATCCGTGTAGGCTCTAAACTGAATGATACTGACGTTATCGTTATGGAAGAAGGTGGATATTTAGGTCTTTTACATACCAATGGACAAACGGTTGAGCTTCGCACAAAAGGAACATATAAAGTAAACGAACTTGCAAGTAACTTGAAAGCAAGTAATAATTCTAGTCTTACTTCTCGTTATGCAAACTATGTAGTTTCTGAACTTACTTCTTCTGCTGAAGAAGCTAGTGGTGAAAATCGTTATAAGCACATGGGAAAAACAGGTGCTGTAGAGCGTGGAGATAAAAAAGCTATTACTATTATTCAAGAGAGTAAAGTAAACCTGCTAGGTGATAAGTTAGAAATTGAATGGTTTGTTTACGAAGACTTAGCTAAGGTTAGTCCTAAGGATGTAAGAGAATACCGTGTTGTTCTTACTGATTTACGTAACAATGAACTTTATTCAGAAGTAACTAAAGAAACTTCTTATGTAATTGATTTTTCTCGTCCTGAATTGAAAGACCAAACTGCTATTCTTTACAGAGTAGAAGTTGCTGATGAGGATAAAAAAGATAAATCAATTAAGTCTCGTGACCAAGTTATCAAGAAGGAAAATAATAGCGATGCTAAGAAAGAAATCCGTGAGCAATTAGACCAAATTGGTGATGATACTGCTCTAGGACACCTTATCAAAGCTCAATACTTGGAAGAAACGGGTTATTATGCAGAAGCTGCAATGGCTTATAAGGCTGCAATGGCTTTAGCTCCTGAAGTAGAAACATACAAAATTCTTTATGACAGTTTCACAGAACGTAATGAGATGAGTGAAAAAGCTATTTTAGGAAAAACATCTCTAAATGACTAATAATTGTATTCAGTATTAGAAATTTATATACCAAAAAGGGTCTTTACTTAATTGTAAAGACCTTTTTTGTTTTTTATTAAAAATAGTTGAGATTTATAATTCCCATTTTTCCCAAGCCTTCAAGAGTTGGATTTGTTTTTCGTTTTTGTCTTGAGCTTCTTCAAAACCAAAATCTTGTTCTTGTTCTACAAATACAGGTTTAGATTTTAAAAGACATTTTTTCATTTTATTTTTCTTGCCTTTCTTTCTATTTACCAAAATCTTCATTACCTCGTCTTCTTTGTAACTTGCTTCTGAAATCAAAGTTAAGAAATTAGTAGCATCTACTTTTTGGCTATTTACTTCCAAAATGACATCTCCTTCTTTAAACATTTCTCCAAACTTATTTGCTCCTTCTAAACTAAGAACACTTACTTCTTTGGTTTGTGGATCGACAACTAAACCAATGTTTCCAAAGTTAAATACTTCTTCTGTTCCTTCACCAGTCGTATTGATTCCAATAGTTTTTAGATATTTAGTGTAAGGTAATTCTTTGCTTCCCTCTACATAATCAGCAAAAAAAGTGCGAATTTCAGGATAAGTAATCTCAGCAATTACATCAAAAAGTTTGTCATCTTCAAAAGGTTTGTCTGTTCCATATTTTTTAGATAAATCTTGCATTAAGTTCATCAAACCGTATTTTCCATCAGATAATTCTCTCAATCGAACATCTAACATCCAGCCAATTAAAGCACCTTTTTCATAGACATTTCCATATTGGTCAGCATGTTCATCTAAGCAGCCCAAACTCATTTCTGTAAAAGGAACATCAGAATATTTATTATTCGCTTCACTTACTTTATCACGCATCTTACCCAAAAATTCTTCTAAAGGAATAAGTCCTTGTTGTAACAAAACATGGTTTGCAAAATATTCAGTAACTCCTTCGTAAAGCCATAAATGTTTTGACATTTCAGGATTGATAAAATCAAAATAATGAATTTGTTCTGAGTGAATAGAAAGAGGAGTCAGAATATGAAAAAATTCGTGAGCTGCAATTTCTACAACTGTGTTTGCAAGACGAGAAGCTGGCATATTAGGCAAGAAATAAAGAGAAGAATAAGAATGTTCTAATGCTCCATACGAACCCGAATTACTAAAACCATCAAAAATATAAATTAAGAACGCATATTTTTTGATAGGCAATGTTCCACCTAAATAATTTTTTTGTGCTTCTAATGATTTCTGAACTTCTTTAGCTACTTCTTTTGCCTTTACTGTTCCCTTTTCGTGAAAAACAGAAACCAAAATTTCAGCTCCTCCTACCTCAAAAGTAACTGTATCAGGAACAGAATATAACATCGGAGAATCTGCCAAAAGATGATAATCTGAAACTAAATAAAGGTCATTTTTCTTTGTAGAGTTGATAGATACTAAAGGTGTAGAGCCATAAAATTTTTCAGGTTTGATAACATCTATCAAAAATGAGTTGCGTTTTAATCCTTCCAAATAACCAAAACAACCGTGTGTATTGATTACAAAAACCTCATCTTCAATATCTGTTCCCCCTGGTTCGAATACTTTATTTTTTTCTTGTGAGTCAAAAGTATCATCTACTAAATACGTAATTTTATAGATGTTTTTAGCAGGAAAACGCCATTCGTTTTCATTAGGATGAGTAAAACCGATTTCATTGCCTTCTTTATCAAATACTTTAAAATCACTCAAAAATCGTCCAAAATCATAAATATGATATGTCCCAGGAACAATTTTGGGCATAAAAAAAGAAATAGAATCTTCTTTTGGAGGGTCTGTAGGTTCGACAGCAGGTCGGAACTTATCTAAGTTTGTAATTAAAAGTTCGACAGGAACTTTGTCATTTTTTACTTTTGTGAGGTCAAGTTGGTACGAATATACTATTTCTAAAGGATCGTAGAGTTGAACATCGAATGTTGTTCCTTGCTGTGCAAAGGTGGACTGAGCAGAAAAGCCAAATACACAAAGTAAAAAGATAAATTTAGAACTAAATGAAAAAATATTCATAAGATAAAATTAAGAGAGTAAAAATATAAAAGAAATGATTTTTAAATAAAAATTCATGTATATATAAGTAGCAATTTGAATGACAAGTAAAGATTTTACAAGGTTCTGTTTTGATTATTTATGATTTTTAGAATAAAACTGTATTTCCAAAATGTAACCTGTCATTGCTCCAAATGTATAACTGATTATATCATTCCATTGAAAATTATTTCCTAAAATCAATCTACTCGCTTTATAACTTCTAATAAAATTAATCCAATCTGCTTGATAGAGTTGTAGAAATTCGATGCCACAACAAAACAAAAGAGTAAGTATAAAAATTTTGTAAGATTGAGCTTTTATAAATAGAAATCCAAAAATCAAGAAAAATAAAACAGCATAAAGATAATCTCCAAAATAGTCAGTTATAAAACTAGAAATAAATTCAGTTCTGGAAACCAAGCCAATTGTAATAGTAAGGACAATTGATAAGAAATAAATTTTTCGGTTTCTTGTCATTTTTAATAGGTTGAAATTTATAAATCAAAATTACTTCAAATTATTCTAAACTATTTCAATAAATTTGAATTTTAAAGCAAAGGGAATTATTATTTTTAAATCAAAACCAAATCATAAAATGAGTATCAAAATAAAACCAGTAGAACAAATCAATGAAGGACAAAAAAATACAATGGTTAGTTTTTTAGGCATTGAAATTACAGATGTTACAGAAACATCAATCAGTGGAAAAATGCCTATTGATGAGCGTCATATACAAATTATGGGAGTGTTACATGGTGGAGGTTCTGTTGTTCTTGCCGAAACCTTGGGAAGTATTGCTGCCAATATGAGCGTTGATACAGAAAAATATGCTTGTATGGGATTAGAAATAAATGCAAATCATATCCGACCTGTTCCAAAGGGAAAATGGGTATATGGAACAGCAATAGCCTTGCATGTAGGGAAAAAAACACACGTTTGGGAAATCAAAATGACTAATGAAGAAGGCAAACTGACTTGTATCAGTAGAATAACCATGGCTGTTGTTGAGCGTTTTCATTAAGGTTTTTTTTAAGACTTTTAGTGATTTTATGGCTATCTTTGTATAATAATTGAACTATTAATCGAATTCAGAATACATAATTCATTCCCACCTTTTCTTTCTTCTATTATGAGCGAATCTCTCAAACATGAATGTGGAGTAGCATTCTTACGCCTTCGAAAACCACTTGGATATTATATAGAAAAATATGGAACACCTGCTTACCCAGTCAATAAAATGTTTTTATTGATGGAAAAACAACACAACCGAGGACAAGACGGTGCAGGACTAGCGAGCATCAAAATTGATATGAAAAAAGGTCATCAGTATATTGATAGACTTCGTTCGATAGAAGAACAACCCATTAATCATATCTTTAGTAAAGTAGGTAAAAAATTTACTAAGGCTCAAAAAGAAGGTAAAAAATATTACAATGCTAAATGGGTAAAAGAAAATATTCCCTTTGCAGGTGAGTTATTTATAGGTCATTTGCGTTATGCAACTTATGGCGCAAATGATGTTCGTTTTTGTCACCCTCTTTTGAGAAGTAGCAACTGGAGAAGCCGAAATCTACTTTTAGCAGGAAATTTTAATATGACAAATGCCGAAGAATTATTTAATCATTTGGCACAATTAGGACAATTTCCACAAGAACAAGGTGATACAATAACAGCCTTAGAAAAAATTGGGCATTTTTTGGATAGAGAAAATCAACATTATTATGCTCAATATCAGCAAGAAGAAAGAGCAAAATTAGCTTTTGATGTAAGTCTGAATGGAAAAAATGATAACCAAAACTATGAAACTCATGAGCAAAATCAAACGCTTACAAATGAAGAAATCATAGAAAAAGTAGAAAAAAATATTGATTGGAAAAAAATATTAGAGCGTTCTTGCAACGATTTTGATGGTGGATATGTCATGGTAGGGATGGCAGGTCATGGAGATGCTTTTGTGGCTCGTGACCCTGCAAGTATTCGTCCAGCCTATTATTATATCAATGATGAGATTATTGTAGCTGCTTCTGAAAAACCTGCAATCAAAACAGCTTTTAATTGTGAGTATTCGGAAATACAAGAGCTTGAAGGAGGTCATGCATTGGTTGTAGACAAAGAAGCAAATTATGAAATAATCAAGTTTCAAGAACCACTACCGAAAAAGTCGTGTAGTTTTGAAAGAATTTATTTTTCAAGAGGAACAGATCCAGAGATTTATAACGAACGAAAAATGTTAGGTCGTCAGTTGCATCATCAAGTTTTGGAAGCAATTGATTACGATTTAGAAAATTCTATTTTTTCTTATATTCCTAATACTGCCGAAACTGCGTTTTTGGGTTTGGTAAAAGGAGTAGAAAAACATTTGATAGCACAGCGAGAAAAAACATTAAATACTGATGAATCTTTGTCACAGCAAGAATTAGTGAAAATTATGTCCTTCCGTCCTAGAGTTGAAAAACTGGTAATTAAAGATTCTAAAATGCGAACTTTCATTACTGGAGATGCTCAACGAGATGATATGGTAGCACATGTTTATGATACCACTTATGAGATTGTCAGAAAAGGAATCGATACACTTGTTGTCATCGATGATTCGATTGTTAGAGGAACAACATTAGAAAAAAGTATCTTGACAATGTTGGATAAATTAGAACCTAAGAAAATTGTTATTGTTTCTTCTGCTCCTCAAATTCGTTTTCCTGACTGTTATGGAATTGATATGTCTAGGCAACACGAATTTGTTGTTTTTCGTGCATTATTGGCTCTCTTGGAACAACATCATTTGAAATATATGCTTGACGATGTTTATGAAAAATGTTTGAAATCAAAGAAATTACCTTTAGAAAAAGTAGTTAATCATGTCAAAGAATTATATGATATGTTTGAGTACGAACAAGTTTCAGATAAGGTAGCCGAAATTATTTCAAAGAATATCAAAGCAGAAGTAAAAGTAGTTTATCAAACAGTAGAAAATTTACATAAAGCCTGTCCAAATCATTCTGGAGATTGGTATTTTACAGGAAATTATCCTACACAAGGAGGAAATAGAGTAGCTAATCAAGCCTTTATTAACTTCATGGAAGGAAAGAAAACAAGAGCTTATTAAAAAAAGAAACCTATAAGGCTTTCAAAACCTTATAGGTTTGAATATCTAAAACCTATAAAAAAAATGAAAAAAATAATCTTAGCTATTGCATTATCATTTTTCTGTTCCGTTTCTTTTGCACAAGTAGAAGGCGTAGAAGTAGAAAAACCAAAAGAAGAAAAAAAGGAAGAGAAAAAAGAAGAAAGTAAAGATGATGACGATGATGAGGAAAAAATGAAGCTTATCGATCGTTTTTACTTTGGTGGAAACTTAGGAGCTAGTTTTGGAACAATTACCAATATAAATATAGCTCCAATGATAGGGTATAGATTGACACCAAGATTTTCAGTAGGTGTTGGAGGAACATATCAATATTGGAGTGACAAACGTTTTATACCTACTTATACGCAGAGTATTTATGGAGGAAGTGTGTTTTCTCGTTATATGATTGCAGAAGACTTTTTGGGTGCAGGCAATTTGTTTGCTCATGCAGAATATGAAACACTATTTGCAAAACAACCTTACCAAGATCCAAACACAGGAATAATTTCAGAAAAAACAAAATCTTTCCCTTCTTTTTTAATTGGTGGTGGTTTGGCTATTCCGATAGGTAGTCGCTCTGCTTTTACTATTTCGGCATTATATAATCCTTTTTATGATGAATTTAATTCTTTATATGCTAGTCCTTTACAGATTCGTGTAGGAGGCTTTTTCTAAACAAATGAATATTCAGAGTTACATGAAAAAATACGCTTTTTTATTTTTAGTAGTATTATTTTTTATGGCTTTCCAAACTGATAAACCAGCCTATCAAATTTTTGATAAGGAAGGAAAAAAATCTTCTTATAAAGCTATTTTAGAAAAAGCACAAGAAGTTGATATTGTTCTTTTTGGAGAAAGCCATAATAATCCTATTGTTCACTGGCTACAAATTGAATTAACAAAGAATTTATATAAAAATCTATCTGAAAATCAAAGTGAGTCAAAAAGTAAAAATAAATCTAAAAATAATTTACTTTTAGGTGCAGAAATGTTTGAAGCTGATAATCAAACTATTTTAGATGAATATCTAAATGACATTATTACAGAAAAAAACTTTGAAGCTGAAGCTAGATTATGGAATAATTATAAAACAGATTATAAGCCTTTGGTAGAATTTGCAAAAGGAAATAATCTTGTTTTTGTGGCTACAAATATTCCTCGTCGGTATGCTTCTTTGGTTTCTAAGAAGGGTTTGGCTAGTTTGGATTCTCTTTCTGAAGATGCAAAACGCTTTATGATGCCTTTGCCTGTTGAAGTGGATTTGAAATTACCTGCTTACGCAAATATGCTCAAAATGATGGGAGTTCATTCGACTGATGATGGAAAAGTAAACGAAAGTTTTGCAAATTTTGCCTATGCACAAGCCGTAAAAGATGCAACAATGGCATATCGTATTAACGAATATTATAAAAGAGAAGCTAAAAATATAGAAAATACAAATTCTGTTTTTCTACATTTTAATGGTTCTTATCATTCTGATAATTATGAAAGTATTGTTTATTATCTCAAAAAATACAATCCAAGTTTGAAAATAATGACCATTACGGCAGCCGACCAAAAAGAATTGGATTCTTTAGAAAAAACAGGAGTAGCTGATTTTGCGATTGTTACGCCTCTTTCTATGACTAAGACGTATTAGAGTAATTAATTTATAGGAATTTATTTTTTCTTAACGACGGTTAAAAAATAGAGTAATCTAACCGTCGTTGAGACTTTGCCGTCAACGAGGTTTTATAAAATCTCTCTACCACTCTTCTTGTCTTCTCCAAGTTGCACCATATTCATTTACTAAAACATTATCAAAATAATCAGCTTTTTCTAAGAGGTTTTTTACCAAATCTACAGCAGTTTGTAGTTTAAGGTATTGTCCAAAAATTGAAAAAGAAAGAATTATATCTTGTCCGTTTACACTAAAACGAAGACCTTTTAAAGAATGATTTTGCTCTAATAGAAAAGAATAGGTGTCGCCAATATTATCTTTTGGAAGGTTACACAAAAAAGCATCGCCAAAAATATATCCACTTTCGGGGTTGTAAGAAAGATGAATTGTGGCACTTCCCTCTACCATTTCCCAACGATTTGCACCAGCACGAGCCAAAATCGCATTTTTACCCAGTTTTGTAATTAATTCTTCTATCAAATGAGCAATTCCGACAGGCGTAAAAAGTTCTTTTGTAAAATCAATAAGTTTTGAGCCACAAGAAGGACAGTAGGAATTTTGAATTTTAGGAAGCAAAATAACATTTGTACAAGAACCACAACGAACAGCTTTTTCTCTACCAAAATTCTCAAAATCGTTTAAAGTTTCCTCTAAATAGTTGGAAGGCAGTGCAAAACCTAAATCAGTTCCTTCTCTATGAATAAATGTGTTTACACCAATTACTTTACCCAAACTATCTACTAAAGGGCCTCCACTATTTCCGGGGTTGATGGCTGCATCTACTTGAATATAATTTATGCCATTGTGTAAGCGTTTTGCCTTTGAAATTATGCCTTGAGTAGTTGTATATTTAAGACCATAAGGATGTCCGATAGCTACAATTTGTTCGCCATCTCTAAGACTCTCTTGTGAATACTCAATAGTAGGCATATCCAAGTTAGGGGCAATCAAAAAAGCTAAATCCAGACGAGTATCTGTAAAACAAACATCTGCAAGCTGTTTAGGAACATTTTTTCCACTAATAGAAACCTCTGAACAACCTTCTACAACGTGGTAGTTGGTAACAATAATATTATGATTTCTAAGGTAAAAACCTGTTCCAGAGCCTTTTGGTGTAGCAATCTGAATGACTACTTCTTTATAAATTTCAATAGTTTGATACATAAATTAACATAGAGAATTGACAAAAAATGCTTTTTTAGATTAGAAAGTAGTTAAAGATAGATATATATAGATAAGTTACTCAAAAATAACGTTCTTTTTTGTACTTGTTCTATAATTGTTCTATAAATTTGCGTAAAAACATCATTTAAACAAAAAAAATACTTTGCATCCAAAAAATATCCATAATTCATTTTATAATTTTAAAGAACTTATAAAAAGTAATCCAATTTTAAAAGAGTTCGTGTTTATAAATCAGCACAAAATAGAAACAATTGATTTTGCGAATCAAAAGGCAGTTTTAGAATTGAATAAATCACTTTTATCACATCATCACAACGTAAAAAATTGGAATATTCCAGAAGGTTATTTGTGTCCACCCATCCCTAGCCGAGCTGATTATTTGTATTATTTAAATGATTTACTACAAGCAGAAGGAAGTAAAAAAGCTATAAAAGGACTTGATATTGGCGTTGGTGCAAACTGTATTTATCCAATCTTGGCGAGTCAGTTATTTAATTGGAAAATGGTAGGTGTAGATATTGATAAAACAGCCATCCAATCAGCTATAAAAAATGTAGAAACTTCGAAAAAGCTAAAAGAAAATATAGAAATTCGTCACCAAGAATCGAATGCAAATATTTTTAAAGGGATAATTAAAGAAAGTGAATATTTTGATTTTACAATCTGTAATCCTCCTTTTCATGCATCAGAAAAAGATGCTAATTCGGCAGCTTTACGCAAAATTAAAAACTTAAAAGATACTACTGAGTCTGCTCAGGGGACTATTAAACTCAATTTTGGAGGACAATCAAATGAACTTTGGTGTAATGGAGGTGAAGCACTTTTTATAAAACGAATGATAAAACAGAGTGTAGAATTTAAAAAACAAGTAAATTGGTTTACTACATTAGTTTCAAAAAATGGAAATTTGAAAGCTATTTACAAGCAATTAGATAAAGCAAAAGCAAAATACAAAACTATAAACATGGAACAAGGAAATAAAAAAACTAGGTTTGTAGCGTGGCGATTTCCTAATTCAGAAGCCTAATATATTATTTATAAAAAATAAATAGAAATAATTGCATAATATAAAGAATAGTTTGAAACTTTTTTTACGTTTGAACGTATGACTAATTAAAGATAGATTTTAATGTTTTACAGATAAATCCCCTTATAGTATGAAACGTTCAAATAAAAATTATATACTACTCATTGTTTTTGGTGTTTTACTTATGAGTTTTAGCTTTATTTCTCAACATTATACTCATATACCTGATATAGTAGATGGAATGTTGAAAGGAACTTCTATTGGATTATTACTCTTAGGGCTTGGATTTTTATCGAAACAACATATTGAGCAAATTTAATTTTGGATTTTCCTCATTTGTTTTATGTTTATGCAAGTGAGGGTTTTATATAAAAAATAAAATCAAAAATTCTATTACAAAAAGTCCATCTATAAAGCCTGTAAAATACCATTCTGAACGTTTATTCGAACTAAAAAGAATTAGAAAAGCAGTAAGAATATAAACTATTCCAAAATGAAGAAAATAGTTTATATGGAAACTACAAATTAAAATAGCACAGACAATAAGTAAAAAAAGAGCTAAAATTTTGCTCCTTTGAGGACTCAATAAGCTAACTAAAGTATTCAAACCCACTTTTTTATCTCCTTCTTTATCTCTAATATCGAAAGGAATCGTTATTGCCAAAGTAAAAAGTAATCGTTCGAAAAATAAGGCTATTGTTTGAGGAGTTTGGATAATCAAGTCTTCGTGTAACATTGGAAAAATAACAGTAGCACTAGCCCACACATAAGCAATTAAGAATATTTTTAGATAAGGAATATTTCTCCAAGCAGGAATCGATAAGTAGTTTTTTGGAGTAGAATCTTCTGTCTTGTTGTCATTTTTACCATTTATTTCTTCGTCTATAATTTTTTCTGATGGAAGTTCAATATGAATAGGAACAGTATAAAAAATTGAAATTATAGCCAAATGAACCAAAAACCAAAACTGATTGAGTGTTAGAAAAAAAGGAGCAGGAATAAGTAAAATCAAACTTAAAAAGAAAATAATCTTTAGGATATTTCTTTTCTTATAAATAAACTCAAATTTTTCAGAAGCCGTTCCCTTAGTATAAAACACACATAAATTATAAGTAACTAGTGTTCCAAAAAAGAGAATCCAAAGAGGAGCAGCTTCGAAAGCAATGCCAGCTGTTTCGAAAAGCAAAAGGTAGGTACTTAACCCCATAAGAGCTGCACCTACCGATATCCAAAAATTTCCAAAAACGAGCCAACGAAAGAAGTTAATAATGTTTTTTTTTAAAACTGAACAGGAATAACAACACGCTGCTCAACGGCTCTTCCATGATATAAAGCTGGTTTCCAGCCTTCTGTATATTCTTCTATCAAACGGATTGCTTCATTATCCAAAGTAGGACTAACACTTGAAAGTACCGAAATATCAGCTAAAGAACCGTCTTCTTGTACAAAAAACTGAACATAAATAGTTCCTGTTTCATGTGTTGGATTATTTTGATTTGTACTAAGATAACGATATAAGTTTTCTGTTCCACCATAGGGAGTTGCGGAGCGTTCAATATAAGTATTTTCTTTTCTTCTATTTTTATTGCAACCTCGTCTTTTAATTATAATTCGTGTTTCTGTATAATTTGGGTCAATCATTTCACAACCAAATGTTTTTTCTTCTTGTGAATTAATTCCCCAAACTGTCAGACCAATTCCCATAACAATACTTCCAATTAGTAAAGGTTTGTGATACCGATTCAGAAAAGCATAATAATCTTGTAGCCAAAAAGGAGGATGGTCTTCTAGTTTTTGAGTCAGACTCTTACTGTTTTTGAAAACCATATAAGTAATAGAAGCCAGCGTAGTGCCAAGCCAAAAAAGTCCGAATATTGTAAATATAATAAGCATTGCCATAATTATAGAGTGTTTTTTAGATAAAATGATTTAGTAAACTTGTTATTTATAAAGTAGATGTTGAATTTTACTATTTTCCATAGATTTATTTTATATTTTTTCTAAATCGTTCAATAATTTACAAAATCTTGAGCATTCTTCAAATAATTTGGATTCTAAAAAATCGTAAAAAATATAATAATACAATTACCAAAACTACTTTCCTTCAAAATCGTTAGTAGTTTCTTATTGATTTGTTAAATTTACTTTCAAAAACGATTTTCTCCCAAATAAGTTAAGCTATGAAACAATTTTCTCATTATTTAACAGCATTTTTTAGCATTATATTTTTTGTCTTTAGTATTTCTTCGTGTATTCCTCCTGATGTAAAAGGAACTGCTGACACACAATTTTTTGATTTGAAAGGATTTTTAGACAATCAAATTACTTCCTTAGAAAAATTAGAAGAAAAAGGAATTACAATTACTAAAAAAACAATTCTTCAAGGACAAAAAACTGAACAAACACTCAAAAAAATAGATTGGAAAGACGAATTTGCTTTTTTTTACTCCTCTGATATAAATACTCCACAACTTCGTGATAGATATAAAATGGAGAAAAGTCTTCAAAAATGGACATTCAAAACAGATGAAGAAAACTTAATAGTTAAAGAAATGCAGATTACATTTAATGATAATCATAATGAAGAAGGAGAAATTTCTTTTAAAAATGTAAAAGAAATTTTAATTATTCAAAAAGATAAAAATAATATTTATGAAAACGATAGAATACTTACTATCAAAGCAAAAGAAGGTATTTTAGAAAGTTACTCTATTAAAGGTTCAGAAGATGTCATTTTGAATGAAAAACAAGAGTTTTTGGTGGAAGGAATAATAAAATAGAGAAAAAATATCCTTTCTTGCTACAAACTCACGAAAAAAATCGCTAAATCTGTAAATTTTATAGACAAAAGTTATTTTTTTTGGTTATTTGTTTTTACCTTTTCATATAAATCCGTAAATTTTGAGTTAAATAGTTTTTCAAAGCCTTTTATCAAAAGAATATTAAAACTATTTTATCAAATAAATACTCATTTTTTCAACTTGTTTTTTTAAGCAATTTCAAATAAAATTATAGGCAGCATGCTCGAAAAATATATCAAACAATTATTAAACGAGAACGATGAAGTCGTTGTTCCAAAACTCGGTACTTTCGTAGCAGGTTATGCAGGCTCTGAAATTTCTGGTATTCGAGTTGCACCACCTAGCAAAAAAATTCATTTTTATGAAAAACTAAAAAGTGATAAAAATGAACTTTTGCGTAAACGTGTAACTGAAGCTGAAGGAATCAGTATTTTTGATTTTCAATCAGAATTAGAAAAAATGACTACCAGAATAGAAGATGAACTTCGGAATTCAGGTAGTTCGACCATAAATCATCTAGGAACAATAAAGAAAAAGCCTGATGGTTCATTAGAATTTGAGCAAGATGATGAAAATCTTTTGGATGATGCTTTTGGATTGCCATCGCTTGAAAGAAAACCACTTAACAAGCGAGAGGGTAAAGAAGAAAGCACAGAAAATAAAGATGTTGCAGCTACCAATCCGCCTGTTTTTGATAGAGATGCTCAAAAAGAAAAAATTAATGAAGATTCTGATATAACAAAAGATGCAGCTCTTTATGCTACTTTGGGAGATAGGTTTGCTAAAGACCCTGTAGAAGAAGAAGCTCGTCTGAAAAAGGAAAAAGAAGATTTTATAAAATCTACTTCGCATGTAGAAAATCCTCCTGTCAAGAAAGAAACTGTTCCTCCTGTTATTAATGTAGAAGATGATGAGGAAGAAGAAGAAGAGGAAGAAAAAAGCTCGTCTTTGGTTATATGGCTTATAGCTATTCCAATTTTGTTTGCCTTTGCTTTCTTACTTTATATCTATACTGATTCGGGTGCAATGGCAAGTGTAAAAGCTCTTTTGGGACAAAAACCTGCGACTACAATTGTTACAAATGATACTAATACTGATCCTGTAACAGAAGTTGATAATTCAGCTGAGACAGCAGATAATACTAATTCGACAGACGCAACAGACAACACCAATAACACAGATGGTTCAAGTGATAATGTCGCTGATAACACCAATAATGCAACTGATAATACAGCCAATAATGGTAAAGACCCAGCAACTGAATATACAGGAAATTCGGAAACTCAACCAGAAGATATAATTAATGACCCTAAAAATCGTTTCTATATTGTAATTGGTAGTTTTGCTGAAATAGAAAATGCTCGCCGACTTCGCAAAGATTTGCAAGGAAGTGGAGTATCTGATTCTAAAATTGTAATGTATCCAAAACGTGGTATGTATCGTGTAACTGTAGGCGATCAAGCTTCGCAGCGAGAAGCCTATAATCAAAGAAATACATTAGGAAATACATATCCTGATATGTGGGTTCTTAATTATTAAATCTAACTTATAAAGTCAGAATTGAAAGTATTATTTCAATTCTGACTACTTCTATTTTAATCAAATGGTTCTATAAAAAGCACTCTATAAGTATTTAAAAAGTTATCTTCCTATCCATTAATTAATTTCAACTGTGAATATTCCCCTTATTCTACTTCAAGCTACTATAGAAACTCCTCCTCCTGCAAGCGTAAATTACTTAGAAGTGTTTATGACAGGTGGAATTGTTAGTTATACCCTTATTGCTCTTTCTATTTTATTATTCTACTTTTTCTTAGAAAGAGTATGGACATTTTTTAAGCTCACTAGAGAGAATCCAAAAGATTTGTTAGACCGTATTAAACAACTGCTTATTAGTAGAGGAATGGATAGTGCACAAGAAGCATTACGTAAATCTTCTTCGTCTTATTCTATTATTTTGAGAGAAAGTCTTGAAATAATGACTTATGTAAAGTCAGACCAACTCAAAGAACGTATAGATGAAGTAGCTCAACGAGAACTTACCAAACTAGAAAGAAAAGTAGGTTATATTTCCTTGGTGGCAGGTGCTGCGCCAATGGTAGGCTTTTTGGGTACAGTTGTCGGAATGATTCAGGCCTTTTCAGAGCTTGCTAATCAAGATGGTGCCACAAGTGCAAAAGTTTTGGCAGAAGGAATCTATCAAGCAATGGGAACTACAATGGGTGGACTTGTAGTAGGTCTTTTTGCCTATATTATGTATAATTATTTAATAGCAAAAATTCATAAAGTAACGGGTAGGATGAATACACTCATTCATGATTTTATATTGATGTTGCAACAGAGAAGCTAATTTCTTTACGATTAACGATTTTAAAAACCCAAAAACAATCCTAAACGAAAGAATGTCATGCCAAAATCTCAACTTAAATTTGATCCTAGCTTTAATATGTCTTCTATGACAGACATTGTATTTCTGTTATTGATTTTTTTTATGCTGACTTCTAATTTTGTAACGCCTTCAGCAGTAGAAGTAAATGTTCCGACAAGTAATTCAGGTGGTGCAGTAATGCCAAAACTTACAATTACTATTTCAGAAGAAGGAAAATTTTATGTCAATAAACAAGAAGTAGCTATCGAACAAATGAAGGATGAACTCAAATCTATTCTTCCAAATACAGGTGATAAAGAAGTTGTTCTACACGCTGAAAATACTACTCCAATTCAAAAAATTATTCAAGTTATGGATATCGGACACGAATTAGGAATAAAAGTGCAGTTAGCTGTTGAAAAAGAATAAATTTTATTCATCAACAAATAAATTTAGAAATCCGATTTCAAAAATTAGAGTTGAATAACAGTATAATTAAAAACATAATTCGTAATTGAATAAAATGGCAATACCTCCTAATTATATTAATGAAAGTAAACACTTGATGCGTGTTCGTCCAGAACAGTTAGATATACTGTGGAAACAAGGATGGCGACATTTTGGAACGCATTTTTATAGATACAGTTGGGCATTGTATGATGATGTGCTTTGTATGGTTGTTCCTTTGCGTGTGGAGTTAGAAGGATATAAGCATAGCAAACGTTTCAAGAAAATTCTATCCAAAAATAAGCATTTCAGAACTGTCATTGAACCAATTGCACTTACGACAGAGCATCATGTTCTTTTTAATAAACACAAACAGAAATTCTCACATACTATTCCACAAGATATTTATGTTTTTCTGTCTCGCCAACCAGACAAAATTCCTAATCCGACCTATCAGATAAATGTTTATGATACAGAAAAGGAAGGAAAAACAAGTCCAACTGACAAAGGAAGAGGAAAATTAATTGCTTGTAGTTTCTTTGATATTGGAGAGGAAGCTATTTCGTCGGTTTATGGAATGTACGACCCAGATTATTATAGCAATAGCTTAGGAACTTATACAATGTTGATGGAAATAGAATATGCTAAAGAACATCAAAAAAGCTATTATTACCATGGATATAGCTATGATTTGCCTTCTATGTATGATTACAAAAAACATTTTCCTAACATTCAAGCATACGATTGGGAACGCTGGCAAGAACCTAAAAATATATTTACAAATCCACTTCCAAAGCGTTTTTATCATTTAGTAAAACTCTCAGATTGGGATTTAGACCATTATCAGGATACACAGATTCGTCCTCCAGGAGAGTTTATTCATTGTTCGTATGCTGAACAGGTAGCACGTTCTGCCAATAAATATTTTTCAGAGGAAGAATCGGTTTTGGTTTTGCATATTGCGCCTGAGCGTGTTCATTCGCTGATAAAAGATGAGTATGCACCTGATGGATTACTGTTTCCTCATATTTATGGCTATATTCCAAGAATGGCAATTTTTAGAATGAGTGAAATTAGTAAAAATAAAAATGGGGTTTTTGAGTTTGATAAAACGATTGATGATGAATTTTATGAATAGATTTGATTTGGATGACAAATAAAAAAAGAGCCTTATTATTGAAAATAAAGCTCTTTGATATTTAATGTAGAATAACAAAATTACTCTTCTTCTGAGTTATCCTGACGTTTTAATTTATCAAAAGCATTTTCTCTTCCCTCTTGTTTTTTGGCTCTGCTCTCTCTACTTTCTTTGATAATTGCTTCTCTTCGTTCTTCCGATTTTTGTGCTATTTGGTCTTCCAAAGATTCGTAAGCACTAATAATATGACGCACAAGTTTATGACGCACCACATCTTTTCCTGAAAGCTCCACTACTGCAACTCCATCAATATCTCTAAGAATTTTGACAGTCTGTGCAAGTCCAGAAGTAACATTTCTAGGTAAATCTACCTGTGTCATATCCCCTGTAATTATCATCTTTGAATCTAATCCCAAACGAGTAAGAAACATTTTGAGCTGCATTGTTGTCGTATTTTGTGCTTCATCTAGAAGTACAAAGGCATTTGAAAGTGTACGACCACGCATATAAGCAATTGGAGCAATTTCAATAACATTTGTATCCTGATAAAATTTGAGCTTTTCAGGCGCAATCATATCAGCCAAAGCATCATAAATAGGACGCAAATAAGGGTCAATTTTTTCCTTCATATCCCCAGGTAAAAAGCCTAGACTTTCACCAGCTTCAACGGCAGGACGAGTAATAATTATTTTCTTGACCTGTTTGTTTTTTAAAGCCCGAACAGCCAAAGCCACAGCAATATAGGTTTTTCCTGTTCCTGCTGGACCAAGTGCAAAAACGACATCATTATGTGATGCAGCTTCTACAAGCTCTCTTTGATTGGGTGTTTTTGCTCTAATTGGTGTTCCCTGTATACCATAAACTAAGTTTTCATCTTTTTGGCGTGCTTGTGAAATCATATCAGCATCTTGCTCAATATAACTTCTTACATCTTCAACAGAAACAGAACCATAACGATTATAATGCTCCAAGAGAAGATTTATAATTTCGTTAATATGCAAAAGTTCGGGGCGATTACCTTGTATGCGAAGTTCGTTTCCACGAGCCACTATCTTACTATTGGGAAAAGAGAGTGATATTTCTTTGATATTTCTGTTTTCTACACCCAAAAAATCGACTAAAGAAATATCTTTTAAAGGTATTATTTTTTCTACCAAATTAAAATAAAATTAGAAGTTAGAAGTATGAATTCAGAAGTAATACTATAAAATTAGAAATTAGCATTCTGAATGAATTGAAATTGTAATAAACTTAGAACTCAAATATAAGGTATTTAGTTCTAAAATTTATACTCTAAAACTTAAATTTATTTTGTCTTTATTCATCATATACTCCTAGTGTCATTGGATCAGTTACAATAACATTGCTAACATTAAGGTTTCTATCAGCAATACTTATTCTGTATCTTAAAACATCTCCTTTCTCAACAGGCGAAAAACTGGTATAAATAACATTAATAGAATATCTAAGGTCGCCTTCCAAAGCTGTTTCTTTATCTAATGTATTCAGAACGGGAAAACGAGAGTTTAGATTAAAATTTTGAGAGGCAAAAGTTACAGGTTCGAATTCTCCATTTTCATTCAAACGCTCTACATCAGCAAAAAAATTATGTCTAAAAAGATTAACACTTCCATCTGGATTTCTTTCAGAAAATGGAGGTAAAGTATCTGACGAACTTAGCCCTAAATCGCCATCACCATCTTGAAAAAACAAAGTAATTATGACAGAATCTGTATTTGCTCTCGCTTTACTCTGTAAGTTCTCTAGGTTTACAAAAGTAATTTGAGGAGTATTAGGGTAATCTGGTTCTGCAAAACAACCTGTCAGACAAAGTAAGCCTATAAATAATACAGAATTAAGAGTTGAGAATTGAGAATTAAAAAATAATTTTTTCATATAATAATTGTCTATATATTTTCTAGCTAAAAAAATGATTCTTTCGCACTCTAATAGAGAATACTATATAGACGACGAAAGAATCAAAACTGATGTTGCATTAAAAATGTTAGATTAATTTCTAATCCATTTCTGTAAAAATTATGCTTTTACTGAATTATCAGCAGCTTTTTTATCTAAAATTTCTTTAAAGAATTTATAGGTTCTTTTAAGTCCTTCTGCACGGTCAATTTTTGGAGTCCAACCTAAGATATTTTTAGCTTTTGTAATATCTGGACAACGCTGTTTTGGGTCGTCTACTGGAAGGTCTTGATAAACTACTTTTTGAGAAGTTCCTGTAAGTTTGATAATCTCTTCTGCAAAATCAGACATAGAAATTTCGCTTGGGTTTCCGATATTCATTGGCAAATGATAATCACTCAAAAGAAGTTGATAAATTCCTTCTACCAAATCATCTACATAACAAAAAGAACGAGTTTGAGAACCATCTCCAAAAATTGTTAAATCTTCTCCTTCAATGGCTTGGCGCATAAAAGTAGGCAAAACACGTCCATCATCCAATCGCATACGAGGGCCATACGTATTAAAAATACGAATCATACGAGTTTCTACTGCGTGTGCATTGTGGTATGCCATTGTAATTGATTCTAAAAAGCGTTTTGCTTCATCATACACTCCACGAGGACCAACAGAATTTACATTTCCCCAATATTCTTCTGTTTGAGGGTGTACTTCTGGGTCGCCATAGATTTCTGAAGTAGAAGCCACCAAAATTCTAGCTTTTTTTGCTTTAGCAAGTCCTAATAAATTATGTGTCCCCAATGCACCAACCTTTAAAGTTTGAATAGGCATTTTGAGATAATCAATTGGAGAAGCTGGAGAAGCAAAATGTAAAATATAATCTAAATCATCAGGAACATGTACAAAAGTAGTAATGTCGTGATGATAAAATTTGAAATTAGGAAGCTCAAAAAGATGTTCGATATTTTTGATATTTCCTGTCAAAAGGTTATCCATTCCGATAACATAATAACCTTCTGCAATAAAACGGTCGCAAAGATGAGAACCCAAGAAACCTGCTGCACCTGCAATAAGTATTTTTTTCATTCGTAAAATTAAAGTCTATTTTTTCGTAAAAGATGAGTATAGACAAATTTAAGGAAAATCTAGGGAAGTTTTTATTTACTTTATATTGATGCTTAACCTTTTTCTTATTTTCTGCATAGATTTTTTCAAATCTACTAAATGTTCTAAAAAACTCAGTCTCTTCTTCTTCGTCCATGTCATCGCAATAACACAAAGAAAATATGTCTAAATAAATTGGTGCTACTATTTCTGTTATAATATCATATTCTTTTTTAGTCATTAATTCTTTGTTTAAAATCTGTACATGTCAGAATTGTTGGTGATAGATAAAAGCTGGCTGAAATCAAACACCAATAACAGAATTTGAATGGTTATTTCTTGAAAAGGATTCTTTTAGGCACATGTAAACACATAGTAGGAAGGTCAAAATATTCTTTATCAAACCATGTTCCTACTGGGTTTCTGACCCATTCAAAATAATCTGCAAGTGCCAAACTTGTTCCTTCATCAGAAACTTCGGATGCAGATTCCATAAAGGTTATTGGTCTGCTTTGGCTTCCATCAGAATTTGGTAATAAACTATACCATGTCCAAAGATACCTTCCTTGTGGATATTGAGGTGTAGGAGGAAAGAGAGCCGAAATTATATTTACAGTTTCATTTGGACATAATACAGGGTTATCAATTATTGTTGCATGGATTGTTCCTTGTACGGCTGGAATACTTGCCCAAGTTGGGGGTTGTTGTCCTAAGCCAATATTTCTACAATTTACTACTACAGGTTCTGGATAACCTCTTGTAAAATAAACATTTTCATTAAAAATATAACCATCTCTTGATAAGGCTGGGGGATTGGTCATATCTGCTGGAGGACGACCATATAGCATGGCAACTTGTGTTCCGAATCCTGCCTCTGGATTATATTGTTGCGACATCATCGTACATTGTGTTCTGTCTCTATGTTCTTGATATTCTTCGTCTGACTTCCATTGGTAGAGAACACAAGTTGGTAAAGGCATACTTTTAGAGTCTACAGGAGTCATTATAGTGGTCATTGAAAAAGAATGATTCCACTCTATCAGTTTATAATTGAACGGATTACCATTATTAAATCCTTGAATAGAAGGGGTATTCCAAATAGAAGTATCTGGATTACTAACAGCTTCAAATTTTGAGAAATAAGTAAATGAGAAGTTCTGAAAAAAGGCAAGTTGTTTTGGGTCACCCGTTGTTGAGGTTGGAGGGGGTGTTCCAAACATCATTCGAAAGGGTAGTTTAGTTTTATTATCAAACCATATCCATGTTGCTGCATTCGAATTTTTTACAGGTTGTTTCCACCAATCTACTTCTTGAGCTTCCATCCAATTCAAATAACTTGTTTTGAAATAAGTAGCATTTTCCTCTAGCCAGTTTCTTGTAGGTAATGTCCATCCTGTATCTTTTAGAGAAGTCCATGTTATTCCTTTGTCTGTAGAGAGAGTAGTTTCTAAAGGAGTAATTTTGTACCACCAAGTACCATATTCTAATCCTGTTACTTGAACAGATAATATCTCATTTTCAATAAATGTAATGGAAGCAATACATAATTGAAAAAAAGGATTTGTAAGTTGGTTTGAATCTGTTGGGGGAGCATAAGGGTGTAAAATTGCTGTGCATGTCCAACTGCTAGGTAATAGGGGTTGATTTGTTTCCTCATTTGAGCTAAATTCTATTGCTTTTAGAACAGGAAATGTTCCGTATGCCACTTTTGTCATTTTTTTAATTTTAAATTGTTATCCTAATAATTAAATAGTTTAAGGCTATTTTTTGGTTAAAGATACTTAAAATTATCCAATTAAATAAAGTGTTTTGATAGTGATTATGATAGGCTTACTTTTTAATTTCCTCTATAAATGAATGTTTGAACAAACTTTTTCCAGCCTTTTGTAAATGATTAAAAGCTGATAAAGTTGAAATTTAAACTATTTAGTAGTTTTTTGTTTTTTTCTGTAATGAAATTATGCAAAATAATTACTCTCAAATCTCATAAACCACCCTAACTTGATACTGCGAAAAATGATGTTTTACTTTATCAAAATCTTTTGCAAAACCTAAAATAAAGCCTCCACCCCCTGCACCACAGAGTTTTAAGTAATAATCATTAGTTTGTAAACCATGTTTCCAAAGTGGACGGTACAAAGATGGAATCATAGGTTGGAAATTTTTGTATTGAAAATGAGATAAATCACTCAAATTTTTAAACATACCTTCCAAATCATTGGCTAAAAAAGTTTCTATACAAGCGTTATTCAAGGGAATAAATTGATTCTGACACGCATCTGCAAAGTCTTTGTTTTTACATTTTTCTAAAAAAAGATTTACTAAAGGCTCAGTTCTGCGTGGTCTGCCTGTATTTAATAAAAAAACTGCGCCTCTTGTATCATCATTTTTATCTTTACTTGCTTCAAAATCTGGAATTTGAGTTACTTCAATATGTTTTTTGCTTTTTATGAGCAAAGGCATATTCAAATAACAAATCAAGGGGTCAAAACCAGAACTAGAACCGTGAAAATGACTTTCCATTCTAGCAAAAACCTTTTTTAAATTACTAATTTCTTCTGTCGTCGGAACTCCATTTGCAATTGGTAATTTTTTGCGTGCATAACGCTGATACATCGCAGCCGTCAAAGAGCCTGAACTGCCCACACCAAAACCTTGTGGAATGGTAGATTCGAAGAAAAGACCTTGTTCTAAATCAAAATCTAAGGACGTAAAATCAAAGGCAATCGGAAAATCGTCTTCTTTCACGAGTTCTTTGAGATAATCAGCAAAAGTTCGAAGCTCATTATTAGATTGTATAATCTTAGAAGAAACTTGAGTAACATTTTTAAATATTAATCTTCCTTGAAATAAATCGTAAGGAAGAGCAAGTCCCATCGCTTCGTGAATGATGCCGTACTCGCCAAAAAGGAGTATTTTTGAGTTAAAAAAAGGAGATTTCACTATAAATTTAGAATTTAGATTTCAGAATTTAGAATTAAATACAATTCTATTATTCGTGTATAATTTTTTTATGATTTTGTAAGATGAGATAAATAAAAACAAAACTATATTTGAAATTAACTGGTAACTATTTACTGATTACTGGTAACTGATCAATAAGGTATTTTCCTTCAAAGCAAAAAGGTTTTAATTCATTTTCAATAAAAGTCAAACATTCTTTTTCAAACTTTTTAGGATACAAAACGTGTACATTTGCACCTGCATCAAGCGTAAAACAGATAGGAATATTTTTTTCTTGACGGTATTTCTGAATTTTTTTGATAATTGTTAGTGTTCCTGTTTCCATCAAAATAAAAGGAGGAGAGCTACACATCATGAGTGCGTGTAAGACAAAAGCCTCATTTTCTACAACTTCAATAAATGTTTCTGTATCGCCTTTTTCTAAAGCAAGAATGAGTTTTTTTAGATTTGAATGTGCTAAGTTATAGCGAGTTTGTGCAAAAGGATTGTTTTCCATAAGCGCATGACCTGCACGACTAGAAACACTTTTTTCTTCTGCTGAAACAATCAGAATTGTATCTTGATAATTTTGAAAAATAGCATGAATTGGTAGAGAATACGGACTAGCAAACAAATCAGACGTATTTTGTATACTGTCTGTTTGTCCCCATGTGGTGATAGGGATATTTGAATAAACAGAACGAGCAGCACTTCCAGAACCCAAACGAGCCAAATAAGAGGCTTTTTGATAAAACTCTTCTTCGTTTTGAAGTGTATTTAAGAGGTTTTTTTCCAAATCACACAAACACAAGGCTAAAGCTGCCATACTAGAAGCTGATGAGGCAATTCCAGCTGAATGAGGAAACGAATTTTGAGAGTAAATTTTGAGATGAACAAAACCTAAAAAGGGTTGAGTAGGCAAAAGACTTTCTAAAAACTTGCGTATTTTTTGTTCAAATTTTCCATTTTTTTCGTTTTCAAACCAAAACTCTAAAGAAATTTCTGATTTTGATTCCCCTTCTTTTTTAGTTACAAATTCTAATCTTGTTTCTGTAAAAGCATTCGTAAGTGTAAAACTTAAGGAAGGGTTGTTGGGAAGTTGTACGCCATGTTTGCCCCAATATTTTATGAGAGCAATATTTGAAGGACTTTTATGAGTGATTGTTCCTTTTTTTTCTTCTTTTGATAGAAGAGAAGTTTCCTTAAAAAAATCGTTGTCTGTTACAGAAAAATTCATGAATAGAAAGTTAAGTGTTGTTGGTGTCGCTTTGCTAAAACACCAACAACGGCGAAGTAAGCGAAAATCCATAAATCAAAAGCACAAAGTTACTTATCAAAATGGATAAATACTTTTTTTTGAGAAATGTTTTGAGGAAATTTCTATTTATAGCCCTCTGCCTGTAAATTAAATAGTTCAGCATATTTCCCATCTTTTTCTAAAAGTTCGGTATGTGACCCAATTTCTAAAAGTCCTCCATTTTGTAAGACCAAAATTCTGTCAGCCATTCTTACTGTAGAAAAACGATGTGAAATCAGAACTGCTGTTTTTCCTTCAATTAGCTCTGCAAAACGCTCAAAAACTTCGTGTTCGGCTCGGGCATCTAATGCTGCTGTTGGCTCATCCAAAATATAGAGTTGTGCATCTCGCATATAAGCACGTCCTAAAGCTACTTTTTGCCACTCTCCACCTGAAAGCGAGACACCACCATTAAACTTTCTACCTAACATTTGCTCATACTTTTCAGGTAGCTTTTCTACTACATCATTTGCTAGACTTTTTGTGGCAGCTTCAGTAATTAATGTTTTGTTTTCTCGTTCTTCAATATTTCCAACAGCAATATTTTCAGAGGCACTTAATTCAAATTTGACAAAATCTTGAAAAATGACACCTATCAAATTTCGTAATTGTGTGGGATTATATTCTCTCAAATCGTGTCCATCTAACAAAATTCGTCCTTCTGTTGGGTCGTAAAGTCGTGCTAAAAGTTTTACTAAGGTTGTTTTTCCTGCACCATTTTCTCCTACCAACGCTAATTTTTCGCCTTTGTGAAGCGTAAAAGAAAGATTTTTGATGGCATAACGTTCTTGATTTTGATATTTGAAACCCACATTTTCAAAAACAAACCCTTCTTTTATTGGATTTGGAACTTGTCTTTGTGTTTCTGTAACAGGAATTAAAGGTTCTAATTCTAAAAATTCAAATAAATCTTTGAGATAAAGTGCACTTTGAGCAATACTAGAAAAACGTCCCATTATTTGTTGCAACATAAAACGAAGTCTTTCAAATGAGCCAGCCAAGAAAGTCAAATCTCCTAAAGAAATAACTTTTGTAATTGTTTCGATAATGATGAGAACATAAGCTACGTAATAAGAAGCTGTACCAATAAGTGAAAACAAACTTCCCCAAAAAGCTCTTTTTTGAGTTAATGATTTGTTTTCAGTGTAATAATTATCTGAAAGAAATTTGAAACGATTTGCCAAAAAATCAGATAAGCCAAACACTTTGAGTTCTTTGGCAGAAAAATCACTTGCACCAATATAACGCAGATAATCTAATTCTCTTCGCTCAGGAGTCCAGCTTAAAGATAATGAGTAAGCACGTTCGTTGAAATGTGTTTCTCCCAAAAAAGCAGGAACTAAAGCCAAAATTAGAATCAAAATAAGCCAGCCATTGAAAGCTACTAAGCCAATAGCTAATGAAACAAGTGTAATAATATCTTGTCCTTGAGATAAAACTTGTGACATCAGAATTACACGTCCCGAAGTCTGCTGCCTTGCTCGTTCTAGTTTATCATAAAAGGTCGCATCTTCAAACTGCTCTAAATCTAGTTTTGAAGCGTGTCTAATAAGCTGAACAGAAGTATAGTTTGCTACCAAATCACCTAAAAGATTATCAGTAAGCGTAATTATTCTACTCAATATCTCAGAAAAAATAGTAAGTCCTAATTCTATTCCAACCAAAATCCAAAGGTATTTTGTATTTTCAGAAATAAGCTCAAAAGCAGTATCAGAATTAATGAGTCGTACAATTTCATCAACAATCAATTTGCCAACATAGAGTGTAACAAGTGGAATAATTGCTTTGAAAACTCTAAGAATTAGGGTTGTGAAGGCAAAACGTGGACTTGTCTTCCAAATGAGTTTGAAAAAGCGAGGTAAATAGTTGAGTGCCTTTGCTTGGTCTTTTATGGTCAGTTTTTCTGCTTCTTCTTTGCGTTTTCGGTTTCCGTCACCTTTTGCCATTTTTATCTTTTCTATTTAATTTGAAGTTTTTATTTGATTCTAGTATGTATTGCTATTCAATTACAAAGTTAAGGTAAAATAGTTTTCATACCTGTTTCTCAATCTTTATTTAAGAGAGAAAATTTGTAAACTTGAATTTTTTACAGACTTTTTATCAAAAAATACTATATTTGTCTTTTGTATCCTTATTCAATTATTTTTTATTTCATAATTTACTGACCCTTTCTGAATGAGTAATATTGTTATTAAAGCTACCGATATAAGCAAACAGTACCGTTTGGGGCTTGTAGGAAGTGGAACGCTTAGAGATGATGCAGCTCGTTTTTGGGCAAAGATAAGAGGAAAAGAAGACCCTACCCTGAAGATAGGACAAACCAATGACCGTACACAAAAATCTAATTCAGATTATGTGTGGGCATTGAAAGATATTAATTTTGAAGTACAGCAAGGCGAAATACTTGGAATTATTGGGAAAAATGGTGCAGGAAAATCAACTCTTCTCAAAATCTTATCAAAAATAACTGCTCCCACAACTGGAAGTATAAAAATAAAAGGTAGAATTGCTAGTCTTTTAGAAGTAGGTACAGGTTTTCATGGAGAACTTACAGGTAGAGAAAATATTTATCTCAATGGTGCTGTCTTAGGCATGTCCAGAAGAGAAGTTACTCGTAAATTAGATGAAATAGTAGATTTTGCAGGTGTAGAAAAGTACATGGATACTCCTGTAAAGCGTTATTCTTCTGGTATGACTGTCCGTTTAGGATTTGCTGTAGCTGCTCACTTAGACCCTGATATTTTGGTAGTAGATGAGGTACTGGCTGTTGGAGATGCAGAGTTTCAGAAAAAAGCTATTGGAAAGATGCAAGATGTTTCTAATCAAGAAGGTAGAACTATTCTTTTTGTTAGCCATAATATGAATTCTATTAATACACTTTGTACTAAAGCTATGTTATTAGAACAAGGTACTATAAAGCATATAGGAGATACACAGAAAATGGTAGATTATTATTTAGAGATAAATAATGAAGCTACAAAAAAATCAGAAGTGATTTTAGAAGTGAAAAAATCAAAACCTTTTGGATTTACTAAGATAAGCATACTCAATGCTGATAAGGCATTGCAACAAGATTTTCAGTTTGGAGATGAGGTTTATGTTAATATAGAATTTGAAATACTTGAAACTCTTCCTAATTTCTACTTAGCTTTGAAATTACAAAATGAAAAAGGAATAGAAGTATATTTCAATGATACTAGAGATATTATAGATGGTTTCCCTTCTTCTTTACCCATCGGAAAGCACTCATTTCTGGTTCGAATACCTTCTGTTTTTGTCCCTAATACGTATTATATTACAGTTGCTGCTGTATTAGTAGCTAATTTAGAACATTTAGATAGACGAGAAACTATATGTAGTTTTAAGTTATATGATACAAGGTCAATTCGAAGTATGCAAAGACCTGGAATTGTTAGAATAGACACAGAATGGCAAAAAAGTATAAAAATTGAATAGAATGGAATCATTTATAACATTTGAAAACATTAGAAGATATATTCTGCTTGTACTAGAGAAAATAAAAGTAGATACTCTATCAGCAGATAGTTGTGCAGAATCTTTAGCAGAAGCATCATTAAAAGGTATAGATTCTCATGGTATTCGATTATTGCCTCATTATGTTGATGCTGTACTAAACGGACGAATTGTAACAGAGGCAGATATTAAGATAGAATGTACTACGCCTTGTATTGCAAAAATGGATGCTAAACATAGTTTTGCTTATGGAAGTGGAGTTAGAGCAATTGATAAAGCAATAGACATGGCACATCTATATGGTGTTGGAATAGTTGGAGTTTCAAACTCAAATCACATGGGAGGTTTATTTCACTATGCTAATCGTGCTGCTCAAAAAGACATGGTTGGATTGGTTATGACCAGTACAACTCCCAAGATGAGTACGCCAAACAGTAAAAAATCTTTTTTTGGCACTAATCCTATTTGTGTATCTGCTCCTATGATGGATGAAGAACCTTTTTGTTTTGATGCAGCAACAACAATACTTACTGGTAATAAAATCAAGCATTATAAGAGCTTAAACCAAGAACTCCCTTTAGATGCAGCAACTAATATTGAAGGTAAAAATACAATTGACCCTAATCTAGCATATTATCTCAAGGGAATTGGCGATTATAAAGGATTTGGTTTGGCAATGATTGTCGATATATTTTCAAGTTTTTTAAATAATATGCCTTTTGCAAGTGATGTCTCTTCTATGTATGAGAGTTCTCCTTCAGATAAGAGGTATCTAGGACATTTTTTTATGGCACTCAATATTAGTGCTTTTGATTCTACAGAGGTCTTTAAGCAAAATTTGCAAAAACTGTGTGAGCAAATTAGAAATTCTGAAAGAGTCGATGCAATGATACCTGTTTATGTACCAGGCGATAAAGAAAAACAAACAAAAGAACAACGGTTAATGACAGGCATTCCTGTAAGCTCTCAATTAACGAAGCAATTTGTTGATATTGCTCAAAAATTAAATATTTCTACACAACTTTTAAATAGTTTATTATGAATGTACTTGCTATAATACCAGCACGTGGTGGTTCAAAAGGAATACCAAGAAAAAATATAGAATTACTAGGAGGTAAGCCTCTTGTTGCTCATACTATTTCTCATGCACAAAATGCTTCAGAAATAGATAATCTTGTCGTAACATCTGATGACAAAGAAATAAGAGATGTTGCTGCTTCTTTTGGTGCTCCAGTTGTGGATAGACCAGACGAGTTTGCTCATGATAAAACTTTACAAGAAGTAGATAAGTTATTGATTTGGACTACAAAAGAGTTTGAAAAAAATACAAATGTAAATTATGACATAATCGTTTTATTATATCCTACTGCTCCTCTTAGAGACATAGAATCTATAAATAAAGCTGTAAGGTTAGTAAAATCAGGAGAGTATGATTCTGTGCTATCTGTTTATCATGATACTCGTTATCTATGGAAAAAAACAGGAGATAATGATGATGAAACAGTAATACCATCTAACTATGACCCTTGTAATAGAATGCCACGTCAGAAAGAAATGTGGAATCAATGGGCTGAAAATAAAGCTATTTATGTTATGCGAAAAGATGTTTTGTTTGAAAAAACGTGTCGTATGGGAGATAAAATAGGAATGGTAGAAATGGAAAAGTGGCGTTCAGTAGATATAGATACTCCAGTAGATTTACTTATGGCACGCTCTCTATATGACACACAAATAAAGAATAAATAAAAGTTAAATCTAATACTCTAAGATGAAAATTGCTATTGCTCTATTATTATACAATCGTCCAAGTCATTGTCAAGAAGTAATTGAAAGTCTTGTGGAAAATAATGTTGACGATGTCTATGCTTTTTTGGATTTTTCTGAAAAACAAGAAGTCAAAGAAAATCAACAAAAAATCACATCACTAATAGACCAGCATTCAGATAAATTAAATATAACTCTCTATAAGCACAAAGAGCCTAAAGGGCTTAAAAAGTCTGTAATTTATGCCTTAGATACTTTATTTGAGAGAGGATATGATGGCGTTATTTTACTTGAAGATGATTGTGTACTTAGAGATGGAGCTTATAAGTTTTTTAAAGAAACACTCATAAGTCAGAAGGATAATAAAAATGTACGTTCTGTCTGTGGTTACCTTCCTCCTAATACTCCTTTTCAAGTTTCTGAAAGTAGTGATTTACTCTTAATGTCTAGATTCTCTACATGGGGATGGGCAACTTGGGCTGATAGATGGAGTGATTATGAAATAGAGGTTGGTAAGGTGCTTGAAAAATTTGAACAAGCTAAAATAGATATAAAACTAATTGCTCCTGATTTACATCGTTTGGCTAACTCTGAAAAATATATAAACGGACTTGTTGATGTATGGAGTATTCCTTGGTCATTAGTACATTATCTCACAGGTACAACAGTCATTTATCCAAGGCAAACACTCATTGATAATATTGGATTAGATGGCTCTGGAAGAAATTGTGTGTATTCTGAAGATTACACACACACAAATAATGAATCAAGTAAGTTTACACTTAATAAAAATGTATTACCTCAATATAATGTTATTAATGAAAGTTTATTGAAAAATTTTATGTTAGAAAAAAGCTATCAAATTTATCCTAATTTTTAAAATAGAATGCTCTTTAATTCTTGGGAGTTTGTATTATTTTTCCCAACTATTGTATTTCTTTTCTTTATTCTACCTCATCGTTATAGATGGATATTGCTTCTTACTGGAAGCTATATTTTTTATATGGCTTGGAAGGTAGAGTATATCTTATTATTAATACTTTCTACATTAATAGACTATTTTTGCTCTACCCAAATTAGTAAGCGAGAGAGTAAAAAAGAAAGGAAACCATTTCTTTATTTGAGTTTATTATCTAATCTAGGAATTTTATTTAGCTTCAAATATTTCAATTTTTTTGCTACTACCATAAATCAAACTTTTGATTTCATAACAGGGAATACTATTTTCCCTCTATTGCATGTCTTACTTCCTATGGGTATTTCTTTTTATACCTTTCAAACATTAAGTTATTCTATTGATGTATATAATGGAAAAATAAAAGCTGAAAAGCACCTCGGTATTTTTGCATTATTTGTTACTTTTTTCCCCCAATTAGTGGCAGGTCCTATTGAGAGAGCAAGTCATTTGTTACCTCAATTTAGAGTAAATCATTTATTTGATTATACTAGAGTAAAGTATGGGTTACAATTAATGGCTTGGGGGTTTTTCAAAAAACTTGTCATTGCAGATAGGTTATCGATGGTAGTCAATACAGTGTATAATGACCCATCCAATTTTTCAGGATTAAGTATATGGATAGCATCTGTTTTTTTTGCTTTCCAAATCTATTGTGATTTTTCTGCCTATTCAGATATAGCTATTGGAGCTGCTCAAGTAATGGGTTATGATTTGATGAAAAACTTTGATAGACCTTATTTTTCTAAATCTATTTCGGAGTTTTGGAAAAGATGGCATATTTCCCTCTCTACTTGGTTTAAGGATTACGTTTATATCCCTTTGGGTGGAAACAGAACAATAAAATGGCGTTGGTATTATAATCTTTTTATTACCTTTTTGATTAGTGGAGTTTGGCATGGCGCAAACTGGACTTTTATTTTTTGGGGAGCATTACATGGCTTTTATTTAATTTTTGCGTTATTTATAGCACCTATAAGTCAAATTTTTTATAAAAAATTTAGGATAGATAAAACAAGTAATTTATACAAACTAGTAAATGTTAGTATTACATTTCTATTAGTTTTATTAGCTTGGGTATTTTTTAGAGCTAATACAATACAGGACGCTTTCTTGTTGATAAAAAATAGCTTCTCATCAAATATAATTATTCAATTTAAAGATATTATTTGGACATTCAAATCAGTAATTTTAAATCAAAATGATATTACTTGGCAGAATCATATAAAGATAAACAATGAATATTTGAAGATGTCAGTATATGATTTTACAATTTCTATACTAGCTATATTGACAATGGAGTTTATTCATTTTTTACAGATAAAATATTCTTTACGAACTACCATCAGCAATTTACATTGGCTTGTAAGATGGTTTTTATATTATCTTTTGTTGTTAGCCATCTTATTTTTTGGAGTTTTTTCAGAGTCTCAATTTATATATTTTCAATTCTAAAAAGTAAAGAATCAATGAAAATCTTTTCAAAATTATTTTATTTTATTCCATTCCTCATTTTTGTATTATCTGTCAATGTCATTGTAGATCCTGCATTGTTGTTTAGTACAGGGGAGGTAGAAAAAGAAATTGCACAAGAATTAATAAAGGGAAATAATATTAGTAGCATTTATAATTATGATGAGCGTAAGGTGCAAATAAATCTCATCAATCAAATGACTAAAACACCTGATGTACTAGCCATAGGTAGTAGTAGGGTAATGCAAATAAGGAATTATTTTTTTGAAGATTCTTATTTTATAAATAGTGGATTAAGTGGAGCTACGATAGAAGATATTTATGGTGTTATTGCTCTCTATGAGCAAAATGATAAATTACCTAAGAAAATAATCTTGGGACTAGACCCATGGATATTAAATTCAAATAATGATGAAGTAAGATGGTTGCCTTTGAAATCTTATTATATAGAATTGTCTCAAAAATTAGAAATAGAAGTTACAACAACTCAAACAACAAAGAATATTTTGAAAGCCTATACTGACAAATTAAAAGAAGCATTTTCTTTTAATTACTTTCAAGAATCAGTAAAAATGATGTCTCAAAATAAAAATAATTCATATTATGAGGTTTCATTGGATAGTATAAATGAAATCGCAGATACAAAACTTGCAGATGGCTCAAGGTTGTATAATGCAAAACAATTTTTTAGAGAAAGTGAAGAAGTAGAAAAAAAAGCTCAATCATTCATACAAAACGATAAAATACGATTTTTAAATGACTTTGATGAAGTTTCTAATAAAAATCAAGAGTTAGTTTTAAAACTTATTGAATACCTCAAACAAAAAAATATAGAAGTAACTTTGCTTCTTCATCCTTATCACCCAATTGTTTGGGATTATTTTGTCAAAAACAAAAAATATAAAAATGTAATTGAAGCAGAAAAAGTATTTATTACTATCGGAAAAAAGACCAATACAGAATTAGTAGGCAGTTATGACCCAAATCAGATAAATATGAAAACACCAGATTTTTATGATGCTTATCATCTTCGCCCTACTGCAATGCAAAGGTTATTAGAATAAGGTACTAATTTTGCTTACTATAAAAACTCTTTAATTTAAGTTCAATTCAACTTTCAAAAATGGAAAACAACCAACTCTACACTACCTATACAGATTCTACCCATACTAAACTACATACAAAAATTCGCACTACTTCGACACCTAGTTTAGAAGAAGGAGAAATATTGGTTGAAATATGTTATGTACCTATGCACGGTAGTTTTTGGTTGGCTTCTCACCCTAATCTACTACACCCTAGAAAAGAAGAATTTTTAGAAAAAGATTACTTTGTCTTTGGTAATGGGGGAGTAGGAAAGGTTATAGAGACAAATGGAAAGCAAAGCAAAGTAGAAAAGGGAGATTATGTTGCTATTTTAGGTCATGCTCCTTGTACTCATTATGATTGTTATTCTTGTACTGTGTTGCATAGATATACAGAATGTGATTATAACGAATCTACAATAATTGGTCATGGAAAGCACTCTAATGACGGTACATTTGCTAAATATGCTGTTCTACCTGCTTATTCTTGGGAATTGTGTTATAAACATTATGAAAATCCTTCAGAAGAAGAATTGAAAGCATTTATGTTTAGTTTTTTGGTAGCAGACGTGAGAAATGCTATGACACGTCATCCTGATACATTGCGTATGCGTAGAATGCTTTTATTTGGTGCTGGTTATTCAGGACATTTAGCAGCTTATTTGCATCAACACTCTTGTCCAGAATCAAAGATTGTAGTAATAGATACAAACAAAAAAAGAGCTGCATCTGTTGTTGCTCTGAATCCAGATGCCATAACAAGTTATGTTATCTCTCCCCAAACGGCAGAATTAATGAATCGTCAAGACTGCTCAAAAGAAGAACCTCTCATACAAAGTGAAATTCAATCTATAAGAGAAACTGCTCGTAAACATTTTAAAAATAGAAATGCCAATTTCTTGATGGATTGTACATCTGGAAATTCTACAATGCTTTGGGATAATGCTAAACTATTATCTCCCAACACACATTGTATTCCTTTTGGTTTTGGCTCTAAGGATATTGTGATTGATAAATCTCTTATACAAGCTTCAGGATTGAATATACTTATGTCAAGAGGTGTAGGAAACTTAAGAAATAGAAGAGAAACTATCGAATTGATAAAAGCAGGGGCTAGTAAATTTATCAATTCTTCTTTAATTGCTCATTCAAAAGTTTTGGGAGGTTTAGAGGAAGCTGTAAGTTTTGTTGATGCTTATCAAAATCCACCTTTACCTCTAGACCAAATACCTCATGCATATATAGATTTCAAACTAAATAATTAAATAAATGGCAGTTGATATTTATAAGGAAATACAAAATCCTAAGTTGGTCAAAAAACTCAAAAGAGAATACTGGGAAGGAAACAACTATTATGGATTGGGCAATATCTTGAAAAAATATGCAGGTTTGCCTTATTGGATACCTTTAAATTTTAGAATACAACATGGAATAAAATTTTTTAGTGTAACTTCAGAAGATAATGTAAAAGAACAGCTTTCTTTTTATCTTCCTAAAGGAGATTCATCTCTATTTTTAATGTATTCTGATAAGGAAAAAGAATTTGTTAAATCTTATTTGGGAAATAAAGACCAAAATATAAAAAATATAGGTGCGCCTATAATTTATTTAGACCCATTTTTAGAGAAGGTAAAAAAAGAAAATCCTATCATTGAAAAAAAGGGAACTGTTGCATTTCCTTCAAAAGGCACTCATTTTTCTAATGTAGTTACAGATTATACAGCATATGCAGACATGCTAGATAATCTTCCAGAAAAGTATAAACCAATAAAAGTATGTATGTATTATCTAGATATAGAAAGAGGAAAAGATAAGCCATTTAGAGAAAAGGGTTTTGAAGTAGTTCAGAATGGTAAATTGCTCTCACAAGACTTTTTGCAAAATTTTTATTTGAATACACTATCTTGTGAATATGCTACTTCGAACGATTTATTATCTTCTCCTGTGTATTATTCTATTTATTTTGGATTAAAATTTTTTGAGTTTGGCCCTAATGTTAAATATGAAAATTTGGAAGAGGATTGGCACAGTGCCTATGCAAAAGAACGAGAAGAATCTAAAAAATTAGCTCCTTATAGGTTTCCGATAGAAGATGTTGAGAATATTGATAGACAGCGACAAATAGCCAATAAAGAGTTGGGAGTAAAGCATAAAATGTCTAAATCAGAGCTACGTAAATTTATACTTTCTCAATTAGATTATCAATTTATAAGAAAAATATTTAAACCAAATAATAAACAGAAGACAGGCATGATAAAAAGAATAATAAAGTTATTTCTACCACCCATTTTTATCAAAGTCTATAGAAAATTTCTTCCACCTACTTCCAATCCTATTAAAATAAAAGAAAATATTGATAATAAAGCTATTGTTGGATGGTCAGGTAAGTATAATTCTTGGAAAGAAGCTCAAAGTGAATGTAGTGGATACGACAACTCAATTATAATAGATAAGGTTCTTAAATCTACTTTGTTAGTCAAAAATGGAATGGCTGCTTATGAGCGAGATTCTGTAACATTCGATAAAATTGAGTATAACTGGTCTTTAATTACAACATTACTTTATATAGCTGCAAGTAATCAAAATGAGTTATCTTTGATAGATTTTGGAGGAGCATTAGGTAGTTCCTATTTTCAAAATAGAAGATTTCTTGATATTTTGAAACTAGAGTGGAACATAGTAGAACAAAGCCACTTTGTAGAAAAAGGTAGAGAATATATCACTGATGATACTTTGTCATTTTTTTATTCTATAGAAGAATGCTTAGATAAAAAAAAACCTTCTGTTTTGATAGTATCTAGTGTAATACAATATTTAGAAAATCCGTATCTATGGATAGACAAAATTTTATCTTATAATTTTGAGTACATAATTTTTGATAGAACAGCTTTTGTAGCAGATACTTCTGAAAGGTTAACTGTTCAGCAAGTACATGAACCGATTTATGAAGCATCTTATCCAACATGGTTTTTTAATGAAGAAAAATTTTTACAACAATTTTCTGAAAAATATGAATTAGTAACTAGTTACAAACAATTAATAGAAGGAACTATTAATTTTGAAGATAATAAAAAAGGATATTGGAATGGGTTCTGGTTTAAAAAAATAAAATAAATATATGTATTATTTTACTCTTTATTTTGATAAAAATTATTTATCTCGTGCGCTTGCTCTTATTCATTCATTAAAAAAACAAAAAGTAGAGTTCAAACTATTTGTACTTGCTTTAGATGATTTTGTTTTTGATTTCTTTTGTCAGAATTATACTGATTGTGTAGTTCCTATCAAATTAAGTGAATTAGAAGAGCATGATAAAAAACTCTTTGATATAAAAGAGACAAGAAGTAAAGTAGAGTATTATTTTACGATGACCCCTTGCATAACTCGTTATGTATTAGATAAGTTTGAGTTTGTGGATATGATTACTTACTTAGATGCTGATATTTATTTCTATGAAAGTCCTGCTGAAATTTTCAAAGAAATGAAAGATAATTCTATAGTTGTTGTTTCACATCATTTTTCTGAAAAAAACAAATGGTTGGAAGTCCACGGAAAATACAATGTAGTATTCAATACATTTAAAAGAGATGAAGAAGGTTTAAAAGTTCTAGACTGGTGGAGAGAGAAATGTATAGAATGGTGTTACGATAAAGTAGATGAAGAAAAAAGCCGTTTTGCTGACCAAAGATATCTAGATTATTTTTCTACTCTATCAGATAAAGTATATATTTGTGAAAATAAAGGCGTGAATTTGGCAGGATTCAACGTAGATAATAGTGAAATTACTACAAAAAAAGGAAAGTTTTATGTAGATGGAAACCCTCTTGTTTTTTATCATTTTCATAGATTGAGAGCTTTAAATAAGTATTTGTATATGCCTTATGAAAAAGGAAAGTGGGGGCAAATGTATCTCAAAAAACCTTTGACTACTATTTATATTAAATATATAAAAGTTTTAAAGAAATATGAATCTAAGTATGCAATTGAATATCAAAATAGCTCAAGATATAAAGGAGAATTTCCTATTAAACAAACTATAATTACAGACTATCCTTTGTTTGTTTCTAAGATAATGAGTAGAGTGTTGCATCTTGAAAAACAATATGCTTTTTATGGTAGAGTTTATAATTTTTTATTTAGATAGAAACATTTTTCATAAAACGTACTACATAATTTAGAACTCTAATGGCTAAAATAATTGATCTTAAAACCTATACAGACAAAAGAGGTAACTTAACAGTAATAGAAAAAGTAATACCTTTTGATATAAAAAGAATTTTTTATATTTATGGAGTAGATGACTCTGTAAGAGGAGGACATAGACATCATAAGACTATACAAGCTGCTATATGTTTGGTGGGTAGCTGTGTGATTTGGAATGATGATGGCGAAAATCAAGAGACATTTGAGTTAGACTCTCCTCACAAATGTTTGCTTTTAGATCCTAAAGACTGGCATAAAATGTATAAGTTTACACCAGATGCCATATTAATGGTATTAGCCTCTGAGCAGTATGATGCTGATGATTATATATTTGAAGCCTATACCGATAAACAGACATAAACCTTTATTACACTCTTTTGTTGGTGTATAACCAAACTAGCTAATAACACAGAATAACTTTTTCCAAAATAATTAATTATTTTTTTATGATTGCCTACGAAAATTTAAGTCAATTAAACAAATCATTTTTTGATAAATACAAGCAAAAATTTGGTGAAGTAGTAGAAAAAGGATGGTTTGTTTTAGGTAATGAGGTAAAAGAATTTGAAAAGGAATTTGCTCATTATTCTCAATCTGAATATTGTATTGGAGTTGCCAATGGTTTAGATGCACTTACATTATCGCTTTCTGCAATAGCTGAAAAATATCAGTTTGCAAAAGACAAAGAAGATATAGAAATAATTGTTCCTTCAAATACTTATATTGCTACTATTCTTTCTATTTTACACAATGGTTTTACACCTGTTTTGGTTGAACCTAATTTAGAAACCTATAATATAGATCCTCATAAAATAGAAGAAGCTATTACTTCAAGGACAAAAGGTATTATGGTGGTTCATTTGTATGGAAAGGTATGTCAAATGGATAAAATAGAAGAAATTGCAAAAAAAAATGAGCTTTTCATTATAGAAGATGCTGCTCAAGCACATGGAGCAAAATTTAAAGATAAAAAAGCAGGAAGTTTTGGTATAGCTAATGGTTTTAGTTTTTATCCTACCAAGAATTTGGGTGCTTTGGGAGATGCAGGAGGGGTTACTACCAATGATGAGAGTCTCAATACTATAATTCGGTCACTACGTAATTATGGTTCAGATATAAAATATCATAATGAAAGAGTAGGACAGAATTCTCGTTTAGATGAGTTACAGGCTGCTTTTCTGCGTATCAAATTACAAGAATTAGATAAAATAAATAATCATAAAAGAAAATTAGCTCAAATTTATTTAGAGAATTTGAAATCAGATTTTATACTTCCTCAAGTAGACAAAAATTTTTATGATGTATATCATATTTTTGCTGTTCGACATCAACATAGAGATAAACTCAAAGAGTTTTTATTAAAAAATAATGTAGGTACAGAAATTCATTATCCAATTCCTCCAATAGAGCAAAAAGCTTTAACAAATGTGGTAGCAAAAGCTGAATTTTCTATTGCAAAACTTATTCACTCAACAATTATTAGTCTTCCTATTTCTTATTTTCATACGGAAGATGATATATATCAAGTAATTGAAGTAATGAATAAATTTTAAATTCATAAAGTAAACTTATTTTTTGCTAGATAATATCTATGGTAAATCTCCCCAAAATATCCATTATTACACCCTCTTATAATCAAGATCATTGCATTGAAGAATGTATTTTGTCTGTTATAAATCAAGATTATTCAAATATAGAATTTATTATTATTGATGGGAAAAGCACAGATAATTCGGTAGAGATTATAAAAAAATATGCTGATCAAATAACATATTGGGTAAGTGAATCAGATAAGGGTATTTATGATGCCATGAACAAAGGCATTGAAAAAGCAACTGGAGATTGGTTATATTTCTTAGGTACAGATGATAAATTACAAAAAGGTGTTATATCACAAATATTTTGTTATGAAAATTTAGAAGAATGCAATTTTTTGTATGGTGAAGTAGAATCAAAAAATACTACATTTGTTCATCGTGGTACTGTTGATTATGCCAATCTATTTGAAAGAAATTTGTGCCATCAAGTAATATTTTATCATAAAAATTTATTCGAAAATCTAGGTAATTATAATAAAAAGTACAAATTATATGCAGATTGGGATTTTAATATTAGATGTTTTACATACAAACATATAAAACCGAAATATGTCGACAAAATAGTTTGTACCTATTCAGGGGAAGGTATTTCTTCTCATACTATTGATGAAGTATTTAAGAAAGAAAAACTTCCTAAGTATATTAATAAGTTTCTTGTAAAAGTCTCAACACCAGATGTAGAAAAATATAAATATCATATACTTGATGCTATTAGACAAAAAGGCTTTCCTTACAATATAAAAACTATTATATTATACTTGTATAGAAAACCTAATTTATTAGCCTTAAAAAGTTTATATTACCTTTTACTAGAAAAATTTGAATCCTCATCTCAATAAAATAGCAAACTAATCTATTTGATTTAACGCTTTGAAAAACGTAGTTTTTTATAATTGCAAAAATATTATTATATGTCTAATATTGCTATCCTATCTCCAAACAAAACAGCTATTAGTGAAACATTCATTAAGAACCATAAAGAAAACTTAAAAGGAAATATCTCTTATTTTTATGGAGGAGCGATTCCTAATTTTATAGATGATGAATATGCTATAATAAATTTTGCAACAAAACCATCATTTACTGACAGGTTAAAAAGAGTATTACCTGCTTTTATATACGATAGAGTTCCAAAAAGAGAATATGACCCAAAAGAATTTTTTGCTAATGCTTTAAAAGAAAAAAAAATAGAAGTAGTCTTGGCTGAATTTGGAACAACAGCAGCAGAAATATATCCTATTTGTAGGCAACTTGATATTCCTTTAGTAATTTTTTTCTTCGGTTTTGATATTTTTAGATATAAAGAACAAGAATACCATAAGCAAAATTATGAAAATATGCTTCAATATGCTTCTTCATCTTTAGTGGTTTCTAAAAGCATGATTCCTGTTCTTAAAAAGTTTGGTGCAGATGAGAATAAAATAATTTATAATCCAGCTTCTGCACACGAAGATTTTTTTAAACTCAAACCCACTTTTGAGCAAAATAATTTTATTTCTATTACTCGTTTTGTAGATAAAAAAGCACCTTACTATACTATTTTAGCATTTGCAGAAGTTTTAAAACAAATGCCAAATACTAAACTAAATATTATAGGAGATGGTCTTTTAAAAGAAACCTGTGAAAATCTAGTCAATTATTTAGAGATACAAGACAAAGTAATTTTTCATGGTGCAGTTGAAAAAGACACGTACATGAATCTCATGGAAAATTCAATCGCTTATGTTCAGCATTCTATTCAAGCTCTTTCAGGAGATAGTGAAGGAACTCCTGTTGCTATTATGGAAGCTCAATCGGCTGGTTTGCCTGTTATTTCTACTTATCATTCAGGGATTCCTGAAATTGTAATCCATGAAAAAACAGGGTTTCTTACAGAAGAACATAATGTAAAACAGATGGCTAATTACCTTTTAGAAATTCTGAAAGATAAAGAAAAAGCAAAAAAAATGGGACAAGCAGGGAGAACTAGAATAAAAGATAACTTCTCAAATGAGAAACATATAGATATATTACAGACTGCTTTAGAGCAAGCCATCAAACAGAAAAATTAAAAAATTCATGAGCAAGAAAAAAATTCTTATCATAGGCTACGGATTTGTAGGACAAAATATATACAAAAAATTAGATAAAAATCTATTTGATGTTACTGTTTTGTCACCTCATATTGAAGACAAACCTGAAATAGGATTTGTTAGAGCTAAGTTACAAGACCTTTCTAGCATAAAAGATTTAGATTTAGAAAATATTATTATCGTTCATACTGCTCATGTAGGTTATCCATTACACGACCAAGATACTCTTTATAGAGAGGTAGAAGAAAATCTAAGTCCTTTTCTTTTATTACTTGATTTGGCAAAAGATAAGAAAAATTGTAGAATTATTTATATTTCTTCTGGAGGAGCAATTTATGGTAAACCTCAGCAATTACCTGTTACAGAAAATCATCCTCTACAACCTATTTCTTTTTATGGATTATGTAAAAAATATATGGAAGAAGCTCTACATTTATATTCTATTCAGTATAACATAGAGTATGATATTGTTCGTCCATCTAATATTTATGATTTTAATTGGAAAACAGGTAAAAAACAAGGCTTAATTAGTGCATTGGTAAAATCAATCGAAGAAAAAGAAGCATTTTATTTGTGGGGAGATGGAAGTGCTAAAAAAGATTATATTCATGTAGAGTGTTTTTCTGAAGCTATAATGCAAATTGCTACTACTCAAGCTAGTAATTCAGTATTCAATGTAAGTGCTAATAAAAGCTATAGCACAAAAGAAATTATAAGTATTGTAGAAAAAAAATATGGACAGAAAATAAATATAATACAGAAAGAAGTAAAAAATCAAGATATTTCTGAGATACGACTAGACAACACAAAAATTAAAAATCATATACAATATAATCTAAGAACAGATATTTTTTAATTGTGTAGATAATTATAGTTCCTTTTCCAAAATACTATACTATATTTGAAACTTAATAATCAAACATATTAGCTACAAAAAAATGTTACAGACTCTTTATAGAAAACTTATTCCAGAAGCTCTAAGAAAAAAAGTATATCAATGGAGAACTTCTAGTCAAGAAACTGCACCAAAGTATGATTGTCCAATATGTAAAAGTGAAGAAATTGTTTTTAATGATTTTGGAAGTCCTGCACGAAAAAATGTAATGTGTACACAATGTGGTTCATTAGAAAGAAACAGAGCATTATGGCTTTTTCTAAATGACAAAACGAATATTTTTACTGAAAATATTACTTTATTACATGTTGCTCCAGAGAAAATATTTTTTGATAAATTTAAACAACAGCAGAATATAAATTATATCTATGGAGATAAGTTTGAAAAAGGATTTGAAAATATCTATCCTGAAGGAACTCGCTCATTAGATATAACTGATTTAAAAGATTTTGAAGATAATTCTATCGATGCTGTTATATGTAGCCATGTACTAGAACACGTACCCGACGATGCAAAAGCTATGAAGCAATTTCTTAGAGTATTAAAACCTAGTGCATGGGCAGTTCTTTTAGTTCCTATTGATTATAATAGAGAAACAACGTACGAAGATTGGAGCATTACATCAGAAGAGGAACGAAAAAAACACTTTGGTCAAGAAGATCATGTACGTTGGTATGGCAGAGATTATCCAAAAAAATTAGAAGAAGCTGGCTTTGAAGTAATTATTTATGATACTGAAACAGAAGTATCACCTGAAATACGAGAAAAATATAGACTTGCAACTGAAAAAATATATTTCTGTGTAAAACCTAACTAATGAATCCTTTAGTATCTATTATAACTCCGTTATTTAATCGCCAAGAACTTATCAAGGCAACAGCTAAATCTGTCTTAGAACAACAATATGCAAATTGGGAATGGATTATTGTTGATGACGGCTCAACAGACAACTCTTTACAAGTAGTAAAAGAATATCAAAAAAATGATGATAGAATAAAAGTTTATCAAAGAAATCGTCTACCTAAAGGAGCTTCCACTTGTAGGAATATAGCAACAGAAAATGCTGAAGGGGAATATATTATATTTTTAGATTCTGATGATTGTTTGTTGCCTCATTGTTTGAAACAACGTACTCAAGTAGCTCTTGAGAATCCAACTATGGATTTTTGGGTATTTCAAAACTTGATTAAGGACGAGTCTGATACTACTTCTATAAAACTATGGAATATTATTACAGAAGAAGAAACATTTCCTCGTTTTTTAAAGCATGATGCGCTTTGGGTTACAGGTTCTCCCTTATATAATCGTAATTTTATAAAATTATATCCTTTTGATGAGAGTTTACCTTCTTGGCAAGATTATGAATTGCATGTCAGAATTTTATTGGATAAACCCAAATTTGAAATATTTTATCAATTGCCTCCAGATCTAATTGTCTTTACTCATACAGAGAAAGACCGAATTAGTATAAAATTAAAAAGTATGGAACACCTAAAAATTCATACAAAAATATTAGAAGGTTTTTGGAATGTTTTATGCAAAACTAAAGAGTGTGAAAAATATCAAAGTATATTTCTAAAACGTTTTTTTGGACAAGCAGAATATCTTTGGGAGGTGGTAGAAAATCGTTCAGAAGCCAAAAAAGCTCTCAGAATAATAAAAAAGTATAATCTGACTTCTAGTTTTACATATAAAAGAATACAAATTTATTACCTATTAAAATATTGGTTACACTTTGGTAAAATGCCTGCTTTCATCAGAGATAGTCTGCGTAAATTTACTTTTAAAAAAGTTTTGCCTAAAGAACTACAACAGAAGTTTCGTGTTTTTATAGGAAAAATAGACTATAATCCAGAAGATTATCCACAAATATAATATTGGAATGCTTCCCTACGAAAACCTAAACCACTCCAACCAATCTTTTTTTAAAGAATATCAAAAGAAATTCAATCAAATTTTAGAAAAAGGATATTTTATTTTGGGAAATGAAGTCGCAGAATTTGAAAAAGAATTTGCTACTTACTGCGAGACTGATTTTTGTATTGGTGTGGGAAATGGATTAGATGCACTTACAATTATCTTAAAAGCACTAGCTGAAAAATATGCTTTTTCTAAAGAAAAGGATGAAGTAGAAATAATTGTTCCCTCAAATACCTATATCGCTACTATTTTAGCTATTCTTCAAAACGGTTTCAAACCTGTTTTGGTAGAGCCTGATATAAACACATATAATATAAATCCATCAGAAATTGAAAAAGCAATAACTCCGAAAACCAAAGTGATAATAGTAGTTCACTTGTATGGAAAACTCTGTCAAATGGACAAAATACAACAGATTGCTAAAAAATATAATTTGCTTATTGTAGAAGATGCTGCTCAAGCCCATGGTGCAAGTCTTAAAATTAATTCTGAGAATAAAAAGGCAGGAAGTTTTGGAATTGCAAATGGTTTTAGTTTTTATCCAACCAAAAATCTAGGGGCATTAGGTGATGGAGGTGCAATTACTACAAATGATTTAGAGTTAAACGAATTATTTCGTTTGCTTCGAAATTACGGTTCAAACCGAAAATACTATAATGAAAAAATTGGTTTTAATTCTCGTTTAGATGAACTTCAAGCAGCTTTTTTACGAATCAAACTTCAAAAGCTAGATGAAATAAATAATCACAAACGAAAACTAGCCAAAATCTATTTAGAAAATCTGAAATCTGATTTTATTCTTCCAGTTGTAGAACCAAACTATTACGATGTCTATCATATCTTTGCTATTCGTCATCCCAAAAGAGATAAATTAAAAACCTTTTTACTCAAAAATGAAATTGGTACAGAAATTCATTATCCAGTTCCACCAGCCGAACAAAAAGCACTAGAAGGGGTTTTAGATAAAACTTATTTTCCAATTGCTAAACAGATTCATCAAACTATTCTGAGCCTTCCAATTTCGTATTTTCATACTGAAAATGATGTTCTGAGAGTTATTGAAGTGATGAATAAGTTTTAAAATTTGATTTTGATATATATTGCCTTCAGGTAAGTCAAATTTCATTTCCAAAGTGTCAGAAATATACTTAAATTTGCAGAAAAACAAACGAAAATAACCATTGAAAAAAATACTCATTCTTCGTTTTTCTTCTATTGGAGATATTGTCTTGACTACACCAGTCATTCGTTCTCTCAAAATGCAATTTTCTTCTGTGCATAATGAAGATTTAGAGTTGCATTATGCTACCAAAGCGAGTTTTGAAACTGTTTTGAAATACAATCCTTATTTAGACAAAATTCATTTACTTCAAAAACAGCAGTCACTTTCTGATTTTATTTCTCTTCTCAAAAAAGAAAATTTTGATGTAATTATTGATTTACATAAAAACCTCAGAACCAGTATTATAAAGTTTAGATTAGATGCAAAATCTTATACTTTCGAAAAACTAAATTTTGAAAAGTGGTTGTATGTCAATCTGAAAAAAAACAAAATGCCTAATCGTCATATTGTCGAAAGATATATGGATACACTTAAGGATTTAGGAATTTCTTTAGAAGAAGATGAAAAACAAAGCGATAACAAAATAAATAAAGAAGTAAAAGGATTAGATTATTTTTTAGGACAAGAAGACCATTTTGAATTAAATTGGTTACCCAAATCACATCAAGAAGGATATATTGCTTTTGCAATTGGAGGAGCGCATAACACCAAAAAACTTCCTTTAAAGAGAATGATTGAGCTTTGTGATAAAATAAATAAGCCTATTGTTCTGTTGGGAGGAAAGGAAGATGCTGAAAACGGACAAGCAATTTTTGATTTTTTTGAGAAAGATAGAGATACCTTCGACTCGCAAGAAGCAATTGAAAAATTAGGAAAAAAAACACGTATTTTTGATGGATGTGGTAAACTTACACTAGGACAATCTGCTTCTTTACTTAAACAATCAAGAGTAGTTTTTTCGCATGATACTGGTCTTATGCATATTGCAGCAGCTTTTAAGAAAAAAATATATTCTATTTGGGGAAATACTACACCTGCTTTGGGGATGTATCCCTACAAAACACAATTTGTTGTTTTTGAGAATAATAAAATTAATTGTCGCCCCTGTTCAAAAATTGGTTTTAAAGCCTGTCCTAAAGGTCATTTTAAGTGTATGAATGATATAGTATTTGATTTTTGGATTCAATAAAAGTTATTGACTTTTTGCCAAAAATATCAAGTTTATAATTCAAAATTCCTTATTTTTACATTTTTGTTTTTGTTCCGAATTATGACTGATGGAACATATTGAATTAAAATAGCAGAAAGTGAAAAATACCTAAAAATAGATAATACAACTAATAAAATAAATAAAAATATAATTATGATGAATGAATTAATTTCTAGTTTTCCTAAACAGTTGGAAGATGCATATTCAGCTTTTCAAAAACTTTCCCTTTCTTCTTTCGAAAAATCAGATAGAAAAATATCTAATATAGTAGTAGTAGGTTTGGGAGGTTCTGGAATTGGAGGTAATTTGGTACAAACTATCACTCGTAGTTTATTAAAAATACCTTACCAAGTTTGTAAAACGTATAATTTGCCAAGTTATATCAACGAAAACACACTTTTTATTGCTTCATCATTTTCTGGAAATACAGAAGAAACTTTAGCTTCTTTGGAAGAAGCACAGCGAAAAGGAGCATATATAGCTTGTCTTACTTCAGGAGGAAAAATAGAGCAAATAGCTAATGAAAAAGGATTTGATTTAGTTCCTTTAAAATCTCTAGCAGCTTGTCCAAGAGCTCATTTGCCTTATTCTGCTACTTCTTTGTTGTTGCTTTTACATCATTACAGACTTATTGATATAGATTTTGGAACAGAAATTAAAGAGACTGTAAATAGCCTAAATCAAAAAAATGATACTATAAAAACAGATGCAAAAGAAATAGCTATTTCTCTGAAAGGCAAGTTTCCAATTTTATATGCAGATGCAATTTTAGAACCGATGCTCATTCGTTTTCAACAACAAATTAATGAAAATGCAAAGCAACTTTGTCATGTGGCTGTTTTTCCAGAAATGAATCATAATGAACTAGTAGGCTGGCATTTACCAAAAGAAATTTTATCAAAAACACATATTCTACTTTTTCATTCAGATTATGATCACGAAAGAGTGAGCAAAAGAATGGAAATTTGTGAAACTATTTTTAATAAACACACAAATTCTATTACCCATATTTCAGCAAAAGGAAATTCATTTTTAGAGCAAGTATTTTATTTAATTTATCTTACTGATTGGGTTTCATATTATTTAGCAGAAGAAAATGGAGTTGATCCTTTTCCAGTAGAAGTAATTAATTATTTAAAATCTTCTTTACAAGAATAGTAGCTTATGATTTAGCCTGAGAAATATGTACCGTACACTTTAGTGTGCGAAAAACTATTACCTTTTAAGAAGTGAAAAAATAAAAACATGCAAACAGTTTTATTCGAACATTTAGGAACTCTTTCTTATCAAAAAGCATGGGATTATCAACAAGAAGTTTTTGATAGAATTTTTGACGTAAAAAAACAGAATCGTCAACTAAAAGAAGAACAAACTCCTACACCTAATTATCTTCTTTTTTGTCAGCATAACCCTGTTTTTACAATGGGAAAGGCTGGTTCTTTAGATAATTTATTGCTTTCTGAAAAAGAACTAAATCAAAAAGGAATTGAATACTTTGAGATAAATAGAGGTGGAGATGTGACTTTTCATGGGCTTGAACAGCTTATTGGATATCCTATTTTAGACTTAATGAACTTCAAACAAGATTTGCATTGGTATTTTAGAGAATTAGAGGAAGTCATTATTCAGACAATGCAAACCTATAATTTAGATGCAGGTAGAGTAGAAGGACTTACAGGTGTCTGGATAGATCCTAATTCAGAAAATCCAAGAAAAATATGTGCTATTGGCATTCGTGCAAGCAGGTGGATAACTATGCACGGTTTTGCACTCAATGTAAATACAGATTTATCTTATTTTGATTTGATAATTCCCTGTGGGATAAAAGATAAAGAGGTTACTTCTTTAGAAAAAGAAGTAGGAAAAAAAATAAACATGCAGGAAGTAGAGCAGAGAGTAAAACAACAGTTTGAAAAAAGATTTAATGTAAAAATTGTGTAAGAATTACGAATTACGAATTACGAATTACGAATTTTACTCATTAAAAAACAATGTTATTTATACTAACTATCAAAGAAACGAAGTTTCGTACTGATAACTGATAAATGATTCTACTACTAGATAATTTTGATTCTTTTACTTATAATTTATGGGATTATGTACAGCGTTTGGGAGTTGAGTGTAAAGTTTTTAGAAATGATACACCTTTAAAAGAACTTCAAGAACATAATTTTACAGGAATTATACTTTCCCCTGGGTTTGGGAAACCTAAAGAAGCAGGAAATATGATGGACGTAATTGATTATTACCATCAAAAATTACCTATTTTGGGAGTTTGCTTAGGACATCAAGCATTAGGAATTTATTTTGGTGCAAAGCTAATCTATGCAGAAAAACCAATGCATGGCAAAGTCTCAACTATTAAATGCAAAGTAAATCAAAAAACGGATTTACTTTTCCAAAATATGCCTTCAAAAATAGAGGTTGTTCGTTATCATTCTTTACTAATAGATTTAGAAAAAAATAATACATTACTATATCCCACAGCTTACACAGAAAAGAACGAGTTAATGGCATTTTCTCATATAACACTTCCCATAAAAGCAATTCAATTTCATCCAGAAGCTGCTCTGACAGAATACGGTTTACAAATGTTAGAAAATTGGCTTTCTCTAACCAAAACCAAAAAAATAATCAAAGAAGAAGTGAGTATAAAATGAAATATTTAATTGATAAAGTAAAGCCAAAAGAAGCCAAACGAATTTATGAAATAATAGATTATTTTTTAATAAACTTTATCACGGTTTGTATTAAGGTAACTTAGACTAGAAGTCTGAACATCAAAAAATAACCGTGATAACCTTTAATAATAATGGAATTTAACAATTTGATAAGAGAATATATTGCGTATGAAGCCTACTTTTTTAACCACAAAATTAACAGAAAATTAAGAGAATGAAAATACAACTACTTGTAAGTTAAAATTGCCTTGTTCATATAAAATATAGTTTTTTATCAAAAAAAATCTGTATTAATCTGTAAGATATGTGTTCCATAAAAATAGTAGGATACAGTAGAAAAACAAAAAGGTTTTTAAATATTTTTTTCTCCACTCAAAACTGATTTCAAAAACTTTCGTAACAATCCAAACTTTCGTACCTTTGCGCTTTCAAATTCTAAAAAAATAGGTATTTATTTATATAAACAAGAAAAATAGATTATGGGATTACGTTGTGGAATCGTTGGTTTGCCAAATGTTGGGAAATCTACTCTTTTTAATGCTTTATCTTCAGCAAAGGCAGAATCAGCCAATTATCCATTTTGTACGATTGAGCCAAATGTAGGTATCGTTACTGTTCCAGATGAGCGTATTGCAGTTTTGGAAGACTTGATTACACCACAGCGAACTGTTCCAGCAATTATCGAATTTGTGGATATTGCAGGTCTTGTACGTGGCGCAAGTAAGGGCGAAGGGCTAGGAAATCAGTTTTTGGCAAATATCAGAGAAGTAGATGCGATTGCTCATGTAATTCGTTGTTTTGAAGATGATAATATTATTCACGTTGATGGAAAAATAAATCCTGTTTCAGATAAAGAAACGATTGATATTGAATTGCAATTAAAAGATTTAGAAACTGTCGAAAAACGTCTTGTTCGCATTGGAAAAGCTGCTCGTACTGGTGACAAAACAGCAAAAAAAGAATTTGAGGCTTTCGAAAAAGTAAGATTACATTTAGAACAAGGAAAAAATCTTCGTTCTTTAGTTTTAGAAAAAGACGAAAACGAAATTGTAGAAGAAGCATTTTTGCTTACTCGCAAACCTGTAATTTATGTAGCCAATGTAGATGAAAAATCTATTCATACAGGAAATGCACTTGTAGACCAGCTCAAAGAATCTGTAAAAGATGAAAATGCAGAAGTAGTTATGGTTTGTGCTTCTATCGAATCTCAGATTGCAGAATTGGAAGACCAAGAAGAAAAAGATATGTTTTTGGAAGAATATGCGCTTAAAGAATCTGGTCTTAACAAACTTATTCGTAGTGCATACTCTATTTTAAACCTAATTACTTATTTCACAGCAGGTGTAAAAGAAGTTAGAGCGTGGACAATCGAAAGAGGTTGGAAAGCTCCAAAGGCTGCAAGTGTTATTCATACTGATTTTGAGCGTGGCTTTATCCGTGCAGAAGTAATCAAATTAGAGGATTATACAAAATACAGAACTGAAGTGGCATTGAAAGAAGCAGGAAAGTTAGCCGTAGAAGGAAAAGAATATGTAGTAGAAGATGGTGATGTAATGCATTTTAGGTTTAATGTATAATAAGAATTGATAGAAAACTCTATCTTCAAAAAACTACTTTCTTATTAAAAAGAGAGTAGTTTTTTTTTATTCTAATTTTAAAAACTCAAAAAGGCAACTTTTTTGCATTGTTTAGAGTAAAAATAAATATAATCCTATCTTAAAGTTATTTTAATTATTTGTTTACCCTAATGAAGTCAAAAAAAACATCGGATATTACAGACTCTGCTGATGAAAGTGAAATTTCAGCCAAACAAAACAACATATCAATAAACAATAAAAAACTAGTCGGTTCTTTTACTAGAGGAATTTACTTTCTTCTTATTTTGAGTGGCTTTTTGTTTATGGCATCTTCTTGCAAACCTTCTGTAAAAAAATATACAGAAAATGCACGTCAGTTGATGTTAGAAGGAAAGTTTGAAGAAGCAATTCCTATCTTAAATACAGCTATCAAAAAAAACTCTAGTAGTCATGAAGCCTACAATTTGCGTGGTGCTGCTTATTTAGAACTTGATAGATTTGAAAAAGCAAAAGAAGATTTAGATAAAGCTATTAAACTTCATAAAAAAGACTATCGATATTTTTATAATCGTGCAAAAGCAAAAAAAGTCCTTAAAGAATACGAAGCTGCTGTCGAAGATTATAATAAAGCAATTGCTCTCAACGAGCATGTAGCAGATATGTATTTAGAAAGAGGAGAACTCTTTTTAACTTTACACAAAGGAAATGAATCTATAAAAGATTTAGACAAGGCTGTGATGCTCAATGCTTCTGAAAAGATGGCTTACTTCAATAGGGCAGAAGCACATTATTTACTTCACGAACTTAAAGAAGCAATTATAGATTTAGAAAAATGTGTTCGTTTGGATGAGCAGTTTGGAAAAGGACATTACCGTTTGGCTCAAATTGCCTTAGAAATAAATCAAAATAGGGCAAACAGAGATATTTGTCTGCATCTTAAATCGGCTATTAGTGGAGGTTGCCCAGAAGCTGAAACATTGATAAATAAGGTTTGTAGATAATCACAGATTCATCCTCATTTGATACAAATCAAATCCTTTTGCCCAAAAATCTTTTTCAGTTTTCTCTACTTCAAAACCCACTTTTTGATAAAATTTATACGCTAATTGACTTGTTCTGACAACAATAAGTTTGATTTTTTTACTCTGAATATGATTTATTCTATGTAAAAGAAGTTTTTTTCCAATTCCTTGTCCTTGAAAATTTGGATGAATAATATCCCACGAAATACGAGCTAATGGAATCGTTTCATCAGGAAAATAATTAATTCCACCACAACCAATAATTTGATTTGTGGTTTTGTTTTCTATTACAAAATAATCTTCTTTATATTTTTCTAAATACTCTATAAAATCTTCTTGTTCTGATTCTTCAAAGTAAGTGGGAATATTTAATTTGATTAATTCTATAAGTTTTTCTTTATCAGATTCTTTATAATTTCTGATAATATTTTCTACATTTTTGTTTTGCATTGTAGTTGTTTTACGTTTTCGTCTGATTAAAAGCATCTAAACATTCATCTATCAAAAGTTGTATATTATGGTTGTATTTACGAGAATGATGTACAGGATTTACCTTTTTTACTTGCGCTCTGCGTGCTACCAATCCTGAATTTTTAGCAGTGCTATGATGATTTTTCAAAGCAAGTGCTTTGTCTTCTTCCAAATAATAACTTTCAATAAATAATTCATCAGCTTTTTGAAAAAGGTGTACAATTTTTTCAAAATTCTCTTCTGAAGCTAAATGATCCATCACATATCCCAATTTGTAACCTGCTTCTACAAAAATATAAGAAAACAACTCTTTGGCTAGATAATTAGAATTCTCTATTTGAATATTTTTTTCAGGCAAATTCTGTTCAAAGGCTTCTTTCAACTCTTTTACCCACTTACCAGCCTTAAATGGAAAGTCTTGAATTTTTGTTTTAGGATGAGTTTCAAATAAATAGGCTATTGAAGGTATACTGTGATTTAGTGAGGTAAATTTAACTTCAAATACATCATTTTTGTAAATGATTTCATCTTTGATAGTTTCAATCAACTTAATATCCCAAGACGGAGGAGTAATTTCGAAAATAGTAATGGCATTATCTAAACCTATTTCTCTAATTTCATATTTTACAGCATTAGGTTCGATTAAATTCCATGTGTAGCCCAAAAGTTTTGCTTGTACATTTTTGGCTATTCCTTCTGGTCCACAAATAGTAACAGTACGTTGAATACCTAACTGATGTCTAAAAATGGTATCAAAATTACAAAAATGGTCAATATGCGTATGACTAATGAAAATAGCGTTTACCTTTAAACAATCTGCAACACTAAGCTGACTAGCCTGCCCACAATCACAGAGATAAACCCAACTATGATTAGGAACAGTAAGCATAAGACAAATATCTTCATTGGGTAAATTTTTGAGTGTGCCTTCTATCATTATTGTTTGCTTTTAATGTGTTTAATTATTGATTTGAGCTTCAAACAAAAATATCTGTATCAAAAGTTCCTTAGTTTTGTTTAAGTGAGAGTTTAGTAGCTATTATTAGAGTTATTTTGGATTACAAACAAACTACTGATTTTTAAAAGATTACTATAGTCAATTATAGATATTTAATTCACTATGATAGGCTTTTACTTCTTCGTTCATCAAATCCCATTGCCATTTCCAAAAAGTTGTTCCTTCTGAAAAAGTATTGTATATAATTTCTTGTGTTATTTCGTCATTATAGCCATTATAATCCATAATGTTTTCAGTAGTTGAACGTTTAAAATATATTTCAGAATTTAATCTTATTTTATCTGCTTTTTCTTGTCTGAGTTGTAGTAATTCTTTGTTAAGTTCATTCCGTAATTCTCCTAATGTTTTACCAAAATTCCCAACTTTGATATTGTCTTTATAGAGCTTATTCTTATCTAGGTAAGTCCTTAATTGCATTTCTCTAGCTTCTATTCTTTTTAGTCGCTCTTTATACATATTTGTATTGTTCCATGGATGATGTAGTCCTAGTGCATGTCCTAATTCGTGTACAAAGGAAATATATCCACCTCCTACAGCACTAGGATTCATCATAATATAATTACTATTTCTTGGGTAAACTTTTGCGTGTCCAAGTTCCATACCTTGTTGTTGCATGGAACTCATCAAAAATAGTATTCCATCGTAAGGTTTGTTTTTCTCAACATACTCTTTGTAAATTTCGTCATCAAATCCTTTGTTATATCTTGGAATACTTTGTTTTCCTTCCTTATCTGTAAATACAAAAAGTAATTTTTTTTCTCTATATTTCTCTACATCTACTATAAAATCTTCAGTTTCATCAAATACGATATTAATTAATGCCTGATTAAAATACTTACTCTTGAATTTTTCCTTTAATTTATTCATCCATTCTAGAGTCATTTGATTGAATACTTTTTCATTATAAGTATTATCTCTCTCATTTCCTTTTAGCCTTAAAAACTTGATTTTTAATGTATTCAAATTATGATTAGCATAGAAACACACTTTGCCTACTACAATTTTATCTTGATTTATTATTTCTACAGTGGTATTTACAGTTAATGGTTTATTACATTCTATACTTACTTCTTTATTTTGTGCTTCAGATAAAGGAAATTTATTAGGGATAAATTTAATACCATCAACAGATTTAAACTCAATACTATCAGTATTAATATCTTCGTTTGTTTCCACTTCAATCCTCAATTTTACGCCCATCTGATTAGGAAACATACTTATCCAAGGAATTAAATATTCTTGGTTTGTTAAAGTTGTTGGTTGATAAACTTTTTTCAATTCTTCATAGCTCAAACAAGTTTTTTTATAATCTTTTCGCATCCAATCAAATCCAAATTCCCCATCATAACTATTCAATCTACGTAAATGAACAACATATCCTGTAGAATTTTCTTTACAAGACTGACAATTTATACACATTAAAAACAATAAAATATATAATATGGTTTTCATAAATCTATTTTTTATGTGCTAAAACTCCACTATGTCGTCGGTGGGACACCAACAACGGCAGGTTATAGCCGTTGTCGGTGTCTCACCGACGACCATCAAAGACAATTTCTTATTTATAAACTGATAATTCTTTCCAACGTATAATCAATCAAATTATTAACTTCTTCTTGTGGATTTTCTGAAAACTCATGCGTGATTCGATTGGCAAGAATGGCATTAAGAGAAAGCATTTTGTGTCCTAAAAGTCTGCCCATAGCATAATACCCTGCTGTTTCCATTTCCATATTGGTAAGTGGAAAATCTTCAATTTTATTTCTGATTTTATCTAAATAATTATCTGTTTTGGGTTTTAATCTCACTTCTCGTCCTTGTGGTGCATAAAATCCAGGGCAAGTAAGTGTATTTCCTTTTATCATCTTCACAGTTGTAGTGCTTTTTGTAAAATGATTTACCAAACTTTCATCTGCTGAAACTATATACGGATTAAAATCAACTTTTGCATTTTCTTTAATCTGTTGAGAAATTTCTTGTTCTTTTTGACTTTGTTCTAATCTATAAAACTGCATTAAAGTGTCCATTCCTATAGCATTTTGAGAAGCTAAAAGTGTTCCTACAGGAATGCTTTCTTGCAAAGAACCCGAAGTTCCAACTCTAATAATGGTAAGCGAAGTCAGTTTCTTTTTTATTTCTCTTGTTTTGAAATCTACATTGACAAGTGCATCTAATTCTGTCATCAAAACTTCTACATTATCTGTTCCCATTCCTGTCGAAATTACAGAAATTCGTTTTCCTTTATACGTTCCTGTATGTGTAACAAATTCTCTCTTATGAATTTTGACTTCTATAGAATCAAAAAACTGACTTACAAAAGGCACACGTTCAGGGTCACCTACTGTAATAATTGTGTCTGCTAATTGTTCAGGTTGAAGGTTGAGGTGATAAATAGAATTATCAGGATTGATGACGAGTTCGGAAGATGGAATCATAGCTTTTAGTTTAGTTATTAAAAAGTAAAATTACTAATTTATGATAAACGAAATGAAAAAATAGCATAAAAAAGCCTTTTCATTTTCAGAAAAGGCTTTTTGTAGATAAAAATGGAATTTAATTTATTCTTTTTTCGGAACAATAGATTGAATTAGCTTAATAATCGTGTTTTCAGACTTTAAATCTATATAAAACATATCTTCTTTTTTATCTTCCTCTTTTTTTGGATTTTTGAGAAGGGAATGCTTTGCAACTGCTTTTGCACAAGGATTATCTGAAAAGACAATGTCTAAAGTATCTTTTTTTGCCTTTAAACGCATGGCATACTTTGGCATCATCATACACTTTTTTTCTATATCAGAAATATAATTTGTCGTATCTAGAAGGGTGTTTTTAAGACTATCTGATTGTTCTTTGGAAGTATAAACTTTGGCGTATGCTTCATAATCACACAAATAGATTTTACTTGTATCTTGTTCTATGGGATTAGTGGGCGTGTCTTGTATTAAAAAAAGTTCTACTTCTTCTGATTCATTGATTACTTTTTGCATAGCATGTAATTCTTTTTCTTTGCAACTACTCAAAATAAATAAAGATAATCCGAAAGTAAAAATGGCTATATAAAAAAACATTTTTTGAGGAAAATTCATAAGTGCTAAATTTAATTTGGGGATGATTATCTTTTACTGATTTTGGTGTAATAAACTGGATTTTGAGTAGTACAGTTTCTACAACCTGTATCTGTTTTATTGACTGTATTAGCGTGAGATTTTTTCAAAATATTTTCCCAAGAAGGTTCTTGTGTTTTAAGATAGCTAATTTCTTCGTGAAAAGCCTGTAAAAAACTAAGTGTAAAAAATCCTCCATTCACACTATTTGACCAAGAAACTTGTCCAGCACTAGAAGAAGTAACAATTAGATTTCCTTTTGTAGCCAAAAATAATTTTTGTAGTTTTTCTATATGAGGTGTTTGATACGAACGACCAGCCAAAAAGCTCGTTTCAGTCATTTTATTGATTCCAATATCAGAGTTACAACAATCTGTAATGACAATATTTAAGCGTGCGCCCTTTTTATCTAAGAGATTATAAACAGAGGAAACAGAAAGGGTTGTTTCTGCTGTGAGTTTGGTATAAGGTGAAGCACGAATATCCATTTGAGGATAGGCATCAGTTTGGTCAGACCAACGAAAACCGTGTCCACTATAATAAAAAACAACAATATCATTACTGCCTGGGTTGAGTCCATTCAAAACCTGCATCGCATTTGTTTTGGTAAAACTGCTTCCTTTGACTTCATATTTTCTAAAATCAACTTTCAAAGCACTTGCAATATCTTCAAATTCTTTGGTTATATTTCGGCTATCCGTTTCGCAGCTTGCTCCAATATCTCCAATACTACTATTGACAAGCATTACCAAGTGCATTTTTGCTGCTCCATAATTTGCTTCTTGATTTTGCTGTTGAGTCGTATTGTTATCATAATGCTCTTGCGCTACATGGCTATCAAGCTCATTATCACGCATGTTTTGAAAAGCTAAATATTCTTTTTCATTATCCCAATAAAATTGATGTAAATACTCATCTGTAAGTTCAGAAACTTTTAATTCTTTATATGAATCAACTCGTTTGAGAGATTCTTCGCTAAAATTTGGGTCGTCGGTTACAAATGGTTTTTCTCCTTTCGTGTTTTTATCCCAAACCCATACAAAATGATCAGGGTTATAAGATTGTTGATTTACTCTTGATCCAGAATTTTTGGTGATAAACTTTGGATTTTTACCCTGCATAACAAAATAGTTATAGCCATCTTCTTGACCAGAGTTAGAAGTATAATCTATATTGACAACATTATAAACGTCATTAAAGGTATAAGCTACACGCATATAAGCATCTTCCTCATTAAAATAAACTAAGAAGCCTTTGTATTTTACTCCTGATGCTGAGAACTGAATTTCATATAAGGATTGAGAAAAAACGGGAACAGAGAGAGTTAGAAAAAACGAAAATAAAAGTATTCTCCAAATATAGGAGGTTTTGATAGATTTTTTATGATTTTCCATAGGTAAAATATAGATAAGTAAAGAAGTTGGTTTTCAAAAGTACACAGATGTACAAGTTCAAAAAGAAAGCCAAAACTTTTAACTTTCATTTATAATTGAAAGTTAGTTTTATATCTGTAGCTATGCTATCAAATTAAATAAAAAAGACATTTCTACAAAAGATAATAAAATTACTTCTTGTAGAAATGTCAGTGTATTGTTGATTATCTAAAATTAAGAAAGGCTTACTTTTGCTTTACCATGATTTTTTGCCTTCTACTACTTCCTCCACTTTTTTATTCATCTGTTTTTGGATAAACTTTAAAATACCAACACAAAGCAAAATACTCAAAATACCTAGTGGAATCATTGTAGCAAAATCGTTTGTTTCCATTGCTGGAGCATTGAGCATTTCTTTATCAACAAATAAAAACAGAATCAAAGTAAGTCCATTATTGAGAATATGCGCCCAAATTGGAACAGTAATATTATTAGTGTAGATATATAAGTAGCCAAATAAAGCACCTAAGAGCATACGAGGAATAAAACCATAAAATTGAAAGTGAATAGCACTAAAAATAATGGCTGTTATCCAAATGGCTGCGTGTTTGTTTTTGGTAAGATTCTGAAAGAGAGGTTGTACTACTCCTCTAAAAAATACTTCTTCGGTGAGTCCTGCCAAAATAGCAACTACTATAAAACCTAAAATTGCTTGCATAGGCGAAGCAAAATCAGTCATAAAAAGAGTTAGTGTTTGTGCAGCATCTTCTTTTTCTCTCATCCATGTTTCTAAGCCTTTTAAGGCTTCAGGAAATTCTACTGCTCCATTTAATGCCCCTGTTACCCAAACAGCAGGAAAAGCAACAATAGCAAGCACAACTACCACTAAGAAAATAAAAGCAGGAGTTTTGTATCTTCTTAGAAAAGGCTCTTCTAAAAATTGTTGAGCCAAATCAGGATTTATGACATGAACTGTTCCATTGTTTGGATTAGCTTGATTAAACTTATAGACGTATTTAGTAAAAAATAAAGCAGCTCCCAAAAAACTGAAAATCTGTGTAAAGCCTTGCAAAATCAAAATAGGTGTGCGAAGTTCTGGGTGTGCACTCATATTTTGCATCTGATTTGTAAATTCTATAATAGGAATGTCATAAACTATTGCAATCAAAAACATTCCAATAAGTTGGGAAGCAAATAAAGCTAAAACAGTAATGACCAAAAGCAAGAGAAGCGAAAATATATATTTCATAGAGGTATTTTTAAAGAAAAAAGTTGTAATTTTTCTAGTAAATCAGTAGTATTTTTATCTTCAAAATTACTATAATTAAGAAGAAAATTGAATTTTTATTTCACAACAAAAAAACCATCATTACCTTCATCTTGATATAAAGGCATCAAAATATAGCCTTTATAAGGTGAGCGAATTTCTTTTCCATCTTGATGTGCTAATAATTGCCCTTCTTCGATACTATCAAAATTACCAAAACCTTCTAACATCTTAAATGTCGAATTTTCTGGTATTTTATGGATATATTCACAGTTTAGATAATTCGGAACGCCTGTTCTGATAGTTTCTCCTAAAGTATGTTCTAAATTTGGAATAGGCTGAGTAGTCATTTGAAGAGCTTGCATGATACGCCAAACTCCTAAGGTAAGGTTATTTGCAGAATTCTCTTTTCCTATTGTTCCTCCTTCAAAAGCAAAAGTTTCATAATTCCATTGTTCCATATAAGTCATGGCAGTTCCTTGTAATTTTTTATCTAATCCAAGAATAACAGGAATTTCTAAAAGTTGAGCAAGTTTGTCATCTGTTGTTGTGGTTCTGACTACAAACGCTCCATTTGGTGCAGAAGTAGTATGCAAATCTATCAAAATACGTCTTTTATAAGTATCGTGAGGAATGACACGCAAAACTTCAATAAGTTGGCGCAATTCTTCATATTCTGAAATTTCTGAATCAGGTGGAATATTATCGATCAAATCATTGAGCCAAATTCTGTTCAAATCAGTTTGTAAATAGCGTTTTTTTTCTTTTAGTGCTTGCAAGTTTCCACCAATAGCTACAAAATGTCCATTAAAAAGTCGCTTATCTAAATGGGAAGCAAGATATTCTAAGGCATTATAACCTGCTTGTTCGTTTCCGTGTAAACCACCAATACAAACCAAAAGTGTTTGATTATCTCCTCCAGAGATATTTCCAATGATACGCTTAAAAAGTGTTGATGTGTGGGTGGTTTCCTGTGATTGTTGAGTCATCTATCTTGTTAAAAAGGTCAGGGAAAATTTCAATAAAACCCTAAACTTCCCAATATGTTTTTGAAGAAGTTTAGGGTAAATAGTATAGTACGCAGAATAATGCGTAAAGATACAAAAAACTAATTTTTATTAAATCAGTAAATATCAAGTTATTTGCTTATTTTTTTCTAACTCCCAATACGTTAGGAATTTCCCAAAAATGATGATTATTATCATTCAAATTAAAATTAGTTTCATAGCTTCCTTGTTTTGAAATTACACTATCGCCATACTTTATAAAAAATGAAGTTTCTGGTCCTCCTTCCAAATACATGATTTTTTTGATATTGAGTTCTGATTTTAAAAGCATATCATTGTAAGTCTGAACATTATAGGGCGAACGAGTATGAATAAAAAGAACATTTGAATTCATATCTTCTGCCAAAACAACCATACTCCAATAACGCTTTTGATTTCCCCAACGGTTTTTTTGTCGGCAATCTACCAAACGCAAATTCTGAATCAGCGTATTATAGTTTTTGATAGTTTTTTGCCAGTTTCCACACGAATTATCCATATCAATGATTTGAAATTCAGGTAAATTTTCACCTTTTTTGCTGTTTTTTGCGTCTTCTTTTAAGTTAAAAGCTGCAATAGAGTTATACTTTTCTGTAAAATTAGGATTATTTACAAACTCAAAATCTTTCATATAACCTGCGCTCATTCCGTCCATTTGGAACATAGAAGCATTAAAGGCAGCAATCAATTTCTCAGCTTTTGCCCATTTGGGAGCTGTTTTAGTTCCTTTTTTCTCAAATGACTTTTCAGAAATTTTTTCTAATGAAGAAATCAAATCTAACTTAAAAAATTTCATATCGATTCTCAAAACAGAAATCTTACTATCTGCAATATTTGACTTTATGGGAGCATCAAATTCAGCATATTCCAAGCCTTCTTCAAAAACTTTCCAAACTATCTTTGTTTCTACTTTTCTAGGCGTAAAAGTCGGAATTACTTCTTTAGGTTCTTGGTAATTAGAATCGCCATAAATCCAACCTGCTTTTTCTCCGTCATAGTAAGGGGCATTTTTATCTTCTTTGTTTGAGTCCGTTTTAGTAGAATCCAAGTCAATAATTTTACTTGTAGGAATTAGTATAGAATCTGATTGATTATTCGAATTTTCTTTTTGCTTTTCAGTTTGGGAAGAACTCACTGTACAAGAAAAACAAATCATTATAGAAATAAATACTAAAACAAATAACCTTATCTTTGTAGCTAAAATCAAAATAAAATGTTGCATAATGTAGCTTACTCTTTAGAGTGAGAAATAATGTATCGTAAATTTTAGTTTGCGACCAAATGAGTTTTTGTTCTCAAAACGGAATGGGCATTTTTATATTGTATGAAATTTTTGTAAAAAATATAGCAAATAAATGGAATCTACTTATCACAATCCTGTCATGCTTTCTGAATGTATAGAAGCATTGGATATAAAAGAAAATGGAATTTATGTCGACCTTACTTTTGGAGGAGGAGGACACAGCCGAGCAATTTTAGAAAAACTAACTACAGGACGACTCTATGCCTTTGACCAAGATTCGGATGCACAAGCACAAGCACAAGAATTAGCCAAAACAGCAAATACACTTGAAAATCCTTCTCGTTTTGTTTTTTTGAAGGCTAATTTTAGATACTTAGCTAAATATTTGAGAATGTATAAAGTAGAAAGTGTAGACGGGATTTTGGCAGATTTAGGGATTTCTTCGCACCAAATAGACGAGCCAACAAGAGGGTTTTCTACTCGTTTTGATGCTGATTTGGATATGCGAATGGATACTTCGACGAGCCAAACAGCAAGAGATATTTTGAATGAATACGGAGAATCTGAATTACACAAACTTTTTGGAATCTATGGAGAAATAAAAAATGCTAAAACTTTAGCTAAAACAATCGTAGCCTCAAGAATTAATAAACCTATTGAAACGACGACTGAATTTAAATCCATTTTAGAACGTATTGCCCCTAAAAGACAAGAGTTTAAATACTATGCACAAGCATTTCAGGCATTGCGTATTGAAGTCAATCAAGAAATGGAATCTTTAGAAGATATGCTCCTTCAATGTGCTGAAGTTTTGAAAAAAGATGGACGTTTGGTTGCTATGTCGTATCATTCTTTAGAAGACCGACCTTTGAAAAAAATTATCCAAATGGGAAAATTGCATGGCGAAGTTGAAAAGGATTTTTATGGAAACATTCTAAAACCTTTTGAAGCCATAAATAGAAAACCAATTACTGCATCAAAAGAAGAAATTGAGCAAAATCCTAGAGCTAGAAGTGCAAAACTCAGAATTGCTAAAAAGCTGTAATTCAAAAAATAATTAAATTAGAACCTAATCTTTGTAGGAAAACACAAACAAAAATAATTTTACTTTATGCTTCATAAAATATCAAATCAAACTATTTCTATTCAAGAAATTTATCAAATTGCTAAATCTCATACAAAAATAGAGCTTTCAGAAGAAAGCAAGGCACAGATACAAAAAGCACAAGCTTATCTAGAAAATCTTATCACACAGAGCGAAGAAGCCGTTTATGGTGTCAATACTGGTTTTGGGTATTTGTGTAACTACAAAATTCCTAGAGAGCAGATTAGTGAATTACAAGAAAATCTAGTGATGTCGCACGCTTGTGGAATGGGCGATGAAGTGCCTACTTTTATCGTTCGTTTAATGTTACTTCTCAAAATTCAATCACTTTCTTACGGACATTCAGGCGTTCAGCTTCAAACGGTGCAACGACTTGTTGATTTTTATAATGAAGATATTTTGCCTGTTGTTTATGAATTGGGTTCTTTGGGTGCATCTGGCGATTTAGCTCCTTTGGCTCATCTTGCCTTGCCTGTAATTGGAATGGGAGTAGTTCAGATAAAAGATGAAAATGGAGTTTATCAAAAATATCAAGCAGAAGAAATTTTAAAACAAAAAAACTGGAATCCAATAAAATTAAAGGCAAAAGAAGGTTTGGCAATGCTCAACGGAACACAGTTTATGAGTGCGTATGGGGTTGCATGTATGGTAGAGGGTCAAAAACTTAATAGTATTGGTGATACAATTGGCGCACTTTCAGCAGATGCATTTTTATGTCGTTCTGAGCCTTTTGATGAACTAACACACAAAATCCGTCCCCACAAAGGACAAATTGCCACAGCAAAAACAATTAGAGAACTCTTGGAAGGAAGTGAAATAATGTTGCAACCCAAAGCACATGTTCAAGATCCTTATTCTTTCCGTTGTATGCCACAAGTGCAAGGCGCAAGTAAAGATGCTTTCAATTATATCAATTCTGTTTTTGAGTGTGAGATTAATTCGGTTACAGACAATCCAAATGTTTTTCCTGAAGAAGACAAAATTCTTTCAGGGGGGAATTTTCATGGACAGCCACTAGCTATTTCTTTAGATTTTGCAGCAATTGCACTAGCAGAACTGGGAAGTATTTCGGAACGAAGAACCTATTTATTGATGGCAGGAGAGCGAAATTTGCCTCCTTTTTTGGTGCGTGATTCGGGTTTGCATTCGGGAATGATGATAGCACAATATACAGCAGCTTCGATAGTCAGTCAGAACAAGCAACTTTGTACGCCTGCAAGCGTTGATAGTATTATTTCCTCAAAAGGACAAGAAGACCATGTTAGCATGGGAGCAAATGCAGCAACGAAACTCTATAAAATTCTTCAAAATGTAAAACGAATTTTGGGAATCGAACTCATGGCAGCAGCCCAAGCGATAGAATTTAGAAGACCTCTGAAGACATCAGATAAACTAGAAGAATTTTTATCAAGGTATAGAAATTATGTAGAACCTCTACAAAAAGATAGAATTCTGCACGATGATATGATAAAAAGCGTAGTTTTTATAGAAGAAACTGAAATTTAAAATCAAAAAATGATTCATTCTCACAGACTTACAAGCAAAAACAAAAGACACAAAAGTTTTTTAGAAGAAGAGCGTAAAGACCCCATTACTGGAGATAAACTTATCGAAGGAAATGAAATCGTACTTTGTGGAGCTTGTAAGTCTGCTTTTTTGTTGGATTCGTGGAATTATATGGCTCATAGTCATTGTAATCAACCTTTTACATTAAAGGAAATTCCAATGAAACAGCATGTGGTAAAAGAAGTGAAGATAGAAGTAGAAAAGAAATATAAACTCATTCTTAAAGATGATAATGAATTTTTAAGAGCTTTTTTAGTTCTTCCTAATCTATTCTTTTCAATTCCTATATTTCTCATGTCTATGATTCAAACTAATTTTTTAAGTCAATTTTTGAGTCTTTTTTTTATAGCTCTTATTTTGATGTCTCTGTTTGCATATTTACTCGTTCAAAAAAACAAAATCATTTTTGATAAAATAAAATTCATAGTATCTCTACCTTTTAATAGCAAAATAGTCTATTTGTCAGAAGTAGAAAAGTTAGATTTTTTTGCTTCTGATAAAAATAAAGACATCCTTTTTTTAGTGATTTTTTTTGAAAATGGACGAACTAAAAGAATGAAAATAATGAGAAATAAAAAAACTATTTCAGAACTAAAAGGACTACAAGAATATTTTGAAGAAAATAATTTGAGTAATAAAATTTCTGTTTTCATTGATAAGTTGATCTGAAGAAAAATCTAATAGAAACTTTGTCAGTAGTTGTTTGGTAGTCCAAATAACTCTGACAACAGTTTGAAAAAAGATAAAAGTTTTTTCTAATTATACCACATAAACATATAATGATTTCCATACAGTTTGAGCAGGTTCTTTATATTCCCATCTCATTCCTTTTTTAGCAAAATAATCAGCTATTTTTTGTGCCTCTTCTTCTGAGGTTGCTTCCCAACAAATCCATGTTTTAGGTTTTCCAAGTTCTCTTTTCATAGCGACTGGATTTGCTGTTACTCCAATACACATATTTTTATATTTCTTTTTCCAAAATAAAAGTACACGTTCTTTGCGATAGTCTGCTTCACGTTCGATAGCTTTTGCGATTCTTTGTAGCTTGCTCATACTTCTAGATATTTAAGATTGATATTATTTTGTAGTTAAGATAAAGAGGTTGGTTAGACAAACTGTCTTTCTTTATCCTCTTTCTATACTACAAAGATAGAAGCGTAGAACGTAAAGGATTTGAGGTGTAAATTATTTTTTGAAAATAAATGAAAATTATATTCAAAGTGCTTGAGCATCAAATATATATCTAAATAATCAGTGAGAACATTTAATAAAGTAGTCAGAAAATTTTTACGACTTTTGAGGATATTAAAAAGAAAGCACAAAGTAAAATACTTAAGTAATTGAGCAGAATTACATATAACAAAACCCACGATTAAAATCGTGGGAAAATGGGTTTCATTTATCTGTGTTATATTTTTTGCGTCTGAAATTTTTGATTAAAAAATAGAAAAAAAACTAAAATGCTTCATCAAATTTTGACTTGATTTCCTTCAAACAAAGATTTCCGATACTTCCCTCGTGTGTGTGACGTACAGTTTTTTCAGGATTAAAATTTCCTTCTAAAATCTGCTTTCCTAATTGCTGATAAGATTCTCTAAAACTCATTCCATTCAAAACCAGTTTGTTGAGTTCTTCAACGCTATACACATAATCGTAGAGCGAATTATCCATTATGTTTTCATGAACAATGATATTTTCTAGCATAAAATGACAAACAATTAAATTTTCTTTTGTCGTTTCGATGGCTTCCATTACACTTCCTTTCAAAAGTTGAAAATCTCTATGATAACCACTAGGTAAATTATTGGTAATCATAATCAGCTTGGCAGGAAGATTTTGAATTTTGTTACTTTTCCCTCTCAAAAGCTCAAAAACATCAGGGTTTTGTTTGTGAGGCATAATACTAGAACCTGTTGTTAGTTCTTTTGGAAAACTTAGAAAGCCAAAGTTTTGACTATTGTACAAACAAACATCCATAGCAAATTTTGAGAGCGTTCCAGCCAAAGATGCCAAAGCAAAAGCCACCGTTTTTTCTAATTTCCCTCTACTCATTTGTGCTGCAATAACGTTGTAATTGAGCGTTGAAAAACCTAGTAAATCCGTTGTCATTTGTCTATCAATAGGAAAAGAACTTCCATAACCAGCAGCTGAACCAAGTGGATTTTGATCAGTAATTTTATAAGCAGCATTGAGCAAAATCACATCACTAATCAACGTTTCGGCATACGCACCAAACCACAAACCAAAAGAAGAAGGCATCGCAATTTGTAAATGGGTATAACCTGGTATGAGAATATCCTTATGTTTTTCACTCAGCTTTAAAAGCAAATCAAAAAGATTTTTAGTCAATTCTTTGATTTCCTTCAATTCATCTTTCATGTACAAATGCAAATCGACAAGAACTTGGTCGTTACGAGAACGAGCTGTGTGAATTTTTTTACCTGCTTCTCCAATTTTTTGAGTAAGTTGAAATTCTATTTTAGAATGAACATCTTCAAAATTATCTTCAATTACAAAAGTTTCTTCTTCAATTTCTGTTTGAATTTCTTGTAACCCTTTTTCAATATCTTGCAATTCTTGTTCTGTCAGAATTCCAATTTTGTGTAGCATTTTGGCATGTGCCATATTTCCCAAAACGTCGTATTTGGCGAGTTTCATGTCCAAAACTCTATCGTTTCCGACGGTATAAGTTTCGATTAAATTGTTGATTGAATAGCCTTTATCCCAAAGTTTCATAATGTTTTTTTTATAATTATGTCGTTGGTGGGGACACCAACAACGGCTAGATTTATATTTTAAGAATAAACGACCTTTTTAATCTGTTGCTTAATTGATAACCAATAACTTAAAATCGTAATTCGTAATTGTTCCTTAGATAATTTTTGACAAAAGTTGAATATAAATTTCAATGGCTTCATTTATTTCATCAATAAAAATAAATTCGTCTGCACTATGCGAACGCAAAGAATCTCCTGCACCCATTTTCAAAGAAGGACAAGACAAAACAGCTTGGTCGGAAAGTGTTGGCGAACCGTAAGTAGTTCTACCTAAATCAATTCCAGCCTGTACAATTGGATGAGAAATATCAATACCCGAAGAATTGAGATTAAAAGAACGTGCGACCAACTTACTTTTTGTATTTTGATTCAAAAATTCAAAAATTTCTCTGTTTGTATAAAGTTCATTAAAACGAACATCCACCACAAAATGACACGACGCAGGTACGACATTGTGCTGCTCTCCTGCATTAATTTGTGTTACACTTATTTTGACTTTTCCTAGAAGTGGCGATATTTTCGGAAATTCATAATTTTTTAGATAAAAAATATCTTCTAAGGCTTCATAAATAGCATTTTTTGTATTTTCGTGTGCTGCATGTCCTGCAATTCCTTGAGCATATCCATCAATGACTAGTAATCCTTTTTCAGCGATGGCAAGTTGCATGTGTGTAGGTTCACCAACAATAGCAAAGTCAATTTTTGGTAATTCTTTCAAAAGTCCACACAAACCATTTTTTCCAGAACTTTCTTCTTCGCCTGTTGCTGCAATGAGCAAATTATAGTTTAGATTTGGCTCTTTATAGAAATGAACAAAAGTAGCCAGCAAAGAAACCAAAGAACCACCTGCATCATTACTTCCCAAACCAAATAATTTTCCATCTTCGATAGTCGGTTCAAAAGGATTTCTTGTATAGCCTTTGTTTGGTTTTACGGTGTCGTGGTGTGAATTGAGTAAAATAGTAGGCTTGTTTTCATCAAAATGTAGATTGGTTGCCCAAACATTATTATTACTTCGTTTAAAATCAATTTCATATTTTTTTAAATAATCAGAAATTAAAATGGCTGTTTCATCTTCTTCACTAGAAAATGACTGCGTAGAAATTAGATTTTGAAGTAATTGTATGGCTTCTTTTTGAAGGTTTTTTATGTTAGTTTTAGTAGTTGAGTTTTTCATTTTTTTAGTCAAATTGTGAGTTATAAGTATTTCAGACTTCCCAGTCTGAATAAATTTAGTTTTTGCGAACAGACTGGGAAGTCTGTTATACATGAATTTCAGTATGTGGCAAATCTGTATTTTTGATAAAATCAATATTGCTAATAATTACTTTTTGAACACCTTTTTGAAGTGCATAAAAACAGTTATCTAACTTCGGAATCATTCCTTGATAAATAATTTCTTGCTTTTTAAGTTCTTCATATTCTTGGAATTTTAGCATAGAAATAATTGAATTTTCATCTTCTGTATCTCTCAAAACACCTTTTTTCTCAAAACAATAAATTAAAGTCGTTTCATAATTTTGACTCAATGCAACGGCAAGACTTGAAGCAATAGTATCAGCATTAGTATTTAATAAAGTTCCTTTTTTATCGTGAGTAATCGCAGAAAAAACAGGAATTGTATTTTTTTGAAGTAAAAAGTCAATTATTTCTGTATTTATTCTTTCAATATCTCCCACAAAACCATAATCAATATTCTTTACAGGACGTTTTTTTGCCAAAATCGTATTTGCATCTGCACCTGATAATCCTAGTGCATTACAATTTTTACTTTGAAGATTTGCTACAATTTTTTTATTTATAAGTCCTGCGTAGACCATAGTGACGACTTCTAATTCTTCTTTTGAAGTAATACGTCTTCCTTCTACCAATTTCGAAACAATTCCTAATTTTTGACTGATTTGTGTAGCTATTTTTCCACCTCCATGAATCAAAATTTTTGGAACAGAAAGAGCAGCAAATTTTTCTAAAAAAGTATCTAATTCGTTTGGATTATCGATACAATTCCCTCCTATTTTGACGATATAAAGTTGTTTTTTCATAGTTTTAGTAGTGCGTTGAGTTTAGCTACGCTGAGGACTACGTCGTTCTCAGAACTGAATGTAACGCTTCCTCAGAAGCGTGATATTTAAGATAAATCACGCTTTTGAGAAAGCGTAATAGTTCGTTTGTGAGCAAACGAACACACAATTAATACGGAATAGTATAACCAAATTTTTGTTCCAAAATGTTAAATAACACTGTTTGAGCAGCATAAACTCTATTGTGTGCTTGTTCCAAAACAACAGAGTTTTGACTATCAATCACTTCATCAGCAACCACAACATTTCGACGAACAGGCAAACAGTGCATAAATTTAGCGTTATTAGTCAGTTTCATTTTTGCTTCATCGACTATCCAATGTTCTAAATTTTGCCCTATTTTGCCATAATTTCCATTTTCATCAGAAAAAGAAGACCAATTTTTCGCATAAATAAAATCAGCATCTTTGAAGGCTTCTTCTTGATTGTGAGTAACAGAAACTCCTTTTGCAAAATCTTCACTAAGCTCAAAACCTTTCGGACAAGCAATAACCAATTCTGAATCTGTATTTTTGACCCAATCGACAAACGAATTTGGAACAGCTTGTGGCAATGCTTTTGGGTGAGGAGTCCACGACAAAACTACTTTTGGTTTTTTGATACCATTTAATTTTGTATTTGATTTCTCTCTAAATTCTTCAATCGTCAAAACGTCTGCAAAAGATTGTAAAGGATGAGCTGTTGCACTTTCTAAAGAAATAACAGGAACGAGCGCATGTTTTATAAATTTTTGGAGGACTTTTTCTTCATAATCGCTTTTTCTATCAGTCAAAGAAGCAAAAGTACGAACTCCAATAATATCACAATATTGCGAAATTACACCTGCTGCTTCTTTGATATGCTCTTGTGAATTTTGATTCATAATTGTTCCATCTTCCATTTCAATCGCCCAACCATCTTGCTGAACATTCATAATCATGACATTCATTCCCAAGTTCATGGCTGCTTTTTGAGTACTCAAACGAGTTCGCAAACTTGGATTAAAGAAAAGTAAGCCTAGCGTTTTTCCCTTTCCAAAATCAGCATGAGAAAGAGGGTTTTTTTTGAAATTTTGGGCTGTATTTAGCCAGTCTTGCAAATTTGGAACATCTGCAAAAGAAGTGAAGTTTAGATTTTTCATTGTGATTTATTATGTCTTTATTGGAAGTAAATTTAGATTTAAAAAGAAATTCATATTACCAAACAGGGTTAAAACCCTGTTTTACTAGAAAAGAATTAAGATAAAATTTTATGCAAAGCCTTTATAAAAGGTTTGAATTCAGCGTAAGAAATAGACAAAGGTGGCAAGACACGCAAAACATTTGGATTAGAAGATGAGCCTGTAAAAATATGATGTTCATAAAGTAGTTTTTGGCGTAACTCTTTAATAGGAAATGGCATTTCAATTCCTAACATCAAACCTCTTCCTTTGACTTTTTGAACAGAAGGAACTTTCGATAAATCTTCCATTACCTTTTTACTAACTTCATTTACATTTTCTAGTAAATTATCACTTTCTAGAACTTCCAAAACTGCCATACTTGCAGCACAAGCCAAATGGTTTCCACCAAAAGTAGTTCCCAACATGCCCTGATGTGCTTCAATAGTTGGGTTTATCAAAACTCCACCAATAGGAAAACCATTGCCCATTCCTTTTGCCATCGTAATCAAGTCAGGTTGAATATTTGCCCACTGATGAGTAAAAAACTTCCCACTTCTGCCAAAACCACTCTGAATTTCATCAAGAATTAATAAAGAATTGTGTTTTTTACACTCACCTTGCAAAAATTGAAGATAGCTTTCTGTCGCCATATCCAAACCTCCCACACCTTGTATTCCTTCCAAAATAATGGCACAAACATCTTTTTGAGAAAGAGCTTCTACTAATTGTTTTTCATCATTTAATTCTACCCATTTTACTTCAAAATTATTCTCATTAAGAGGAGCAGAAAGTTTAGAGTTATCGGTAACATTCAAAGCTGCTGCCGTTCTGCCATGAAAGCTATTTTTGAAAGCAATTACTTTTTTCTTTTTGGTATGAAAAGAGGCTAATTTTAGTGCGTTTTCAGTAGCTTCTGCGCCACTATTGCACAAAAAAAGTTTATAATCTGGATAACCACTTTGCTCAGTTAGTCTTTTAGCTAATTCATTTTGAATTGGAATATCTATCGAATTTGAATAAAAACCAATTTGAGAAAGCTGTTCAGAAATGCGTTTGACATAATGTGGGTGAGAATGACCAATAGAAATAACGCCATGACCACCGTAAAAATCAAGGTATTTTTCGCCTTCATCTGTATAAATGAAAGTTCCTTTTGCTGAAGTTGGAGAAAGGGAATATTTTGGATAAACGTCGAATAAATTCATGTTTTTATATATTTTAATCCTCGTTGACAGCAAAGCCTCAACGACGGTTTATTTTTACTATTTTAACCGTCAACGAGCTTAAAAGCGTCCTTGAGGGAAGGGATAAAAATGTTTTAAAAGTAATTAGCCTTGAAAGCAAGTCCCGTTTTTTGAGGAAAATCAAATTGTAAATTCATATTTTCAATGGCTTGTCCTGCTGCACCTTTCAATAGATTATCGATACAAGAAGTAATAAGAATTTTATTGTCAATTTTTTGAATATGCAAAAGACAATAATTTGTATTTACAACCTGCTTCAAATCAATGGGCTTTTCACTAATTTTGACAAAAGGAGCATTTTTGTAGAAATTTTGATAGATAGAAATAATTTCTTTTTCAGACGTATTTTCATCTAAAGTAACATACATACTTGCAAAAATTCCTCTTGTAAAATTTCCTCTTAGTGGAATAAAATTAATTATTCCTTCAAAATTTTGAGATATATCTTTCAAACTTTGCTCAATTTCCCCCAAATGTTGATGAGAAAAAGGTTTGTAAATAGAAACATTCTCATTTCTCCAACTAAAATGAGTAGTGTCTAAAAGTGATTGTCCTGCACCTGTTGAACCTGTCAGCGCATGAACATGCCATTCTTTTATAGTTGGAAAATGTTTTGTTAAAGGCAAAGTTCCTAATTCAATCGCTGTTGCAAAACATCCAGGATTAGCGATATAGTTACTTTCTTTTATTTTTTGAGAATAAATTTCAGGCAAACCATAAACAAATTCTAATTCTTTTTCCTCATTTTTTTCCAAATCTTTTTCTTCGTCTTTTATAGTTTTTACTTTAAGAATTTTGTCTTTATTCAATCTAAAATCATTACTCAAATCTATAATTTTAGTGTCTTCTGAAAACTGATTTTCTAACAAAAAACGAGTAGAATTTCCATGTCCCAAACACAAAAAGACAATATCAATTTGAGGATTTACTTTTTGAGAAAAAACTAAATCAGAGTGAAATAAATCTGTATGAATTTCGCTGATTTTTTTGTCAGAATGAGAATGACTATATATAAAATCAATTTCTGTATGTGGATGATTGATAAGACAACGCAAAAGTTCGCCAGCTACATAACCACTTCCTCCAACAATTCCGACTTTAATTTTTTTGATTGTTTTATTTTCCATTTTTTTGTTGTTTTTGCTGTGCTTTATTTTGAGCTTTGGTTTGAACCTTATTTTGTACTTGATTAAAAATTTGAAGCGAATTTCCTAGAATTTTTGTAAATCCTTTCACATCATCTCCAGACCAATTTTTGTTCATTTCTCCATACTCTCCAAAATCCGATTTCATTAAGTCGAAATCTGACTCAATTCCTTCAATTACAAAACGATAAGGAGCTAACTCAACAAACACTTTTCCTGTAACATTCTTTTGAGAATCCTCTAAAAATGTTTCGATATTTCGCATAACTGGCTCAAAATATTGCGATTCGTGAATAAACATTCCGTACCAATTACTTAGCTGTTCTTTCCAATACATTTGCCATTTTGAAAGCGTGTGTTTTTCTAAAGTATGATGTGCTTTTATGATAATACTTGCTGCTGCTGCCTCAAAACCAACTCTTCCTTTTATTCCAATAATCGTATCTCCTACGTGCGTATCTCTTCCGATTGCATATTTATTTGCTATATCTTCTAGTGTTTGAATGACTTTTACAGGGTTCATTTTTTTATTATTGATACCACAAATTTCTCCGTTTTCGAATTCTAAAGTAACTGTTTCATTTCCATTATTTACAAGCTGACTTGGGTAGGCTTCTTCTGGAAGTGGTTTGTGAGAAGTGAGCGTTTCTGCACCTCCTACGCTTGTTCCCCAAAGTCCTTTATTGATAGAATATTTTGCTTTTTCCCAATCTAATTCAACGCCATGCGATTTTAGATAAGCCACTTCTTGTTCTCTTGAAAGTTTTTGCTCTCTAATCGGTGTCAAAATTTCTATTTGAGGAGCAATTAATTGAAAAACTAAATCAAAACGCACTTGGTCGTTTCCTGCGCCTGTGCTTCCGTGTGCAATATAATCGGCTTCTATTTTGGTCGCATAGTTTGCTAATGCAATGGCTTGATAGGTTCTTTCTGCACTTACTGACAATGGATAGGTATTATTCCGAAGTACGTTTCCAAAGATTAAATACTTAATAATTTTGTCATAATATTCTTTGGTTACTTCTAAAGTTGTGTGATGAAACGAGCCTAAATCGATAGCTTTTTGTTCGATAGCTTGAAGTTCTTCTTCTGAAAAACCTCCTGTATTTACGATTGCTGTATGTACTTCAAGATTTTTTTCGTGAATTAAATATTTGATACAATAAGAAGTATCTAAACCTCCACTAAAAGCAAGAAGGACTTTATTAGATTTGCTTGATTTATTTTGAGACATGGTTGTAGAAAATTTGAGGTTATTTTGATTTGTTTTCATGATAGATTACATCTTTAAGTCTTGGAAATATGCTGATTTTGCGTTGTAGACGAAGGCTACGAAGTTTGAGAAAACGGACAAAATTTTCCCATTTTTGTCGTTTTTCTTCAGGTTTTGAAGGAGCTTTGTAAGTAGCCAAATCGCACATCATACCTGTACAGAGGCATAATTTTCGTTCATTGCGTTGCAAAATATCGTAATTGACACAACTTTGACAGCCTTTCCAAAATGCGTCATCTTGTGTGAGTTCGGAAAAAGTAACAGGTTTGTAGCCTAAATCAGAATTGATTTTCATGACAGCTAGACTTGTCGTAATTCCAAATAGTTTTGCATCAGGATATTTTTTCTTAGAGAGTTCAAAAATTGCCTTTTTGATAGATTTGGCTAAACCTGTTTTTCGATAATCTGGATGAACAATCAAACCCGAATTGACAACATATTTTTGGTCTTGCCACGTTTCGATATAACAGAAACCGACTACTTTTTTGTCTGTTTCTTGCCCTGTTTGATTGTCAAAAGCTATAATTGCTTTTCCTTCTTGCATTTTTTGCTGAATATAAATTGGGTCACGTTTGGCAATTCCTGTTCCTCGGGCTTTGGCTGCTTCCTCAATCATTTGACATAGCAAAGAACCATACTGCTGATGGCTTGCATCAGCAACTACTATTGATACCATAAAATAGAAAGAATATAGAATAGAGAGTATGCTAAACTACCCAACAAAAAAATGGGTATAACAAAACTGTATTCTTATTGAAATAAAAAGAGAAAGAAAATGAATGAGATTTTATAAATACGATAATACGGACGAGGGAACGACAAAACACGTAGTTCTGTCAAAACTATATAGACGCACCAAGGCGAAAACGTCGTGAACGTTTTATGTTAGTAGAGCTGATTGAGATTTGCTCTTGTGAAGGATAATATGTGCAATAGTTTTTTGTCATTGATAAGACAATATTACAGTATTTTTTTATAAATTCAAAATTCTGTAAATGTATTTATTTTGTTTTAACTCTTTTTTAAGGCTTAAATACAAAACCCCTAAGAGCTTTGAGAAGCCTTAGCATTTGAATCAATTTTATCAAAACTATATTTAAAAACCTTTTTTTGTTAGTTCTATATTCTTAGCGTCAAGTTCGAATTCAAAAGGCACAGTTTCATTATCTAGTGTACCCGTTAGAGTCGCACTTTTGATAGAGAGTTTGAGATTTTTTCCATCAAATTTTACATCTACCATCGTAACTTCTTTTGAGATAAACGGCTGATTTTTTCCTTCTGTATCTACAACTGTTACTGTAATCAAATTTTTAGCTTCTACTATATTATCTCTAACTTGCTCATGATTTGTCAAGGTATATTGTTTATCCATCGTTTCTACTACTGACTCATCGTTGATATCAATTTTAAATGATGGTTCGTTTTGATAACGAAGGTAAAAGGTAAGCAAAGTTTGATACTGTTTTCCTTCATGTTTAGATAAAAAAACTGATAAATTTTTGCCTTTATCTTCTATTTTCGGTTCTGAACCTATTTTATAAGAAAAAGTATAATTTCCTTCTATATTATTCGTGCTTTCAGTACTTTCACAAGAAGTTTTAGTATTTTGATAAGAGTCATTTTCACTACCAGAAGCTGTTGTATCTTTGGGTTTACAACTCAACAAAGAAACACACATTAGAAAAACAAAACATAAATAACTAGATTTAAAAAATTGCATAGAATTAAAAGTTAAAATAAATTAGAGTAGTTTTGCTATAGATTTGAAAAACTAAATTTGGTAAACTCATGTAGCTAAATTACATTACCTTTATTTAAAAAGCTCATTTAAAACAATTTATTTTTTCTTAAAAAAAATAATGCCACAAAAAATGGAAATAAAAATCTTACAAACTATCACAAATTGGCTCAAAGAAGCTAATGCCATCGTCATTACAGCAGGCGCAGGAATGGGTGTAGATTCTGGATTGGCAGATTATCGTGGAAAAGAGGGAGGACAATGGGGAAAAGTAGAAACTGAAACTAAAAAAACAGTTTTTGAAACCGTTAATCCTGCTGCATTTTTAGAAAACCCTGCTTATAGTTGGGATTTGTTTGGGAAACGAATGGAAGAATACGAAAATACGCAGCCACATCAAGGCTTTTATATTTTGAAAAAATGGACTCAAAAATTTGATTTAGACTATTTTGTCATTACTTCAAATATTGATTCTCACTTTCAAAAAGCTGGTTTTGAGGAAGAAAAAATTAGAGAATTACATGGTTCGTTGGCTTATTTTCAAAGCAGTGATAACAAACTATCTGATAAAATTTGGAAAAATGAATTGACAGGAAAGCAAATTCAATTAGGAACTTATGATAATCGTTTTCCGATGTGTCCTCATTCGAAAGTTATGGCTCGCCCAAATGTCTATATGTTTAGAGATGATACGTTTGTAAATACTCGTACAAAAGCACAAGAAGAAAATTTCCAAAAATTCTTAGATAAAAACAAAGGAAAAAATATAGTTGTTTTTGAGATTGGTTCAGGTCCTCATGTACAGGCTGTCAGAATGAAAACACGCTTTTTGAAAACTAATTATGATGCAAAAATTGTACGTATTAATCCAAAAGATTTCAAGATAAAAGCTCCTCATATTGGAATTGATACAGGTGCTTTAAAGGCTTTGAATGAAATTGACTTATTCGTAGAAGGGGAATAAAAAAAACAGTAAAATTTTTCAATTATTTTAATGAAAATAAAAACTTATTTTCATTGTGGTCGTTATTATATCAGATTTGCAAATCACATCAACCTGTATGATGAAAAATAGAGGAGCAGTAGCCGAAAAGCTCATAGAGTAGGCACATTTTTATCTGTTATTTTAAATTCATTTCATTATTATGGCTAATAAACCAAGCACTCCGAAAACTGAAAAAGGCAAACAAACACCTTCTAAGCCTGTACCAGCTAAAAAAACTGAGAAAGCAGCTCCTAAAAAGGATAAAAAATAATCCCTTCATTTAAGGAAAATGAAAAAGACTTAGACCTAAAGAGGTTTAAGTCTTTTTTAATTTAACCTAATACAGCTTGAATTTCTTTTATTAATTCTTCTAGATTTTCTACTTGTTTCACTCCAAATCGCTGACAAACAATATCTACATTTCCTTTTCGCCAATAACCTATCGGACAACAAACAATTATATTATTATTTCTAGCAAAAAGTCCTAATTCTAACAAACTAATAGGAGCTTTTGAAGTAGGTGCAAAATAAAAAACAATCAAATCAGCTAGTTCTAAAGCATCTAATTCCCAAGTTACTTGTTCATTGAAATGAGTATTTTCAATAGTTTGTTCCCAAGAACTATCCCAGTCTTTTCTGCGTGGATTAAAAAAACAAAGATTTTGATTTTCTTTGAAAGAAGAAATAATTTCTTGTTGCCAATCAATAGCATTTCCCATGTCTATACTTCCTGCTAAGAAAATACTTTTTTGATTTTGAGAGAGTTTGATTTTTTGAGGTGGATAGATTACATTCATAGGTGTTAAAAAATAGAGTTGTATGAAACATTTTAGGTTATGCAGAATGGAAGCATTTACTCTAACTTTTTTTTCCATTCATATATTCCAGTTTTGACTGAAAAGTATAGGCAATAATTGACGCTCTTTGTTTGGCTTCTTCAGCTTTATTTCCCTCAAAAAGCTCATCAACAGTTTCTTTAAATAAAGCAAGCCAGTTTTCAAAATGAGTTGCATCAATAGGAAGAGAAATATGTTTTTCAAATGGATTCCCTTTATAACCTCCTTCTCCAAACAAAATTCCATTCCAAAAACGATACATAGTTGGCAAATGAGTTTCCCAATGTACACCAGCAAAATCATTAAAAATAGGCGACAAAATCAAACTTTGATTTACTTTATCATAAAACGTATCGACAAGTAATTTTATATCTTTTTCGTTCTGGATGTCATTTTTAGGTGTTTGTTGTATTGGTTTCATAAGTTTTGATTGAGTTTGGCTAATTGGTAGCAATTTGTATAAAATTTTTGAGATTAAAAATGTCAAATGTCATTATTTGTGTCACTTATTAACGATTCAGATTTTTAAAGAAACTCATCATTTTTTTTATATTTTTGTGGGAATAAAATAAATTTACTTTGCTCTAAAAAAGAAAACATTGACAACTCCCACTACTCCACCTAGTCGTCGCATAGGATATTTAGATAGTATTAGAGGAATGGCTGCTTTAGCTGTAGTTATTTTTCATGCAAATGCGTGGCTTGATTTTACCAAAGACCCTAATTTTAATAGTAGTATTCCTACTCACATATTAAATATAATTTTCAACGGACACAATGCTGTCTGTTTATTTTTTGTGCTAAGTGGCTTTGTCTTGTCATTGAAATATGTCAAAAAAGGAGCGCAAGAAGTATCTTATGTAGAGTTTATACTAAAAAGAGCTTTCAGACTTTACCCTGCCTATTGGTTTGTTTTGATACTTGCAGCTTTATATACAAAAAGTGATTTTTCGCTTTTCATAAAAGAATTACCAATGCTTATCACTGGTAATCAGACACTAATTCCTCCTGCTTGGTCATTGATAGTAGAAATGAAAATGTCACTTATTTTCCTGTTTTTGTTGGTTTTGGCTGTTCGAAATATCAAAATTCTTTTTGTAGCTGCTTTTCTGTATTGGTTTTTGTTTGGCTTCGAAATCTATATTCTGCATTTTTGCTTGGGAATTTTACTTGCTATAAATTTTGAAAAAATACAAGAAATCAAATGGAGCAAAACAAAAAGGTATTTATTATTTCTGCTTGGGCTTTTATTGTGTTCGGTGGAGCAAATTCATTTTATAATTGTTCCTCACGAGAATTTTAAAGAAACAAATACGCCCTTAGGTTTTTTCTTGGGAGCTTTTGGTTGTGTTATTTGGCTTATGTTGGCTATGTCTGCTCCTAAGTTTCAGAAAAAAATAGAGACTAAGCCTTTATTATTTTTAGGCGATATTTCGTATGGATTGTATATTGGTCATTGGCTTATTTTCGTAAATATTTTAGAACCTCATTTTGATTGGTTTTTGGCTAAGTTAGGTTCATATTACCTTGCTCATATTGTAGTGAGATATTTTTTAGTAACTCTTTTTTCTCTTCTATTTGCTACTTTTCTTTATTATGTGATTGAAAAACCCTTCATAAAAATGGGTTATAAAGTAGCCAAAAAGTATAGTGATAAATTAGTTTTTAAACTGAATTGATTGTTTTGTTTTGCAGTAATTTGTATGAAAACAAAAAAAAATCCCTTCTCAAAATGAATTGAAAAGGGATTTTCTAGGTATATAAAACGAGAGTTCAAATTTTACTTATTCCTCTGTTTTCTTTGTTTTTTGCTTTTTAATTTTGACAGTCAGTTCTGGCTCGCCTTCTTTGTGGTCTGCCATTAACGTATCGCCTTCTTGTACTTCGCCTTTCAAAAGCTCCTCTGCAACTGGGTCTTCCAAATATTTTTGGATAGCTCGGTTGAGTGGTCTTGCTCCATACTGTTTATCAAATCCTTTTTCTGATAAAAAGTCTTTTGCAGCTTCTGTAAGCTCAACTTCATAACCCAAAAGTTTGATACGATGGAATAATTTACCCAAAGAAATATCAATAATTTTGTGAATATGTTCTCTTTCAAGAGAATTAAAGACAATTACATCATCAAGACGATTCAAAAACTCAGGAGAAAATGCTTTTTTAAGTGCTTTTTGGATTGTATCTTTCATTACTTCGTCGCCTACTTCTTGTTTGGCTTGTGTAGAAAAACCTACACCTGCACCAAAATCTTTAAGCTGACGAACTCCAATATTTGAAGTCATGATAATGATAGTATTTCTGAAATCTACTCTACGACCTAATCCATCAGTCAAGATTCCATCATCCAAAACTTGTAATAAAATATTGAAAACATCTGGGTGTGCTTTCTCAATTTCATCAAGCAAAATAACACTATAAGGCTTACGACGAACTTTTTCAGTAAGCTGTCCACCTTCTTCATAACCAACATATCCTGGAGGCGCACCTACCAAACGAGAGATAGAGAATTTCTCCATATACTCACTCATATCGATACGGATAAGCGCATCTGGACGGTCGAAAAGATAAGTAGCCAATACTTTAGCCAATTCCGTTTTACCTACACCTGTTGGTCCTAAGAAAACAAACGAACCGATTGGTTTATTTGGGTCTTTCAAGCCTACACGAGTACGCTGAATAGCTTTTGTAAGTTTTACAACAGCTTGGTCTTGTCCGATAACCTTTCCTGTCAAGGCTTCTTTCATTCCCAAAATTTTCTGTCCTTCGCTTTGCGTAATACGTTTTACTGGAATTCCTGTCATCATCGCAATTACTTCTCCGATGTTATCTTCTGTAACTGGATAAGTCATTTTGCGTGTTTCGTGTTCCCACTTGTATTTTGCACGCTCTAATTTTTCAATTAGGCGTTTTTCTTTATCTCTAAGTTGTGCAGCCTCTTCGTATTTTTGGCTTTTGACAACTTGATTTTTTTCTACTTTTACGTCTTCGATATCAGCTTCTAGTTTCGTAATTTCTTCTGGAACGTGAATATTATTAATATGCACTCTTGCGCCAGCTTCATCCAAAACATCAATCGCTTTATCAGGCAAGAAACGGTCTGTAATATAACGCTCTGAAAGTGTTACACACGCCTTAATAGCCTCGTCATCATATTTTACGTGGTGATGAGATTCGTACTTGTCTTTGATATTATTCAAAATTTGTACGGTTTCTTCTACATCAGTAGGCTCAATCATAACCATTTGAAAACGACGAGCTAATGCGCCATCTTTCTCAATATACTGACGGTATTCGTCTAAAGTTGTTGCACCAATACATTGTATTTCGCCACGAGCTAAAGCAGGTTTGAACATATTCGAAGCATCAAGAGAACCCGATGCGCCACCTGCGCCAACAATTGTATGAAGCTCATCAATGAAAAGAATAATATCTCTATTTTTTTCTAATTCACTCATAACAGCTTTCATACGTTCTTCAAACTGACCACGATATTTTGTACCTGCAACAAGTGAGGCAAGGTCAAGCGTAACAACACGCTTACCAAATAAAATACGAGAAACTTTGCGTTGAACGATTCGAAGGGCTAAACCTTCGGCAATGGCAGTTTTACCAACCCCTGGTTCACCTATCAAAATAGGATTGTTTTTCTTACGACGAGAAAGAATTTGAGCTACACGCTCAATTTCTTTTTCACGCCCAATGATTGGGTCTAGTTTGTCATCTTCAGCAAGTTTTGTAAGGTCTCTACCAAAGTTGTCTAAAACGGGAGTACGTGATTTTTCGGTTGCTTTTCCTTGAGTTCCACCTGTACCAGACGGTTCTCTTCCACCACCAAAAATACGTCCTTCATCATCATCATCTTCGGCAGCCGAAGTGATGGGTTTGTCTGTGTGATATTGGAGCATTTCTTTTACTACTTCGTAGGTAATATTAAATTTTTCTAAAATATGAGTAGCAATACTATCCTCATCTCTCAAAATAGATAAAAGCAAATGTTCTGTTCCGATTAAATCAGCTTTAAAAATTTTTGCTTCTAAATAGGTGATTTTCAAGACTTTTTCAGCTTGACGAGTAAGGGGAATATTGGCAAGATTGCGAACATTATACGTGGCTGTACCTTGTGAATGGCGTTCGATTTCAGCTTTTAATTCTTCAATCGTAACACCGAGTTTCTTTAAAATATTGATGGCACTTCCTTCTCCTTCTCGTATCATACCGAGCAATAGATGTTCTGTGCCTATATAATCATGTCCAAGCCTCAAAGCCTCTTCTCTAGCTAGAGAAATTACTTCTTTGACTCTGTCTGAAAATTTGGCTTCCATAAGCAGGTTGTATATTGATTTAGTAAAATTATATCTTGATTGTTGTCTGATTTGCCAAATATTGTTTTATCTAAATAATTAAATAAAAAACTTTAGCTAATTTATTTCTTACTTTTATAAATAAGCAAAAAATATCTCTTATTTACAAGTTTGAACGGCTTAAAGCTATAAAATGTTTAGTTATATGGCTATCTAAGAAACTTCAATGATAAAATTCCAAATTTTTAATAGAATTAACTTACTGATTATCTTAGATTTAGTTTGAATCTAATCCTTTCTTTATTTGTGTAGTAATTAATAATTTATAGCTAACCATTTATAATTGAAGTAGCATTTGTTCCTTCATTGAATAATAAATCCAAGATACTCAAATTGTTTTCAAAAGTAGAGTTACTTGATTTGTTTTCAGTAGTAGAACTATTACTTTCTTGTTCGTTATTTTCAAACTTATTGCCAAATGTTTGATAATATTCTTGATGTGTAAAAATGGCAGGTTTTTTTGGCGAAATTATATTTCGCTTATCTAAAATTTTGTTACTAGGTTGTTTTTCAAAACTTTCTGTTTTTTCAAGTGGAATGGAAATACGGAGGAGTTTCTGACAGATAGTCAGAAGTTTGTAATTAAATTCCCATAAAAAAGCTGGAGGATTTTCATAAATCGGTTCTAAAAAATCAGCGTAATGAATAAAAAAAGGACTTTTACCATACGCAGATTTTATACTTTGCCAGTGCTGACGATTCCAATCTGTCGAATAATCAATCTTTACTTCTGTAATCAGTGTTTTCTGACTTCCTTTCTGTACAGGAACAGTTAGAGCTAATCTTCCATTTGCGCCCAAAATATAGGCACGGTTACGATAGCTTTGTTTATTAAAATTTTCTTTGGCTTCTAAAATTACTGTATCAGCTTTTAAAAGTGTTTTCCAATAATCTAAGCTAGGTAGATAATGAAGTTCTATTAGAGTTTTTATCATTGAATTATAGAATGAATTTTGTGCATTTAAAAAGTAAAATTACAAATAAAAAATCATTCATTCTTAGCTGACTTGTAGCGAATAAAACTTTATACTACAATCAAAAAAAGAATTACTTTTCTCTTCCAATGATGTTATAGGTTATAGGTTGTTGTCTTTTATTTATTAGGTGATATTTTGATGCTTAGTTTTTGTGCTTTTTTATCAACAGAGAGCTTTGAAGAAGTGGTAGCAATATGAGTAAGACAGTTTTTTTGGACTTGCCATAGTCTGAGAAACAAATTAAGTGTAGAGTAAAAATTCTATGCTTTTTTGTCTAAATTTTAAAATCTCAAAGTTTTAGAATTGAAAAGAAAATATAACAAATAAAAAAAGGCAATTTCTACTATTTAGAAATTGCCTTTTGTATTTTTCTTTAAAAACTGTCATTTTTAAAATAAACTATGGGCGAACAGTGGGGTTCGAACCCACGACCCTCGGTACCACAAACCGATACTCTAACCAACTGAGCTATGATCGCCATATATATAATTACAGATGTTGAAGCGTTTTTTTATGTGTTTCGTTATCTACTTCCGTAATTGTGAATACAAAGGTAATAGCTTTAATTGAAGTTTGCAAGAGATTTAATTAACTTTTTCTGTTTTTTTTGTGAAAATTTTCTCTCAAATTTCAATATAAAAATTAAGTGTAAATTTTATTCTTGATAACTCTTTCATTATCAATATGTAAATAAAAATTAATTTTATTTTTTGCATTCATTAACTCAACCGAACTTAACGAAAAAAAGTTCTTATCTTCTTGTTTTTTTAAAAAAAGAAGGCGAAGTTTTTATTTTAACCTAAAAAATGAGTATGTTTAATTATAAATCCAACCTTTTGAAAGCTTTTTCTTTTTTGCTAAAAGGAAACTAAAAAACAGCTCCTTAAAAAAATATCCCTTATTCCTATTTTATACATTTAAATTTCATTATGTCCAATCCTAATTATAAAGATATTTTTATTTCTTATGGAAGAGCAGAAAGTAAATATTTTGCTTCTCAACTACATGATTTACTAACAGCAAAAGGATATAAAGTTTGGTTTGACCAAAATGATATTCCTTTAGCTGTCGATTTTCAAGATCAAATAGATGAGGGAATAGAAAAATCTGATAATTTTATTTTTGTGATTGCACCTCATTCTATTCGTTCGCCTTATTGTAAAAAAGAAATTGAACTGGCTACAAAATATAGCAAACGAATTATTCCTATTCTTCATATTGAGCCTTCTGGAGAAATTATAGAAGAATTTATGGATACTTCTATTAAAAAGCGTAATTGGCTTTACATGAGGCAAAATATAATAGAAGGAAAAGGACAACACGAATGGACAAATATTGATGATAGAGAGCAAGGAGAAGAAGGATTATTTTCTATTTTAGAAAGTCATAAAGACTATGTACGTCGTCATACAGAACTTTTACATACAGCCTTAGAATGGGAAAAGCAATATCGTAATACTCGTTATTTGCCTTTTGGAGATAGACAAACAGAATCTGAACAATGGTTACTTACTACCTTTAATGATGGACAACCTCCTTGCTTGCCTTCGTCTATCCATTGTGAATTTATTGCAGAAGCTCGTAAAAATTCTGAAAACAGAATGACTGATGCTTTTGTCTCTTATGCAGAAGAAGATGAAGAAATTCGAAATAGAGTTCTACGTTCTTTATCACAACATCTTATAACTACTTGGACACACCAAATGGACATTCAGGCAGGAGGAGATTTTGATAAAGAGGTTGAAAATGGAATAGAACAAGCCGATAATTTTATTTTCTTTATCACACACGAATCTATAAAATCAGAATATTGTAAAAAAGAACTTGCACATGCTGTAAAATACAATAAACGAATTATTCCTTTACGAATGGATAGCGTTCCTGTTCATGATTTTCCAGTAGAAATTAGAAATTTACAATTCATTGATTTTACAGATAATAATTATGATTTTATTCCACGTTCGAAGAATGAAAAAACTGATTATGAAAAAGATATAGATGAATTACTCAATCAAATAAATACAGACCGAGATTATTATCACAAACATAAAGTAATTCTTAATAAGGCAATTCGTTGGAAGGAACAGAATCATAATGCCAGTATTTTACTTAGAGGACATAATCTTGATGAGGCAAAAATTTGGTTAAAAATAGGTTTACAAAGAGAAACACATTTGCCTACACGTTTGCATGAAGAATTTATTAGAGAAAGTGAAGCAAAAAGTGGACAGCTCAGCACAGAGGTATTTATTTCTTATTCAAGAGCAGACGGAGACTATGCTAGAAAGCTCAATGATGAGTTACAAGAAAATGGTAAAACAACATGGTTTGACCAAGAAAGTATTGCTTCTGGGGCAGATTTTCAACAAGAAATTTATAATGGAATAGAAGCATGTGAAAACTTTGTGTTTATTATTTCTCCTGATTCTGTCAAATCTCCTTACTGTGAAGATGAAGTGAAATTTGCTGCTCAATTAGGAAAGAGAATTATTACCATTTTGTATAGAGCAACAGAGACATTTGATATTCCGATGGAATTATCAAATATACAATGGATAAATTTTATCCCTAATCAAGTAACTTTTCACGATTCATTTGCTGAAATGATTCGTACATTAGATACAGACCGAGCACACGTAAAAGCTCACAATCATTGGTATCAAGAAGCTCTACAATGGCAAAGACAAGGAAAAAATGATGATTTTTTACTTTTTGGAACAGAATATTTTTTGGCGCATTCATGGTATGAAGAAGCTGTTCTCAAAAAGAAAATCCCTTCTCCAAATGCCTTACAAGCCGAATATTTGGAAGCCTGTAAACAATCTATTGAAGCCAAAGAAGCAGAGAAAAAAGAAGTAGAAGAACAATTACTTACTTTAGAGAAAGCTAGAAATGCAGAAGCTAAAAAAAGAATTGAACGTCAAAAAATATTTTTAGTTATAGCTTCCTTTGCACTTCTTATTTCAATAGTTGCAGGAGTATACGCATTTATAGAAAAAGAAAGTGCTGAAAATAGTGAATTAAGAGCAGTAGAAAATGAAAGATTAGCTAAGCAAAATGAAGAAGAAGCTATTAAAAGTAAAATGGAAGCACAAGAAGCGATTCGAAACCTAAACGAAAAAAATCAACAGTTAGAAAATGCCTTGGCAAAAATAGATTCTGCTATACAAAAACAAAGTGTAGCAGTAAAACAAAAGATACAAGCAGAATCTATATTAGCTGTAAAAGAAGATAAATTTAAGAAAGATGGTTTTGTCAAACAAAGAACATTCTTAGAAGATAAAATGAGAATACGTGATGAAGTGCTAAAAACAAAAAAATCATTACTCAATTATGCTCGTCAATTGGAAAGTTTGGGCGTAGTGCGTACTTCAGTTAGACAGTCTATGGAAAAGCAAATTGAGGAAGATATAAAAGTATTACTCAAATCTTTATAAATTACGACCTGCCAAAGCAGCGAAGCTAATTACGAATTTATTTTTTTTAACGGCAAGAAATTCAAAACAATTAAATAGCAAGATAATTTCTCACTAATCACTAATCACTAATCACTAATCACTAATCACTAATCACTAATCACTAATCACTAATCACTAATCACTAATCACTAAATAAAGTATGACTACTAATTCATCAGATTCAACCTCTATAAATAAAATGAAACTTGATTTGCCTTTTTTGAGAAAAGAAGTCAGTAAATTAGCTGAAAAAGTAGCTAAATTTATTTATAAGGAAGCTCAAGATTTTGATAAAGATGACATTGAAGTCAAAAGTTTTAATAGTTTGGTTTCTTATGTAGACAAAGAAGCTGAGAAAAAAATTGTCGAACGTCTTAGAGAACTCTTACCTCAAGCTGGAATTATTGCAGAAGAAGGAACAGGAACTCCAAAAGAAGAAGGTTTTAATTGGATAATTGATCCACTAGATGGAACGACTAATTTTGTACATGGAATTCCTGTATATTCAATTAGTATTGCACTCTCATATACAAAAAATAACAAAACAGAGCTTTTAGTAGGAATTGTCTATGAAGTAAATCGTAAAGAATGTTTTGCAGCACATCAAAATGGAGGGGCAACTTTAAATGGAAAAAAAATATCTGTTTCTGGAGAAAAAGAGCTAGGCAAATCATTAATTGCAACAGGATTTCCCTATGAAGATTTTGAGAGAATAGAAGATTATCTCTTTATGATGGGAAAAATGATGAAAGCTGCACATGGTTTGCGTAGATTAGGCTCAGCAGCTGTAGATTTGTCTTTTGTGGCAGCAGGACGTTTTGAAGGTTATTTTGAATACAATCTAAATGCGTGGGATGTAGCAGCAGGCGCACTTATTGTAAAAGAAGCTGGAGGAATTGTAAGTGATTTTGAAGGAAATGAAGTTGTTGATAATTATGTTTTTGGAAAACAAATAATTGCAGCTACAAATATACATTCACAAATTTTAAAATTAGTAAAAGAAGTATTTTTAAAGAAATGATAAATCAACCTAAATTAACTATTGAGTCAAGACAAATCCACCAAATTATTGGAATTGGTTTTTTTCTATGTCTAAACTTGATAATTCTAAATAATGTATTAGAAACACTATTTAATTGGATTTCTAATTTCATCAATATTGATAGTTTTTATCTATTTGCATTATCACAATATTTTATTTTAGCTATTATTTTATCTTCGTTTTATTTTTTTCTGCAAAAAATAAAGAAAGTAATATCACAAAGAAGTGCTTCATTACGAAGTATACTGATTTTTACGATAATTTTATATGTGATTTTTTACATAATTGCAACGGCTTCTCCGATGCTGTATGGTTTTTTTGTCTCAGATAATTATACTGGAGAAACAACACCTTATTTCGAAATGAGAAGCCAAAATTATGTTGAGTCTTTATTTGTCTATTATTCTATTTCTATTTTAAAGTTTATTGTAATGGCTTTTATTTTCCTAAAAGAAAGTGAAAAACTTAATTTTACTTCAAAAAATATTTCAGAAGATTCTAAAATTTTAGATAAAGACTAATTTTTAACCACTCCTTATAATATTTATCGTATTTTTGAAAATCTAAATCAAGAAATAACTTTATTCACAATTTATAAAGTATGAAACAAGTAGTGAATGAAATAGCTTCATTGTGTTTTACTTGTATTTATTTCTAAACTCTAACTTCATACTTCTAACTTTATTAAAAATGGGATTACTTTCAGGTAAAAATGTACTCATTACGGGTGCATCTCGTGGAATCGGACGTGCAATGGCAGAGCGTTTTGCAGAAGAAGGTGCAAATGTTGGTTTTACATACCTTTCTAGTGTAGAAAAAGGTGAGGCATTACAAAAAGAACTTTCAGAAAAAGGAACAACTATAAAAGGCTATCGTTCGGATGCTTCTGATTTTAAAGCTGCTGAAGAATTGGTAGGAAATTTTGTCAAAGATTTTGGTTCTCTTGATGTACTTGTCAATAATGCAGGAATTACAAGAGACAACTTGTTGATGCGAATGAGCGAAGACCAATGGGACGAGGTGATGAGAGTCAATCTAAAGTCTGTTTTTAACTTAGTAAAGGCTTCTACACGTACATTTTTGAAGCAAAAACAAGGTTCAATCATCAATGTAACTTCTGTAGTTGGAATTAAAGGAAATGCAGGTCAAGCAAATTATGCAGCTTCAAAAGCTGGAATTATTGGTTTTACAAAATCAATTGCCTTAGAATTAGGGTCAAGAAATATTCGTTGTAATGCTATTGCCCCTGGTTTTATAGAAACTGAAATGACAGAGCAATTAGATGAAAAAATGATTGCTGAATGGAAAAGCGCAATTCCGTTGCGTCGTGCAGGTTCTTCAAAAGAAGTAGCTGATGTTACTGTTTTCTTAGCTTCAGATTATTCAAAATATGTTACAGGACAGGTTCTTCAAGTAGATGGTGGAATGCTTACCTAATTAGAAAAAAAATGGCTCTTCCGACTAGCGAAATTATAAAATGGTGTGCGTTCGTCTTCTCAAAAACGAACGAAACGCTTCCTCAGAAGCGTGATATTGCTTAAATCACGCTTCTGAGGAAGCGTTTTTTTCAGTTCTGAGGAACTGAACACACAATGTTTCGCTAAAAAAGTTGGAAGAACCAAAAAAAATAACGTATAAAAAAAGAGGTTGAACTTTTAGGACACCCTCTTTTTTTATTTTTGATAGAGTCATTTTGTGATTAATGACCTCCTTTTTGGCAACAGGCAGGCAAATCATTGTAAGCACCCGACTCAGCTTCTACTTCGTCAGCATCATAACCTACATTCGAAATTGCTTTTTTGATAGCTTCTGCATTGATTTTTTTAGGGTTAAAAACTACTGTTGTTTCTTTTTTATCTACATCAACAGAAACTGATTTTATACCTTTTTCTTGGATTAAGGCTTCTTCAATGCGCTCTTTGCACATTCCACATTGGATAGATTCAGTTTTGATAACGATAGTTTCGCTTTTTTTAGGCGCAAATGTATTTGAAGTTCCTACAAAGGCGATAAAGATAAGAGCTAATGAAAAAATGATAGATTTCATAAAATTGAAAATTGATTAAATGAATAATTTATAAAAATGTTTATTTATTGAAATTTAAAACCTCGTTGATAGTTGCATTTTGAACCTCAACGAGGGTTAAAAGAGTTATTTAAAAATAAAAACGTAAACCTACATAACCCATTGTGCCCATAATTGGAGCATATACTCTACTTGTATCAAAATGCTCTCCAAATGGATTTTGAGAGTTTAAAATAGGATTAGATTGAGAATAATTAGTCAGATTTTCTCCTCCTATGTAAATTTCTAAAGGTTTATTAGAAATTTTGAAATTACGAGTAATTTGAGCATTCATTAAGAAATAAGCAGGACTTTGAGAACTTGCAACTATTTCATTATTATTCGCTTCGTTGTAATAAGCTGGTAAACGTTGGGAACCAATAAACTGTCCAGTCCAGTCAAAAGCCCATTTTTTATTTTTAGTTTGGTATTCTAAGTTTGTGAAAAAACGGTGTGCTGCGTTGTAGGGAACGGTTACTAACTTATTTTCAATAGTTGTTTTGACATCATAATATTTATAGGCAAAAATAGCTTTTAAAACATGTATAATTTCATATTCGGCTTGAACTTGAAAGCTATTTGCAAAAGATTTTCCGTTGTTATTGGCATTTAGATTATCAAAACGAATTTCTGAAGGGTTTTCTACATTCAAAATAACTTGATTTTCAAAATCTGTTCTATAAAAATCTACTGTAATTTTTCCTTTTCTACCTGCAATATCAAAACCTTGAACAAAACTTGCCCCTGTATTCCAAGCTATTTCTGGTTGTAAATCAGAATTAATAATTAGTTTTCTAGAACTAGCAAAGAAACGACTATTTTCTACAATCGGATTGGCTACACGAAAACCACGTCCAGCAGAAGCACGAAAAACCGTATTTTTAGCAGCATTCCATTTCAAACTCAAACGAGGAGAAACTTGTGTTCCATACAAATTATGAAAATCAGAACGCACACCAGCCACAGCCGTAAAATCTCCATCTCTATTGAATGTATACTCTGCAAAAACAGCAGGAATAGATTCTTCTCTATCTAAAACTAACTCTTCATTAGGTTCGTTTTGATAATCATCGTAGTTCTGAAAGGTGTTATTATAAACATAACTCACACCACTACGAAGCAAATGTTTCTTAGAGATTGTCCAATCCACAATTCCATTATAAAAGAAATAATCTTCTTTTCCATCATAGAATTTCTGTCCCCAAACTTGATTTAATTCATGATGATTTGCTGTAATCTGATTTCCAAAACTTACATTTTTACCTAAGAAAAAACCTAGTTTTGCCCAACCTTCAATCCTACGAGTATTCATTTCTACACCATATGATTGTTGAGAAATATCACCATTTAGTAATTCTTCTTTTGTAGTAGGTTCATAGTCTAGTTGTCCACCAAAACGATTTTCATCTAAAACACGAATTCCAAACTGGCTTTCAAAGTTTTTACCTTCATATTTCCAACGGTTTAAGGCATTTAGTTGGCGATATTTTGGTAAATCTAAAAATCCATCATTGTTTCTATCGTTTTCCATTATAGAGCCACTTGCATGCAAAAGTGTAGCAGAACTCCATTTTGAATTGATATGATGAATAAGATTTAAGTTTCCTTCTAAACGTCCATTTGGATTGAAGTAAAGGTTTAAAAGGTTTTCATTTTTCTCTTTTTTACTTTTTGGACTAATTAACTGCGTGTTTATTTGTCCCGTTATAGATTCATAACCATTGACAACTGAACCTGCACCTTTATTGATGTCAATTGAAGAAACCCAAGTTCCTGAAATAAATTGAAGTCCAGAGCGAACATTCAAACCTCTCATCATGGGCATTCCTTCCACTAAAAGCTGAGAATAAACACCATCAAGTCCTAACATTTTTATTTGACGAGAACCTGTAACAGCATCGGCAGTAGTGGCATCAACAGAAGCATTAGTTTCAAAACTTTCTGAAAGTGTACAACAAGCAGCTTTTTTCAAATCACTCGTTGTAATAGTTTCATTTTGATTAACAATTAAGTCATTTAAACTAGATTCTACTGTTACACTTGCTAAAGATGAAGATTGTAACGTGATTTCTAAGAAAGTTTTTCCCTTTGTAGAAATGGTATCACTTTTATAGCCTGTATAACTGACGATTAGTTTATCGGTTTTGGCTATTTTTTTGAGTTTGAAATTTCCGTTTTCGTCGGTGGTTGTGCCTATTGTTGTTCCTTTCCAAACTAAGTTAGCAAAAGGTAAGGCAGAAAGAGAATCGGAGTTTGTAGGAGAGGTTTCAGAAATTGTTCCTTGTATGAAAGAATCGTTTTGTGCTTTTGTAGCATTAGTATAAAAACTAAAGGCTAACAACAAGCTACAAAAAATAAAATTATATTTTTTCATTGTTATTGAGTTTATTAAGATTTAAAAATGTAGCGTACACTTTAGTGTGCGAGTATTATGTACCGTACCTTTTAAGGTGCGACAAAAACGACTATCTACAATCTAAAAACCTGAATAAAGACAATAAAAAGTTTACCTAACTTCCAATTGGGGGGAGGAAGATCTGCAAAATGAGTAATTTGAAAAGCTGTAAAAAATGACTTTTCTGTAAATTTTTTTAAATAAATTTGAGAAGGAAGAAGAGCTATAAAATGACCAAAATCAAAAATAATTTTTTGAGTAGAAATAGCTTCAAAATTAGCTTTTTCATAAGAAACTTCTGTATCACAACAATTATCTTTAGTATTTTCTAAATGATAGGTGTCTTCTATATGTGTATTTTTATCTGTCAGTTTTGCAAAATTAGCTGCTGAAATATCACAACAACATTTTTTTGCTTCTACTATAATAGACGTATTTGTTTTTCCACTCATCTGACAATAATGCTCAATAATTGGCAAGCCCACCGAACCCAAAATGAGTTGGAGAGAAAGCCAAAGGCAAGTTATTGTAATGTGTAATTTTTGGGAAATCAACTAGACTATTTTGATTAAAAAAGATTGAGTTTTGAAAGAATTTTGAATTTCTTGTAACAAAGTTATGCTATTTATACGTAAAACTTCAATTTAAAGGTTTTATTTTTGGGTTTTCTGTATAGTTTTGCAGTATATTTATAACCCATTAACTAAAATCAGTCTAAAACGTTTTTCACAACTCAACCAAACTACCTACTTTTTTATGAATTTTGAGTATTTATTGACAGCACAAGGACTTACAAGTCTTTTTATTCTTGCCCTTTTAGAAATTGTATTAGGGATAGACAACATTATTTTTATCAGTATTATTGCTGGAAAAGTTCCACCAGATAAGCAGCAATTTACTAGAACGGTTGGTTTGGCTCTTGCTCTGATTGTACGTATAGGTCTTCTGTTTGGTATTACATGGTTAGTGGGACTTACAGCTACTGTCATTGATGCTACTGAATTTATACATATGTTAGGTATCGAACAAGATTTGGGAGAAGGAGGAAAACTTTCTTGGAAAGATATTATTTTGCTTTTAGGAGGTTTGTTTTTGGTTTATAAAAGTACGACCGAAATCCATGATAAAATGGAACTTACTGAAGAAGAGGAGACTCCAAAATTAGCTACTAATTCTGTTGCTGCTGCTATTTTTCAAATTGTTTTGATAGATATTGTATTTTCGTTTGATTCTATTCTTACTGCTGTCGGAATTGTAAAAGAAGTAGCTGTAATGATTGTAGCTGTTATTATTTCAATGGCTGTAATGATGGTATTTGCAGGAAAAATTAGCGATTTTATCAATAACAATCCTACTTTTAAAATGCTTGCCCTTTCATTCTTGATTTTGATTGGCTTCTTATTAGTTTTGGAATCTTTAGAAGTTCATGTCGAAAAAACATACGTTTATGTAGCGATGGCATTTGCTTGTATGGTAGAAGTGCTTAATATGCGTACTCGTAAAGGAACACAACAAAGCCGTAATATTATTCCGATGGGACTTTCTGTGCCTATTCCGTATATGCAAGATGTGAAAGAGGATGATAAATTGTAAATTATTAGTTCCATCAAGCAAGCTGCGTAGCTGCGTAATATTTGTAGAAATTGAATTTTATTTTATTTTCACCCAGCTGCGTAATATTTGTAGAAATTGAATTTATTTTATTTTCATCCAGCTGCATAGCTGCGTAATATTTGTAGAAATTGAATTTTGTTTTGATTTAAAAAAATAATTATGCCAAATGCTTATACACAACTTTATGTTCAGCTTGTTTTTGCTGTAAAGGGAAGAAATAGTTTAATAAAAGAATCATTTAGAGAGGAATTGCAAATGTACATTACAGGGATTGCGAAACAAGTAGGACATAAGCCTTTGGCAATTTATTGTATGCCTGACCATTTACATTTGCTTATTGGATTAAATCCTAATTTGACTATTTCAGATTTAGTAAGTGAAATAAAAACATCTTCTAATAAATTTATAAAAGAGAAAAAATTTGTAAAAACAAAATTTGAATGGCAAAGAGGTTATGGAGCATTTACTTATTCGAAATCTGCTTTGGATAATGTTGTAAATTATATTCTAAATCAGCCTGAACATCATAGAAAAAGAACTTTTAGAGAAGAATATATTTTATTATTAAAGAAGTTTGAGATTGATTATGAGGAGAAATATTTATTTGAATGGATTGAAGACAAATGATTTTAATATCAAATAAGAATTTCAATATTTCGCAGCTACGCAGCTTTAAATTTCGTTTTGTTATATTTCTACAAATATTTTGCAGCTACGCAGCTTAAATAAATAAAAAAATAGGATATAAAATAAATGCTCAAAACCCAAAATTTAACTATTGGTTATCCATCCAAAATTATCTTAGACGACCTAAATCTCCATTTAGAAAAGGGAAAATTGACAGCTCTTTTGGGAATAAATGGTGCAGGAAAATCTACTTTGTTACGAACTATTGCAGGTGTACAAAAACCAATTTTGGGAACTGTTTTTCTAAAACATTATAACACTCAAAAATCAATTCAAAAACTTTCTAAAAAAGAAATAGCTAAAAAAATAAGTTTGGTTCTGACAGAACAAGCAGCCACAACTCGCTTGACTGTCAAAGAATTAATTGCTTTAGGGCGTTATCCTCATACTTCTTGGAATGGAAGTTTTGATAAGGAAGACCAAAAAACAATTGATTGGGCTTTGGAAGCTGTTTCGATGAACGATTATGCAGATATTCCGATAGGAGAATTGAGCGATGGACTTCGACAAAAAACTATGATTGGACGGGCATTGGCACAAGAAGGCGATATTTTGCTTTTAGATGAGCCAACAGCACATTTGGATTTGGTAAATCGTAGTGAAGTAATGCTACTTTTATCACAGATTGCAACAGAATTTAATAAAGCAATTTTAGTTTCTACTCACGAATTAGACCTTATTTTACAGATTGCTCATACCTTGTGGCTTATTTCTTCCTCTAATTCTGATGAAGATAAATTGAATCAAAAAGGAAAGTTACAAAACCGAAAATTACTTGTTGGTTTGGCAGAAGAATTAGTTTTGAATGGAGAATTAGCAAATGCTTTTGTTCGTCCCCCACTTTATTTTGATAGAGAAAAGGGAAATTTTAAGATTCAGAATAAAGAACACAAAATCACTTATTGGATTGAAGGCGATACAATTGGAATTTATTGGACAAAATTAGCTTTAGAAAAACGAGGAATTTATTCAGAAATTATTGATACTAATCTTGAATCAAAAATATTTGAATATAATTTGATAATCAAAGTAAATAGGCAAAGTGAAAATTCTTGGCAATGGTTTTTTAAAGAGCAAGTTTTTGAGAGTTTGGAGGAGTTTTTAGAGTATAACAAAAAAGCAAATTAGAAACTTCAATTTATTTACCTGTGTTTTATACTCCAAAAATTATTACTTTTACAAATATTACAGCACCAAAAAACGAATAAAAAATGGAAAATCAATATTATACAAAAGCTACAACATTAGAAGAAATAGATAATGCAGTACGTTTTGATGTGCCAATAGGAGCAGACCATCCATTTTTTACAGACTTTTCCGAAGTAAGAGGAGATTTTGAAGATAGAATGATTTATAGGGTTTTGAATGTAAATCCTACAAAATATACATACAACCTTAAAGCAAATCAAGGCAATAAAACATTATTGTTTTTAGCAGGAATGAGAGGTTCTGGCAAAACTTCTGAATTAGCTAAAATTGCTCAAAAAATTCATAATAAAGAAGCTTTTTTTTGTGTTACCTGTAATATCGATGATGGTCTAGACCTCAACGATATGGAATATATGGATATTTTGATTTTTCAATTAGAACGTTTATTTGAAGAGTTAAGAGATAATCAAATGATATTTGAAACGCCTATTGTAGCATCCTTACAAAAATGGTTTACAGAAAGAGTTGAAGAAGCAAACCGAGTAATAAAAAGAGAGGGTGGTTTTGAGTTAGAACTACAAGCAGGAACGCCAAAGTTTCTAAGTTTTCTTTCTATTACTTCAAAAATAAAAGCAAACCTCTTGGGAAGCAAAGAAAATGCAAAAAAATTACGTACTGTTTTTAAAAATAATTTTAGAGAATTTGCCTTATTGACTAACAATTTTATTGGAGAGATAAATATGTATCTTCGTAATAATGATAAAGCAAAAGAAATTTTATTCATTGTAGATGGATTAGAAAAAACAGCAAGTTTAGATATTCGTAAAAAATTGATTGTAGAAGAGTCTGAACGAATTAAACAAATAAAAGTAAATTCTATATTTACACTTCCTGTAGAGCTTATGCCTGAAGGTAGAAAATTAGAATCTTTTAGTACACTTGTATCTTTTCCTTTTGTAAAAATTATAAATAAAGATGGTTCTATTGTAGAACAAGCGATTAAGAAATTTATAGAGTTTACTTACAAAAGAATAGATAAAAGTCTTTTTGATAGCGAGGATACAGTCAGAAAAGCAATTATGATTGGAGGAGGATCGCCTCGTGAATATTTGCGTGTTTTGGAATATGCTAATTATTTTATAGAAGAAGAAAAAGGGGTAATTGATGAAATGGCTCTTCAAAAAGGAATAAAAAAACTCGCTGCACAAATTTCTCACTACATTTCAGAGGAAGATCTAGAACTTTTGAAACTACTTAGGAAAAATAATGAGCAACAAATAGATACCCCTTATGGAGAAAAATGGCACGACCTTATCGAAAAATTGATTATTTTAGAATATAATGATGGAACATACAAACGTGTAAATCCAATAGTAGAAGAATCTAATCTTTACAAGCAATATGTACTAGAAGCCGAATAAATTTTATGACAGATTATAACGAGAAATATACAGAAGAAATAAACTTGCTTTTTAAAGCCTTGCGAACAGATGGTTTTCGTTTTGTCATTGTCAAATACAATCACTATTCACTTGTTCAAAAGCTAAAAGCAGATGTAGAAAATAAATTTCCTACTCGTTCTAGTTTTACTATTGATGCAGAAAAAACAGATTACAAAACCTTTGTAGAGAGTTATTACAATCTAAAAGAAGGTTTTTTTTTCGTAGAAAATTTTGATAAAATCTTAGAAAACCCAGAACTCTATGCAGGAATAAATCAACGTAGAGATAAATTAGCGAATTATCCAATTGCTTTGATTGCTTTTATTTCTCCTTCTGCGCCTGTTTTGTATGCTCGTCAGATTATGGAAAAAATGCCTGACTTGTGGTCGTTTCGGTCTTTGATGATTGAGTTGGAGAAAGAACAAGTAAAATCAGAAAAAATATCACTTGAAAATATCTTAGAACACAACATTAAAATTAGTTCTTTAGGAGGAAATACTAGAGAAGAAAAAATAACAGAATTAGAACGATTAGAAAATGTACTAAAAACTATTGATAGGCAGAATGACACTTCTTTATTAGAATCTGTTTTAGAACAAAAAGCTACATTACAAACTGATTTAGGAAGATATAATGAAGCTATTGAAACTTTAGATTTGCTTATTTCTATTGTTTCAGATAAAGAAATAAAGTCAAAACTATTGGTTAATAAGGGAAGAATATATGTAGAAATTGGACATTACGAAAAGGCTTTGAGAACACATAAAAAAAGTTTTGGAGTAGCTAATAATTTATATTCAAAAGGTAATTCATTGTTCCATATAGGAAATACCTATTTGTTAATTGGTAATTATTCAGAAGCTCTAAAGAATATAAAAAAGAGTAACAAGATTTTAGAAAAATTGAATAAGCAAGAACGTAATAAGGATTACATGAAAGCACTATGTTACTCTTATCAGATTACAGGCTTGATATTTTTATCTACAAATAAAAATAAAAAATCTAAAGATTTTTTTGAAAGATTTAATGATTTAGCAAATGATATATACAAATTAGATAATAGTGATGTAGAAATAATGGTATTTTTAGCATCTTATTATCAATATACCAGTTTGATAGAACTAAATGAAAAAAACTTTGAAATAGCATTATATGAATCTCAAAGAATGGCTGTTGCCTATGAATTTTTTCTTGTTAAAGTTCCTAATAATATCACTCTTCAAGTTGGTTACATTTTATCTTATGATAGAATGGCTGATATTAATAGTTTTTTAGGGAACTTTTCAGAAAGTTTAATTCTATATGAAAAAGCCATAGAAATAATTAAAAAATTTGATTTATTTGATTTAACCTCTCAAAGTGCAAATATTATTTTTGCTATCACTTCAATATATTATAAGTTAGGATATACACAGTTAAATTTAGGAAAAATAAATCAATCAAATAATAACCTTCAAATAGCAAGGAAATTAATAATTTCTGTTATTTCAAAAAATACATATCTTAAATACTTTTTTGAAAATAGATTAAATGATATAAATGAAGCTATAATGAAAATACAAAATTTAAAAGCCTAAAACTTCACAACCCCACGAATATTCAAAAAACGCTGTGAAAGACCATTCGGAACGGCAAGTTGAACATCATTTACATAATCGCTTATCCATTGATGCGAAATTATATTTTCTACACCCAAAATATTCAAGACTTCTAAGCCTATCCAAACTGATTTTATACGTTTATCCTCTTCAAAAACTAGAGATTTTGAGAAACCAATATCTACACGACGATACGCAGGATTAGAGAAAAACGAACGGTAATTTTGATTATTGGGCGCACCAAAAGGAACTCCAGAACCAAACAAAAGACGTAAATTTACTCTAAAAGTAGGATTGTCTGGAAAATGGTCTTCAAAAAATATAGTTGCTGTTACTCGCTGGTCAGACGGACGACGAACAAAATCACGTTCATCAAAGTCTACATTTTCTTTTGTCTGTAAATAAGACAAACTAAACCAAGATTCTGTACCTTTAATAAACTCGCCACTAATGCGAGAGTCAATTCCCCAAGCATATCCTTTTGCACCATTGGTTGCATAATAACGCAATCGCATATTATCTACATCATACGGAATTAGATTTGAAATTTGTTTGTAATAACTCTCTACAATGAGTTTAAAAGGGCGTTTTTGAAATTTAAAATCCCAATCCATACTTCCAATAAGATGAACAGAACGCTGCGCCAAAAGTGATTCATTAATCTCTCCTGCAAAATTTCGTAGCTCACGATAAAATGGCGACTGCTGATAAACTCCTACTGCAAGCCCAAACTGAATATCTGCTTTCCAGTCGGGTTGATATTTATATTGAAGACGTGGACTGATAAAAGTTTGTCCATTTAATGACCAATTATGAATACGAACACCAAGAGTTACATTGTGCCACTCGGCTGTATCTGTTCCGAAAAAGTGTGAAATCTGAGCATAGCCTTGTGTTCGGATAGAGTTAAGTGTAGTTTTGGTATCGACAAAGTAGCTTATATCTTCAAAACCTGCTGAATCTAATACTTTATATTCATAGAGTTCGTCATTTATATTTTCGCTCTTTATTTCTCCTCCAAATTCTACCATTGTTCGGTTTCCTAATTGCAACGAAGAACGATTTTTAAAGGAATAAATTTGTGCATTCAGCGCATTACGAGCATAAAAATACTCTGAAGCTGCACCACGAATTAATGTACTTTTATTAAAATTATCTGATGTAATATCATTATTTACATCACTTAAACGATATGAACCTTCTGTATCCACAAATTCTCGTTCTTGTGTGTCTACTCCTGAAAGTGTAAAATCCATTGAAAAATTTTGAGAGAATTTTTGAGTAAGTCGCAAAGCTGATTGATATGTTGTATAATACATCAATTCTTCGCCTACATAATTTACAAAAAAACGAACCTGCTCATCAAAAGTACCAAAAGTAGTTTCTCTACTTGAAGGAAAAACACGGTAACTATTTTGAGAATAAGCCGTTAGAAGACTAATTGTAGTGTTTTTGGCTTTATTTTTAAAATTTCCATTTTTATCTAATTTTCCTAGTTTATAACTCAAAAGAGATTGAAAATCAGTAAAACGAGGTTGATATTCACCTTTTGTTTCTAATGTATTTAATAGATAACTTAAATCTTTATGACGAATACCTGCCAAATATGAAAAGCGTTTTGATTTATTTGTGCCTTCTAGGTGTGCATTTCCTCCCAAAAGTCCAATGGAAGCCGAACCAGCAAAAGAAGTAGGCGTTTTGTAATCTACATTCAACACAGAGGAAAGTTTGTCGCCCCATTTTGCTTGCCAACCACCTGCTGAAAATTCTACCTTTTTTACCAAATCAAGATTGACAAAACTAAGTCCTTCCTGCTGCCCCGAACGAACTAAAAAAGGACGGTAAATCTCTATTCCATTTACATAAATTAAATTTTCTTCATAATTTCCACCACGTACTGAATAAGCTGAAGAGAGTTCGCTATTACTGACAATTCCTAAACCGAGTGTAACCAAAATCTGTGAGAATTCTCCTGTTCCTGTTGGAGTAGCCTCTACTTTGGTTGGATCAAGAATTATTTTACTAATTTCTCTATCATCATTATTTAATTTTGCTGTAATTTCAACAGCTTTTAACTCTTCATATTCTGAAAGACGAATGCTATATTTTTGATACGATTTCAAGACTATTTTTTGACGGAATGTTCTGAATTCTGGATGTTGAGCTGCTAGAGTAACCTCTTTATTCAGAAATTCTTTTGAAAAATCTGAAGAGGATTCTAATCTAAAATTGCCTAAAGAATCCGTTTGGACAGCTTTTCCTTCTTCCAAAATTCCAATAGAAGCATTTTGAACAGGATTTTTGAGTGAATCCAGTACTTGTCCTTCAATTATTATTGTATTTTTATTATTTTGAGCAAATCCAAAAGAAGAAATACAACATAATATTAGAAGTAAATTAGAACAGAAAAAATAACTTAGAACAGATTGATTTTTTATAATAGGTTTCAAAATACGCAGGTTTTTTGTGGAAATAATCAATTTCAAAAATACGCTTATTTTATCAAAAAAAGTAGCAGAGAAATAAAATTCAAGTTTTGTAGTAAACTTATTTTTTTGTTAATGAGCTAAAATTAGTATCAAAGTTGTAAGTAGTAGTATGACGATTCTAATAAAATACACTATCTATTCTTAATCCTATTATTTTTTTTAAATTCTCAATTTGCATGAAAAATTTATTTATGTGCTTTTCAAAACTATCTTTTTTAGTTTTATTTTTTAGTTTTATTTTTAGTTTGGCTTTAGCACAAAGCGAAGAAACAAAAAATTGTAATGGGTATTTTGCTCATCAAGCAGGTACAAAAATGGAACTTACTATCTATGATAAAAAAGATAAAGTCAGTCAGACCTTGAAGTATCAAGTAAAGAATAATACACCTACTTCAACAGGCAGTATTATATTATTTAACAATCAAATTTGTGACAAAGATGGAAAACAATTTATAGAAGGAGAATATAATGTAGAATGTAAAAACGGACAAATTTACGCTGATGTAAATAATATTGTTTCAAACATGACTCCTGTAGCAGATGCAGAAGTAAGCATTACAGGCGACAAACTTGTTTATCCATTTGATATGACACAAGGACAAACGCTAGAAGACGTAGATTATGAAGTGAAACAAAGCATGTCGGGTGGAGGAATGACTTTAATGACTCTTACTGTTTCTCTTACCAATCGTAAAGTAGAAGGTTTTGAAACTGTGACAACCCCTGCAGGAACGTTTGAGTGTATCAAAATTTCTTATGATAGTGATGCTAAAATGTCTTTTATGAAAAGAAAAAGTCGTTGTGTAGAATATCTAGCTAAAGGAGTAGGACTAGTAAAGTTTGAGAGTTTTGATAAAAAAGGTAGAAAAGAATCATCTCAATTACTTACAAAATTGGATAGATAAAAGAAAAGATAGTGCATAAAACTTTGTTTAAAACAAGGTCTATCTGTTTTGATAACGTTCAAGGTTTTTCCTGAAAACTCTCTTCATAAACTAATTTTTGTGAAGGGAGTTTTTTGTTTTTTTAGTATAAAAATAAGATTATTGTTAGATTTTGGATGAATACTAAATAACATGAAATTGGATTGAAAACAATCTTTTTATTTGTTTATAGACACTTTACAAATGAAGTTGTTTAATACTCACTTTTCCTTAGAACTGAGTTTGCAAACCCAGTTCTAAGGAAAAATAACAAAGCCTTTGTTGGTGTTTTAGCGTAGCGACACCAACAAGTATATCCACAAATTCCATTCTTAAACAACTTCAATGAATTTATGTACTAATCATTATCAGTACACCTTACAAGGTGTCAGATAATTTAATCTTTCTAGCTGTACTGACACCTTAGAGATTTCAGAGAGAAAAAAACAATAAATATTTAATCCCAAGTTCACGTTAAATAATATAAAATTGGGTTTCAAAACTCAATTTTATGGAAAAAATGACATTTGTATCTAGTAAGATTTGTTGATGTATTACTAGCCAATTATTAAGTAAGAGCCAAAGATAAAATAGATTGTTATAAGGATAAATTCCTAAATTTTTAAAAATTATAAGAAGAGGCTGTAAATACCAATGAGAAGTAATGCTATTACTTGCAAGTTCTTTAAGTCTTTGTTACCTTAGCAAATCATTCATAATTTACTGGTTATAAATTGTACCTTTTCAGAGAAACACAACACATAAACGATATTTATTTAATTATTTTCCTATGAATTCTACTACTTCTATAAACAAAACACAAGCAGCCATCACAGGTGTTTTTGGATATGTTCCTGATTATGTTCTTACCAATAAAGAACTTGAAACAATGGTTGATACGAATGATGAATGGATAAAATCACGTACTGGAATAGAAGAAAGACGTATTTTGAAAGGTGAAGGATTGGGAACTTCTTATATGGCAATTGAAGCTGTAAAAGGTTTGTTAGAAAAAACAAATACAAAAGCTGAAGAGATTGATTTTCTGATTTGTGCTACTACTACTCCTGATATGGTATTTCCAGCAACAGGAAATATTGTTGCGCACGGTGCAGGGCTAAATTGTTTGAGTTATGATTTAATGGCAGCTTGTTCAGGATTTTTGTATGCACTTGTTACAGCAAGTCAGTTTATTGAAACAGGGAAATATAAAAAAATTGTTGTTGTAGGAGCTGATAAAATGTCTTCTATTATAGATTACGAAGACCGTCAGACTTGTATTCTTTTTGGAGATGGCGCAGGTGCTGTGCTTTTAGAAGCTGATACAGAAGGAAATGGAATTGTAGATTCTATTTTGAGAACAGATGGAGCAGGAGCTACAGAGCTTTACATGAAAGCAGGTGGAAGCCGTTATCCAGCAAGTAAAGAAACAGTAGAAAATAAAGAACATTATGTTATTCAACATGGAGCAGTAGTCTTTAAACATGCTGTAAAAAATATGGCAGATACATCAGCCGAATTAGTAGAAAAAAATGGATTGGACGGAGATAGTATTGACTTTCTTGTTCCTCATCAAGCTAATTTAAGAATTATAGATGCAACTGCAAAACGCTTAGGGTTAGATTCTGATAAGGTATTGGTAAATATTGAAAAATATGGAAATACAACATCTGCAACCATTCCTCTTTGTATAAGAGATTTTGAACATAAATTTAAGAAAGGTGATAATCTAATCTTGGCTGCTTTTGGTGGTGGTTTTACTTGGGGCGCAGTATACCTTAAATGGGCGTATTAAAACTAAATTAGAATTCTACCTTCTAAAATCTAATTTCTAAATTTATTTAAACATAAAACCCTCAACTTTTGAATACAATCTCTTCCCCTAAACCTATGTCTAAATCTAACATAAATTTTGAGCTTCTAAAAAAGATGTGCAATGTTTTCGCTCCTGTGGGAAATGAAGCCCCTATGAAAGAATTTGTTTTGAATTATGTAAAGGAAAATCAGAAACATTGGAAAGTTCAACCTCAAATTATAGAAGGAGAAGATTTTCAAGATTGTTTGATACTTGTTTTTGGTAAACCTAGAACGGCTGCTTTTGCTCACTTTGATTCTATTGGTTTTATGGCTCGTTATGATAATCATTTAGTCAGAATTGGTTCTCCAAAATATGAAGATGGTTATGTATTGGTAGGAAAAGACTCTCAAGGGGAAATTGAAGGAACTTTGAAAGTAAAATACGAAAACGAAGACGACAAGGACAAAAAGAAGAAGAAAAAAAATAAAAAGAAGAAAAAGAGAGGGGCAAGACAGCATCGCAAACCTTTAGGCGCAGTAAAATTACAATTAGAGTTTGATAGAACGGTTGATGTAGGAACTGAGTTTGTCTTCAAACAAGATTTTATAGAAACAGAAGAATATGTTCAGTCATGTTATATGGACGACCGTTTGGGTTGTTGGAATTTATTGAAAACAGCTGAAACTTTAGAAAATGGAATTATTGCTTTTTCGTGTTATGAGGAAATTGGAGGAGGAACAATGCCATTTTTACTCAAATGGATTTGGGAAAATCATAGAATAAAACAATGCTTAATTTCTGATATTACTTGGATAACAGAAGGCGTAAGACATGGAGAAGGCGTTGCTGTTTCTATGCGGGATAGAAATATCCCACGAAGAGGTTTTTTGAATAAAGTGATTGATTTAGTAAAAGAGTCAGGTGTAAAATATCAGTTAGAAGTAGAGAATGATGGAGGAAGTGATGCTAAAGAGATTCAATCTTCTGTTTATCCAATGGATTGGTGTTTTATTGGTGCTGCCGAAGCTGGCGTTCATTCACCTAAGGAAAAGGTGCATAAAGATGATATAAAAGCAATGACAGATGTATATGCCTATTTAATGGAAAAGCTCTAACATAGTTTCTACTTGTATTCAATTTGTGAAAATAGCTTCTGTATTTATCAACAGATAATCTACAACGATATTATTTTTTCTTGCAACTTTCTGCTCTTCCGAAGCGTTGTCTTTGTCTAGTCATTCTATAAATAAAATAGTATAATTTAAAATAATTCAATTTGCCTATATGCACAATACAAACAGAAATAGTAATTCGAACCACCGTAGAGTAAAGGACGTATCAGAAGAAAATAATCTATCAAAAAATAATGGAATGAATCAAGAAAATAAACCCTATTTAGGAAAATACAATGTATTTGGCGACGGATATTTTAGTGAAGATTACTATTTACTTAATAGCTATAACCAAAAACTAATTGACTTTGGAGTTCGTGATTATTTTGAAAGTAATCAACTTGTTTCGTTGAATCAATTCTTGAAACTTTTGGAAGATAATGATTATACACCTATTTCTGTCTATCGTCGTAATACTACCTATAATAAAAAAGAAACTCGTTATTCGATAGATTGGTATTTGATGTTAGATGACGAATCTATTATCATAAATATGAATTATGATGCGGTTCAAAAATTAGATGATGTTATTTTTAGGTTTGATATGATAACAGCTGTTGAAGATACACCAGTAGAAAAATTAGAAAAAATCTTCGAACTTGCTACAAAATGTATTATAGAAACCAAAGATGATGACAAACGATACATCAATATTGTAGGAAATACACCACGAACAGGACTTACCCTTCGCAAACATCAAATCAAACCACCAGAAATTCCAGATTTGAATTTGTATTATGGAGACAAATTTGAAGAAAAACATAAGATTTTAGTAAACGAAATAAACGAAAAAAATAACTCTGGGTTATTTATTTTTCACGGTGTAACAGGAAGCGGAAAGACAAATTATATTCGTTATCTGATTAGTAAAGCAAAACCAGAAATAGAATTTATTTTTTATCCAATTACGCTTTTAAGAGAAATTACAAGTCCAGATTTGATTACTTTCCTGTCTGATTATCAAGATGCTGTCTTGATAATTGAAGAATCAGAAGATTCTGTACAGGCTCGTGATTTGTTTAATACTGATAAAAGTTCGATAGCAAATCTTTTGAATGTTTCAGATGGTCTTTTATCGGATGTCTTGAATCTAAAAATTATTTGTACTTTTAATACCGACATCAAAAACTTGGATAAAGCACTGTTGCGTGAAGGTCGTTTGTTAGGAATTCATCGTTTTGAAGCCATTCCTGCCGAAAATGCCAATAAAATTGCAAAACTAAATAAAATTGAAAGAGAATTTAAAGAACCTGCAACACTTGCACAAATCTATAATGTTCCTTTAAATGAAGATTTTTCTGATTTTTCAATTCGCCAGAAAAAAATTGGTTTTGGAAAGTAAAAATAAATAATGAGTAAATAAAAAGCCTTTCTAAATCTAGTTTAGAAAGGCATTTATTCTATGTAGTTGCGCTATAGACTAAAGTTATCTAAGCAATTTGATTATTTCTGTTAATATATATTTTCTTCCTCTTTGGTCGGTAGCAACAACTTTAAGTGTATATTCTCCAGATGGAGCAAAACCATTTCTATATCTTCCATCCCAACGTGCAGTTGTGTCATTACTCTGAAAAACACTCTCACCCCATTTATTAAAAATCATCATTTCAAATTCTTCTATAAAGCGACTTTCTATTCCATACGTATCATTTAGATTATCGCCATTTGGTGTAAAAACGTTTGGCAAATTAATAAAAGAGGGAAAATCAATACGAACAGTATTCGAATAAGTAACTGTATCACCTAAATTAGCTCGTACTCTAAAATAGCTCGTTTGATTTGTTTGATTTTCAATAACGATAGAATGTGTGCTAGAACTAAAAACGTTTTGTATATTAAATGGGGTTTTTCCTAAAGAATCTAGTTGTTCTAATACATAATTATTTGTTGGTACTCCTCTAAACATTGTCCAATCAAAAATAATACTTCCTTTTTTGTCAGTTGGGTTTCCTTCATAGCTTAGAATAATAGGACAGACGAAATTACTAAATCCAGCACTTAATTTACATGAGCTGACATAAGAAATAGCATAACAATAAGGAGTTTTACTAATATCTACTTGAGAATCTTCAAAATTAGCTGTTGAAGAGTTTAAACTATAAGATTGAGAGATTTCATTTTTATCAATTCTCATAAAATTTAATTCATTGATAGAACTTGTTGTTATTCCATTTGGGTAATTCCAATTCAGTACTATTTGATTTGTAGGTGTAAAAGTTGCATAAATATCAGAAACGGCAGGTGGAGGAATATTTGATTGAGCTAAAACACATCTCTTTGAACTCAACGCTTTTAAACCTGATTTATATTGAGTTTCTACTTGATAACAATAGCGAACTTGACAAGCAACTTGTTCATCTTTCAAATAAGTAAGAGTGCTATCAGAAGTTTCATACAAAAGTTCATCATTTCTATAAACAACATATTTCAAAAATGTGTCATCATCAAGTTCTGAACGAAGCTCCCAGTGTATATTTACATGATTTTCTTCTACTGCAACATTTACATCAGGAACATATACGATAGAGGAGGTTTCAGTACTACTTTGACAATCATCTTCCACAGATATTCGATATATATCACTAAATGAGACATTCTGAATTATATGACTAGAAGAACCCTCTAAAAGACTACCCACACGTTCGAAACCAGAAGGGGTCATTTTTTCTAATTTATGAGGCAGATTTGTATTAAGAGTATAATCTATCTTTGCAGTTGTATTAGTAAGTGCTTCTAGGCGATTTATGACTGCAGGAACAAGTTGATTTATAGGTCTGACTAAGCGTTCAGTTCCTATGCAATTCTCAGAACTTTCATCAAAAAAACCATTTACAGTAATCATATATTCATTTTCATTTGGATATGTATGTTCAGCAAAACCATTACGTTCTACTTCTACTACTCTATTATTTCCAAAATTAACTCTATATGCATCATAATAAAAGTCTCGTATCTGTACTTTTACTCTTCTTCCTACACAGCTTATAACATCAAAATCTACGGGTTCACGAGAAAGTACTTTTATAATATTTGTTTTACTGACCGAACTTCCTCCACTAATAAATTGTGTAACAGAATAAATACCTGGTGTAATAAATGTAAAATCTGTTCCCTTTTGAACAGGTGCATCTCCAAATTTATAAGAAATTAAACTGGGATCAGCACCAGAGTTATCAATTACTTCAACAGTAAAAGGCACACAACCTGTCGTTCCATTTTGAAATGTAAAATTCGCTTCTTGAGCAAATATTTTTTCTTGTACAATAAATGATAAGAATAAAAGTGTAACTATAAAAAAAATAAATTTATTTAGTATCATTATAAAAATAATTTAAATTGTAAAAAAAAATAAAATTATCATGAAAGCATGTATTATTACCTTATCAATTTTACCATTTCAGTAAAAATATATTCTCTTCCTCGTTGGTCAGTGGCTACTATTTTCATTGTGTACTCTCCAGAAGGAGCAAGAGTATTTCTGTATCTTCCGTCCCAACGCCCATTTATATCATTGGTTTGAAAAACACCTTCTCCCCAACGATTAAAAATTATCATTTTAAACTCTTTTATAAATTTACTTTCTACTCCATACGTATCATTCAGATTATCGCCATTAGGCGTAAAAGCATTTGGGAAAGTAACAAAAGAACGGAAATCGATACGAATCGTATTTGAATATGTAAAAGTAGTGTCATTTAGGTTTGCACGAATCCTAATATAACTAGTTTGGCTTTCTTGACTTTCTATATCAAGACTATATGTTCCTGACCTAGAAACACTTTGTGTATTGAATGGCTCTTTTTCTAAAGAATCTGTTTGTTCTAATACGTAATTACTTGTCGATAATCCTTCGAAAGGAGTCCACTCAAAAGTAAGTATTCCTTCTTCTTCGTCTGTGTCTCCTTCCATCCTCAATATAGTTGGACAAATAGAAGGGCTAGACTCAGAAGTCAAGTCACAGGCATTTTTATAAGTAATAGAATAACAATAAGGAGCAGCATCAATATTGATAAGTTTATCCTCAAAGACAGAATCAAGAGGACTTATTATATAATTGTCTATGTTTCCATCTTTATCCTTTCTAGTAACTTTTGCGCTTACTATTTCTGATCCATCAAGAGGATAATGCCACGATAAAGCGATTCTTTCTTTTGATATAAAACTAGCATATGCACCAACAACAGCAGGAGGAGTAACATTAGATGCAGCCAAAATACAACGTTTGGGACTAATAATTTTGAGTCCAGAACTAAACTCAGTTTCTACTTGGTAGCAATAAGTAATTTTACAAACAACTTCTTCATCAAAAATAGTATTAGAAGAAATATCAGTGTATTCATCAAAAATGTTATCATCTTTTAATAATGTGTTTTTTACAAATTCTGATTCATCAATACCATTAGGTATCGTCCAACTTATATCAACATAGCTCTCTTCTCCACTTAGATTTATATCAGAAATATAGAAAGTCTGTGAACTCTCTATTCTATTAGAACACGAGTCTGTAACAGAAATACGATAAACAGAATTTGGTAAAGCATCTTGAATAGTAAAACTAGTAGAACCTGTTAAAATATCACTTACTTTTTCAAAACCATTATCTGTCATTAGTTCTAATTGGTGGGTCAAGTCTGTTTCTAAAACATAATCTATCTTTGCACTTCCATCTTCAAAGTATTCTACAAGATTTATTGTAGGAGGCAAAAGTGCTCCTACTGGAGTAATTATTTTGCTACTTGGAGTACAGTTTTCTGCACCATCTTCAAAAAGACCTCTTACAGTGATTGCAGCATTATTTTCAGAACTATAAGTATGCTCTGCAAATTCATTATCTCCAACAATAGCATCTTGATTATCACCAAAATCTATCTTATAAGAATCGTAATAATCATCATTTATTTGAACTCTAACTTTTTTGTTAGCACAGCGAATAACATCAAAATCAACCACTTTGGTAGCAAAAACTTCAATTATATTTAGCATTGGAAGTGAATCTCCTCCTGACCCAGCTGTATTAATAAGTTGCGTAATAGAATAAATACCTGGTTTATCGAAGGTAAAAGTAGTTTCTTTTTGAGGAGGAGCATTTCCAAACCTATAAAGAACTACTTCTGGGTCAGCTCCAGAAATATCTTCAACTAACACAGTTAAAGGAGCGCAACCCTTTGTACTGCTATTGACTTTAAAAGCAGCTAGTTGAGCAAATGTGGTATTTTGAAAGCCTAAAAAGAAAAATAAAATAACCAAAAAGGATAAAGCCCAATTATTTTTAAAATCCATATTTTTATAAAAACGTAATTTGTAATCTTTGATAATTTGTTAAAGTATGACTATAAAACGAAGGAAGTCGTAAAACAATACAAATAAAGTATCAAAGTTAGAGAATATCTGTTTTTTATAACTATTTTAGTTCAAAAAATTGAAATATATTTTATAATAAGACTTTAGTACATCATTTTTTAGATAAATAATTGTTTTATTCTTCTCACAGTGTTTGGATGTAAATCATACACTGTGATAAAAATGATATTTTGAAGATTAAAATTTGGTTTTGTGATGAAAATACAAGTATTATCTACTGTTCAATCATGCTCTAAGCAATTTTGCTAAACATCGGCTTATTTTCTGCTTTTTCTGCATTTAATTTTGAATTCCAAAGTCGAACATCAAAAGCCATACAAACATTTCTTACAAAAGGTTTTCCTTTTTCAGTAATTTTCAAATGGTTGCCTTTCCATTCTATCAAACCATCTTGTTTTAAAGATTCCAAAAGGTCAAAATTAATTCCGAAGCCAAATTCATAAAATTGCTCTTCATTCCAAGAAGTTTCATATCTACACATCAAATCCAAAATATGCTGACGGATTATTAAATCTTCTTTTGTTAGATAATGTCCTCTCAAAAATGGAAATTCATTATTTTCTACTTTTTCTTTATAAACTTTCAGATTCTTCTCATTTTGATTAAATGCCGTCCACGTATCGCTAATGGCACTTACTCCCAAGCCAATAGACAAACTTGTCGATTGAGTGGTATAACCCATAAAATTACGATGCAAAGTTCCGTTTTTAGAAGCCTTTAAAAGTGAGTCTGTAGGCAACGCAAAATGATCCATTCCTATATCTATGTATCCTTTTTCTGTCAGTAATTTTTTACCAATGGCATACAAATTTGCTTTTTCATCAGCAGAAGGTAAAAAAGATTCTAATTTCTTTTGTGAAGGTTTGAGCCAAGGCACATGAGCATAACCATAAAAAGCCAAACGAGAAGGACGCAATTCTAATGTTTTTTGAAGAGTATTTTGGATAGTTTCGATATTTTGCAAAGGTAAACCATATACCAAATCAAAATTAATGGATTCAAAACCTAATTCTCTAGCATTCTTTACACATTCAACTACTTTTTGATAGGGCTGAATTCTATTTATAATTTTCTGCACATTTTCATCAAAATCTTGTATTCCAAAACTAACACGATTAAAACCTAAGTCTTTCAAAGTTTTTAAATGTTCTCTAGTTGTGTTGTTTGGATGTCCTTCAAAACCCCATTCTGTGTCATTGGGAACATCACAAGACGATTTGAAAATAGTAATCAGGCGAGTAAGGTTTTTTGGAGAGAAAAAAGTTGGCGTTCCTCCTCCTAAATGCACTTCTCTTAAAATCGGTTTCTGTGGAAGTGTTTTAAGATATAAATTCCATTCTTTTTCTATCAAATCAATATAAGGTTCTTCTACGTTGTGGTTGGTTGTGATGCGAGTAGTACAGCCACAATACGTACACAAACTTTCACAGTAGGGCAAATGAACATAAATACTTACTTCTCTGCCACTTGTCCAAAAGGCATTTTTGAGTGAGCTTTGCCAGTTTTCTAAATGATGCTCTGTATTTTCCCAATACGGAACAGTCGGATAACTGGTATAACGTGGACTAGCAACATTGTATTTTTGAAGTAAATCGTTCATCTTGTTCTGTAAATTATAATGATAGATAAATTTATAAGTACAAAGAACGGCTGATTTTTGAGCTTAAAAAATGACTTTTGTTAGGAAAGAAGATGAGTTAAATAAATCACGCTTCTGAGGAAGCGTGATTTCTTAAAAATACTCTCTATAATCCACCAAACTAGACTTCAAAACTTTATCAGAGCTATAAAATTTGGCACTTGAATATTTATAGTCTTCTGGATATTTTACTAATTCTGCTTTGACTGGATTGTTATGAATATAATCTATTTTTTCTTCGCATACTTTTCGTGTGTAAAGATGCACTCCATCAAAATTTTCTTCCCAAATTTGATATTTTTGTCCTTTTTGAATACTTACAAATTTATGTAATAATTTGCTATTATTTTCTTTTAAATAGTTGATAATTTGTGTAGCAACATGTTTTTTAAAATCTCGCATATATACAGAAATAGGACTTTCTTTTTTCTCTTCTTTCTCAAACCAAATCACAAAATGAACATGATTACTCATCAAAACATAAGCTAATAATTTAGCTTTGTATTTTTCGTTGTAAAAAGTAAAATTTTTTAGTATAATTTTACAAATCTCATCCTCTAAAAGTAAATGTTCTTTACCAAAAATGCTTGTAGTAATAAAAAAGCAGTTAAAATCTGCAAATTGTGAATGGCGATAACGTGGCATAACAAAAATAGGTAAGTGAATAATGACTTTATCACGCTTCTGAGGAAGCATTTTGTTCAGTTCTGAGGAACTGAACACACAGAATGTCGTGCGTTCGCTTCCTCAGAAGCGTGATTAAAAAAGTAATTCAAACCTAAATCTACAAATTTTCTACTATATTTGTAAGACTAAAAAAACTACAACAGAACCATCCTATAGTTTATATTTCATGAAAAACTTTTCTTTTGCTCGTCTTTTGCCTCATCTAATTGCTATTGCAGCTTTCTATCTCCTTACTTTTGCTTATTTCGCTCCCGAATTATTGGACGATAAATCACTTCGACAAAGTGATATGATGCAATATAAAGGAATGGTACAAGAAAATTCGCAATACCTTCAAAATCACGATGAGCCTTCTATGTGGAATGGGCGTATGTTTTCAGGAATGCCTGCGTATATGACCTATCCAATTTTTCCCTATGGTGCATTACCTATTTTTGAGGCTGTTTTGCGTGGTGGTTTTGCCGAACAGACAGGAGCACATCTTTTGTTTTTGGCTATGTTTTGTACCTATATAATGCTTTTGTGCTTTGGTACTAAACCTATTTGGAGTGCTGTCGGGGGGGCTGTTTTTGCTTTTACGACCTATAATTTGATTCTAATTGAAGTCGGACACGTTACCAAACTTTGGGCAATTGCTTATGCTGCACTTATTTTGGGAGGAATGAAACTCACTTTTGATAAAAAATATTGGTTAGGTTTTGCGCTGACAGCTTTAGGAATGGCTCTAGAAGTCAAAGCAAGTCATTATCAAATTACCTATTATTTAGGCTTTATTTGTTTGATTTTTGGTATAAATGAACTTATTTTCTCTGTAAAGAATAATCAAATTCCTGTTTTTGTGAAGCAAGCAGGTTTTTTAGTAGTTGCTTTTATTTTAGGAGTAGGCGTAAATGCAGGAAAAATTTTGACAACGATGGAATACAGTCCTTATTCTACTCGTGGAGGTACAGAACTGACTGTTGATAAAACAAATACAAACCCAAACAGCCAATCTCAAAGTAATGATGGATTAAGTAAAGATTATGCTTTTAGTTGGAGTCAAGGAATTGGAGAAACGTTTACTTTGCTTGTTCCTTATTTGTATGGTGGGTCGTCTTCTGAAATTTTAGACAAAGATTCTGAAACGTATGCTGTCTTAAAACAGTCAGGGCAATATTCAGAAAGACAACTTCAAGAGCTGCCTATTCCTCTTTATCATGGTGACCAACCATTTACAGCTGCACCAATTTATGCAGGAGCAGTTTTGTGTTTCTTATTTGTTTGGGGATTAGTAGTTTTAGATAATCGTGAAAAATGGTGGATTTTAGTAGCAGCACTTTTTATGGCAATGCTTGCTTGGGGAGAAAATTTTGCTTCACTCAATTATTTCTTATTTGATTATGTACCTGGATTTAATAAATTCCGTTCGGTTTCGATGGCTCTTGCCTTAACTATTTTATTAATGACAGTTTTAGCTTTTGAAACGCTAAGTCAAAAACTTGAAAATTATTTTATAAAAGGAAATGAAAAACATGATGTAATTAAAGAAAAAACATTTCTCAAAAATCTTTTTATTGCTGGAGGAATTACGGCAGGAACAGTAATTTTGATTTTACTTTTCTCTGGAAATATAGATTTGAATGCAGCTTCAGATTCTCAGCTCGGGCAGCTTGCTGATTATGTTCGTCAAGACCGTTTATCAATGATTCGTTCTAGTGCTTTTCGTTCTTTATTTTTGATTGTTTTAGTAGTAGGTGCAATTTATTTATATGTCAAAAAGACAATTCCTGCTATGGCTGCTTTTGCTTTGATTGCTCTTTTGGCTGTTGGAGATGTGTTTTTGATAGGAAAAAACTATCTTCCTTCTTCAAAATTTGAAAAAGGAGCTGCACAAGCTACTATGAATCCTGCACCAGTTGATGTAGAAATTCTTAAAGATAAAGATTTAGGTTATAGAGTGATGTCGCTTCAAAATTTCCAACAAGAGACACATACTTCTTATTTTCATCGTTCTATTGGTGGATATTTTGCTGCCAAAATGCAACGTTATCAAGATTTATTAGAGAGACCTTTAGGACAAGAACAAGGCTTTATTATGTCTTCTCTTCAAGCACAAAAACGACCTGATTTTGCTCAAACGCCTGTTTTGAATATGCTCAATACTCGTTATATTACGTATGGAATGCAAAAAGAACAAATGCTTTTCAATCCGAATGCGTACGGAAATGCTTGGTTTGTTTCTAAAATAAATCAAGTAAATAGCCCTGATGAAGAAATGGATGCTTTGATGAGTGCAAGTACAGCAAAAGCAATTAATTTAGAAGAAATAGCTATTTTAGATAAGTCAAAATTTAATGTTGCAAAAACTGACTTTCAAAAAGATAGTACAGCAACTATAAAACTGACAAAATATGATTCAAAGGTTTTAGAGTATGAAAGTAATAATTCAAATGATGGTTTTGGTGTATTTTCAGAAATCTATTATCCAAAAGGCTGGACTGCTACTATTGACGGACAAGAAGCAAATATTGTTTCTGTCAATTATGTTCTTCGTGGCTTAGAAATTCCGAAAGGAAAACACAAAATTGTCTTTACTTTTGAATCTGACTCCTACAAAACAGGCGCACTAATTACTCAAATTTCTTCTTGGCTTGTCTTACTTGTTGTTTTGATTAGCTTAGGAATGGGAATTAAGAAGCAATTAGGAAGTTAGAATATAAATTGAATTATGAAACAAAATAAAAAAGCTCAAATAAATCTTATTTGAGCTTTTTTATTGCACGAATGATAATTAAAAAGAATATAAGTTTGCAAAAGAGCAAGAATTTTATACATTTAACGTTTATTAAAAAATGCAACAAAATTCTATTCTCACATGATTAAAAAAGATATAACGGAATTATCTGCTATTGATATTCTAAAAGGTATAAAAAAAAATGAATTTAAAATTTCTGAAGTTATAGATGCTCATATTTCTAAAATTGAAGAAATTAATCCTACCCTAAATGCAATGGCTTTTCCATTGTACGAACAAGCAAGAGAAAAAGCAAAAGAGTTAGATAATAAAAGCAACAATAAAGAAAAAGATAAAAAATTACCTCTTTTAGGATTGCCAGTAACAGTGAAAGACCACGTACAAGTAAAAGGAGGAGTTTCTACATTTGGTCTTAAAGGCTTGGCAGGCAATGTCAATCAAACTAATTCTACTATTGTTCAGCGTTTGGAAGATGCAGGTGCTATCGTTTTGGGATGTAGTAATATGGCAGAATTTGGTGGAGCTTACGAAACTGATAATTTAATTTATGGCAGAACAAATAATCCTTATGACACAAATCGCACTTCAGGTGGAAGTAGTGGAGGAGAATCAGCTTTAATTTCAGCGCAAGGTTCTCCGTTAGGAATTGGAACAGATGCAGGTGGAAGTATTCGTGTTCCAGCTCATTATACAGGAATTGTAGGAATAAAACCTACTCGTGGACGTGTTCCTCTGACTGGAATTTTGCCTGAAACAAATGGAATGATTAGTTTTTTGGCGTATGTTTCACCAATGGCTCGTTATGTAGATGATGTTGAATTTGTTTATCATCAGCTTATTGGAAATGATGGACAAGACCCACGCTCTATTACTTATCCATTAGTGTCCAGTAAAAAAATAGATATAAAAAAGCTCAAAGTAGCTTATTATACAGGTTTTGAAGGAATTGTAGAAATTGATTCGGATACATTACAAACGGTAACTAATGTAGTTGAAGCACTCAAAAAAGATACACATTCAGTAGAAGAAATAAATCCTATTTTTTTAGAAAAAGCATTTTCTACTTGGTTTACACTTTTCGCTGGAGGAGGAGGAAGTATGCCTACAAAATTTGCGCTAGAGCAATTTTTTAATACAACAGAATATGGAATTGTTTTGCAAAAACTTTTTGCTGAAATGGATAAACCTGAAAATATAGTTTCTTTAACTGATTTTCAGATGTTTTTAATGCAATGGGATATTATTACAAAACAACTTCTCAGAGTTTTTCAACAAGCTGATGTTATTATCTCTCCTGTTACGATGAGTGCAGCTCCTTTACATGGAACAACGTATGATTCTATAAGTGATTTTGTTTATACCCAGATTCATAATCTTTCTGGTTTGCCTACTTTAGTAGTTCGTTGTGGAACTTCGAAAGAAGGTTTGCCTATTGGTGTTCAGATTACAGCAAATAGGTTTAGAGAAGATATTTGTTTCGCTGTTGGAAAGCATTTAGAAGGTATTTTTGGTGGATATAAAGCTCCTAAATGAAATTAGATTTATGAAGTTAGAGTTTAGTTTTTCTAAAATCTAACTTCATATAAATTTTAGAATTAAAGATTATTCAACTGTTACATCAAACTCTACTTCAATATCTGTTTCTCCTCCTGCGTTTGTAATGTCTCCATCACTTACACCACTTGCTGTTTTAGTTGGTTCATGACGTAAAGTAATACGTAATTTTCCTTGAGAAACTTCACCAGTTGTAACTTTAGTTTTCAAACCTACTGGATTTGTGCCATCTGTATCAGCATAAGCTACTGTAGCATTCAAGCCACCTGTTGTAGCAAAGAAAAATTGATGCTCATCATCTTCTTCTTCAATTTCTGCTGTGATGCTTTCAGCAGGACTTTCTATTTCATTTAATAAATCAATAGAACCATTATAAACTGTATTGGCAGCTAATGTTCCTCCTGTAATTGTAGGAGCAGTTCCACCCTCACCATCCAAATCTTTAAAAGACAGAATGACAGCATTTCCTCCAGCTTCTGGAATTAGTGTATAAGTAAGTGTTGTAATTAATTCTTCTTCGTTAGGAATTATTGGATCTTCATCATCTTTACAAGAAGAAAATAAAACTAGACTAGAGAAAAATAAAATTAGAAATGAAAATACATTTTTTGATAAAATCATAGCATTAAAAAATTGAGAGAATATAAAATAAAAATTGTTATAAATGCAACTATGTTGCAAGTAATGACTGCAAATATAAAGTTGATTTCTTACAAATGCAACTGCGTTGCAATTATTTTTTTTTAATAGAAAATGAGTTTGATATGTTTTTATGATTCAATTTGTGTATTTGTTTCCTTAGAAATGAACTTTTAAACTTTCTCAGAAGCGTGATTTGTTTAAAATATTATGCTTCTGAGGAAGATTTTTTCAGTTCTGAGCAATTGAGTACACATTTAAAACCTAATAAAATTTTTAAATACTGTACTATCTACATTTTGACAAAATAGAATAAAGCTAGTTTAGTCATGTCCTTTGCTAGTTTCTGTACCCAAAATAACTAGGTTAGTTGGCGTACCACCTACTTTAAATTTAGTGATATTTGATAAATTTGAGGTTTGTATTTGCATAATTTCACCTGTATTGGGAGAGGCTATATAAATATATTTTTGTGTACCAACGAGTTGTGGTTTTTGTGTCGCTGTTTTATCTGTTTGATTTATTACAATAGCTTTATTTTTCAATGTTCCTGAAACAAGGTCAAAAATATGAAGTTCTCCACTATAAAGTAAAACTAACAAATTAGCACCTTCATAATCTACTTTACACTGCATAATATCTGTATTTTCTATAATTGGTGTAACTTTATCTGCTTGTATATCAATAAAATAAGCACCTTTTGCAGCAGTATAACCAATAAATTTGCCTACTTTTTTACCTTCCAAAATTGTCCCAAACCAAGCTGTTTCAAAGTTTTCAGGATGATTGATTAATTTTTGTTCACCGTCGCTTCCAACTACTAATATTCCACTTGCAGAGCCAAAAACAGCAAATTTTCCATTTGTAGCGTTGCCATGAATACCTTTTGTTTGTATGGTTGATGGGGCTATCAATGTACCGTCTGTGTTTATAATTTTTACTCTTTCTGGCAAAGTACCAGCTATTGAACCGTCTTTTTCGGTAATGGCATACGATCCATTATCAAATTTTGCCATAGCTCCATGGTGAGCATCATTGCCTACTTGAACGGATGTCATTTTCATACCTGAAATGTGAAAATCATTTTCATTGGCAGTAAGTAAAGTACCATCACCGTCATTAAAAACAGCAATTTCACTACCATGTGATTTAAAATGGGTCGGTAAAATACCACTACCTGTTATAGCTCCGAATTTAGGCGTACCTTTTATATCTACGTGGTCACTGTGAGTTTCGAAACCTGTATCAAAAGTTTCTACAAAGTTCTCAGCACGATGCACTAAAACAGCAAAACGTCCTGATGAAGTGGCATAAAGTGCTGATTTAGCAAATTTAGCATCGTAATTTCTAATGAGTCCTGTTTGGGGAGTTATCAAAGATAACTGGTTGGTGTTTGCATCACTTACCAAGAGATTAATAAATTTGAACTCTTTTGCATCAGTTGTAGGAACAACTTCATCATTTTTTTGACAACTAGAGAGAATAGAAATAGCTAAAACTGCAAGACTTAATTTTTTTAAAATGTTCATTTTTGTGGTTAAATTAGATAATATATATTGTCGCCTAGATGCAATAATGTTGCAAATATAAAACTAAATGCAACAATGTTGCAAATATTTTTTTGAAGGATAGTAGATTTGATGTATTTTTGTAGTCTTATTTATCCAATTTTATATCTATGAAACCTATTTTGTCTAGTTTATCCTTATCAGAAAATTATCCCAATTACAATGCGCTTTTACAAGATGATATTCAGAGTTTTATAGAAGAAAATAAAGACAAAAAAATTACGCAAACACTTCTCAATCTTCCCAAAGAATATCAAGGGTTACAGATAGAAATTGGTAATCAAATCAAATCACTTCAAAAATCAAAGTCAAAACTTGCTCTTTGGTATGCTTCTGATAATATTATTTTTCCTCCTTCTTTATCCATAGAACAGGCTTCTTCTGAAATTACGGCAGAGTACAAGGCGAGTTTAATAGAAAACAATGATAAAATAAATGGCGAAAATCAAACTCTTGTAGATTTGACAGGAGGAATGGGAGTAGATAGTTTTTATTTTTCCAAAAAAGTAAAAAAGGTTATTTATATAGAACAAAATGAGCTTTTGGCAAATATAGCAAAGCATAATTTCGAACAGTTGGGGGCAAAAAATATAGAAGTGCTTTGTGGTAATTCGGAAGATTTTTTAGAAAAAGCAAGAAATGAAAATATAGTCTTTGACTGGATTTATCTTGACCCTGCTCGTAGAGATAATATACAAAAGAAAGTTTTTTTGCTAGAAGACTCTCAGCCAAATATGGTTGAGTTATGGAAGTCTTTTAAAGATGTTGGTAAAAAATGGCTTCTCAAGACAGCTCCTTTATTGGATATTCAATTGGTTATCAATAGATTAACTCATATAAAAAAAGTAGAGGTAGTAGCTCTTAAAAATGAATGTAAAGAGGTTCTGTATCAGCTTGATAGCTCTAATAGTTCTCTTGGAAAGGCAGATAGTGAAAAAATAGGTATAAGTGCAATAAACTTACACGAACAAAATTTTTCAGAAGAAAATTTTGAAAAAACTCAAATAGAAAGTTTTGATTTTCTTTTAGAGTCAGAAAAGGAAATTTTTATTGATTATTCTATAAAAAATGAAATTCAAAATTTTTTGTATGAGCCTAATGTAGCTGTTTTAAAGGCAGGAGCTTTTAAAAGTATTGCTAAAAAATATCAATTAAATAAATTTTCTAGTAATACTCATTTGTATACTTCACAAAAATTAAAAAAAGATTTTGTAGGCAAAATATTTAAAATAACAGAAGTAATTTCTTTTTCTAAGAAGGAAGTTAAAAGAAAATTTGGTAAAAAACAACTTAATGTTGTTACTCGTAATTTTCCCATGAGTGTAAAAGAGCTAAGAAAACAATTTTCTGTTTTAGAAGGAGATAATCAATTTTTGTTTTTTACTACTATTACCTCAAAATCTGTAGATGAAAAAATTGTCATTTTATGTGAAAAAATAAAATCCTAAGTTTTCATGAAAACACACAATTCAATAAAAATCAAAATAGTTAATTGCATTGTTTTCTTACACTCCATCAAATCTACTTTGTTTGTTCACATTCAAGTAATATAAAGTAGTTAATTTTGTGAATAATAGATTTGGGTAACACTCAGTCTAAAATGTTTGTCAAATGCTGATTTTTTACCTTCTAGACTCTTAAAATTTAGAATTTAAAAACTGATTTAATAAATTTATTTTATTCTGTCTTCACTACTCAATAAAATTTTTCTTTTTTATTAACAATTTATTAATATTTGATTATGCGAACAGCATTACTTCAAAAGTGGCTTTTATCAAGCCTAGTAATTGTGTTAGGAATTTTATTTTCAATTCCTACTGCTCTTGCACAAGACGTATTTATTTCAGAATATGTAGAAGGAAGTAGCAATAATAAAGCTATTGAAATCTATAATCCGACGGCAGCAACTATCGATTTGGCTACTGAGAATTATTTTATAGAAAGCTACAATAATGGTAGCACTACAGTAACTACCTCTGTAGCTCTTACAGGAACATTAGCTCCAAATTCGACTTTTGTACTAGCTCATGGTAGTGCAACTATCTTTACTTCTCCTGATCAAACCACTACGGTAGGTTGGTTTAATGGAGATGATGCTGTTGTTTTGAGAAGAGGAGCTACTCAATTAGATGTAATTGGACAGATTGGTGTTGATCCAGGTTCGGAATGGGGAACAGGAGTAGTATCTACAGCTAACAATACGCTTCGTAGAAAAACTACTATTTGTACAGGTGATGTAGATGGCACAGATGTATTTGATCCTTCAATAGAATGGGATGGATTTGCTCAAGACGAGGCTAGTGGCATAGGTACACATACAGCTACTTGTACCGTTCCAACTCTATTTTTCTCAGAATACATAGAAGGTTCTAGTAATAATAAAGCTTTAGAAATTTATAATCCTACAGGTGCTTCAGTAGATTTGACAGATTATGTAATAGAACTTTATACAAATGGTAACACTACTATTCAAAATTCATTAGACTTGACAGGTACTCTTGCAGCAGGTGCTACTTATGTTATAGCAAACGCAGGCGCAGTTGCTGCTGTAACAGGAGCTGCAGATATTACAAGTAATATTACTTTTTATAACGGAGATGATGTACTTTTATTAAAGGAATCAGGTACAGTTATAGATGCTATCGGACAGTTAGGTGTAGACCCAGGTAGTAGTTGGGCTGTAGGTACAGGTGCTACTGCTAACTTTACTTTGCGTCGTAATTGTTCTATTACCTCTGGTGATACTGACGAAACAGATGCTTATAATCCTCCAGCAGGGGAATGGGATATATTTCCAATAGATACATTTGATGGATTAGGTGAGCACTGCCCAACACAACTTATAAATATAACAGGAACACCACTTACAGCATTTACAACAACTGCTTTAAATATTCCTTCTGCTGAACAGTCTTATCAAGTAAGTGGAACAGCTCTTACTACTGATATTACAATTACTGCTCCTGCAAATTTTCAAGTATCACTTACTACTGGAGCAGGTTTTGGAAATAGTGTAACAGTTGCTTTTGCTGATGCAAATGCAGGAAATACTACTATTTTTGTTCGTTATTTACCTACTGCTGGTACTTCTCATTCTGGAGATGTTGCAAATGCAAGTACAGGAGCAACTACTCAAAATGTAGCTGTTACAGGGACAGTACCTCCTTCTTTGATGGATATTGCAACTGCTCGTACTCGCCCTGTTGGAGAAATAGTAACTATTGAAGGTGTTTTGACGGTTGCTGACCAGTTAAATGGTCCTGCATTTATACAAGATGCAACAGGTGGTATTGCTATTTTTGATTCTCAAGTACATGGTGGAGCGTTTCCTATTGGTCAGAGACTTAGAATTACAGCAACACGTGCTGATTTTAATAATCAAATTCAACTTTCTAGTGTAACTGCTTTAACTGATTTAGGTGCAGCAACGCCAGTTGTTCCTCAAGTAATTACACTTGACCAACTTGATGCACACAGAGGAGAATTAGTTAATATTGTAAGTGTTACTTTTCCAGATCCAAATACATTTTTATTTGGAAACTCTAACTATACAGTTACTAATGGAGCAAATTCAGGTGATGTACGTATAGATGGGGATACTGATTTGGCAGGAAGAACGCAACCTACTACTTGTGATGTTACGGGTGTAGTGGCTTACTTCCAAACAGCTTCACAACTGATTCCTCGTTTTCAAGCAGATTTACCTTGTACGAATCCTTATGTTTCGCCTTCTAACTCTACTGTCACAGCTTGTATTGATTTGCCTAAGACATTAGAGATTTCTACTTATAATGTAGAATGGTTTGGCTATGCTCAATCAAATACACCTTCTGGAAATACTTCTCCTGCTGAGCAAAAAGCAGCTGTGAAAGCAGTACTAGAAGCTCAAAATTCTGATATTTATTTCTTAGAAGAGATAAATAATACTGACTTGATGGGAGAAATTGCTGCCGAACTTACAGCATCGACACCAGATACATGGGATACTTTATTCTCTTATTATACTTCTTACGCAGCTACTTCTCCAATAGCTGAAACTCAGAAAGTAGGATTTTTATATAAATCGAATATTATTACTCCTCAGTTTAGTTATGCAATGCACAGTAGTATTCATCCTTATTACAATGGTGGAGATGCTTCTGCTCTTGCTGGATACCCAGAAGCAGACAAAACTCGTTTTTGGGCTAGTGGACGTTTACCATTTATGATGCGTGCTGATGTTGCATTAAATGGAGGTACAGAAGAAGTAAACTTTATCGTTCTTCATTCTCGTTCAGGTTCTGCTCAAGATAGATATGATATGCGTCGTTTTGATGTATCTTTATTACAAGATTCAATTTCTGCTTGGCTTGGAAGCGATAAGGTAATTATGGGTGGAGATTACAATGATGATGTTGATGAGTCTATCTATGAAGTAGGAGGAGTTCCTCAACTTACATCTTATGATGCTTTCACTAGTCGTCCAAATGATTATACAATTTTATCTAAAGCATTGAGTGACAACGGTTTCCGTAGTACAGTTGGTTTTAGTGATATGATTGACCACTTGACAGTTTCGAATGAACTTGCAAATGGATATATTCCTAACTCTGTAAGTGTAGGTTATGAATATTATGATGGAGATTATGAATACACAACTTCGGATCACTTTATTGTATCTGCTCGTTTAGAAATTGTACCTTTAGCATCTTGTACATTTACTGCTACTGCAAATAGTTCTTCTCAAATTACATTAGATTGGGCAGATAATTCAAACATAGAAACTAGCTATGTAGTAGAAGTTTCTTTAGATGGAACAACAGGTTGGACTGCCATTTCAGGTTCTCCATTTACAGTGAATAGTATTAATTCAGTTGTTACAGGTTTGAATGCAAGTACACAATATTTCTTCCGTGTTCGTGCTGAAGAATCTGCAAGTAATTTCTCTGAATGGGTATTTACAGATGCAACTACTTTAGCTCTAACACCAACTGCTCCAACGGTAGTAACTCTTTCTCCTGCTGATGATGCTACAAACGTAGCGATTACAACTAATTTAGTAGTTAATTTTGATAGAGATATACAAGCAGGAACAGGAAATATTACAGTTACAGATGGAACTACGCCAATTACGTTTCCTATTGCTGGTAATGCTGATGCAACAGTTACCATTTCAAATGATGAATTAACTATAAACCTTACAACTAACTTAGCAAACAGTACAGATTATGATGTTCTTATTGATGCTGGTGCAATAGAAGAAGCTGGTACAGGTGCTGATTTTGCAGGCTTAGTTGCTGGAAATTGGAACTTTACAACTGCTGCTGCTACCACAGGTGGTGGAGGTGGGGGAACTACCTCGGTAGGCAGACCAACTAATTTTAAAGCTCTAGCTGTTTCTACTTCTCAAATCAATCTTACTTGGACTGCTGTAAGTGGTGCAACAGGTTATATTCTTTATAGAGATAATACAGTAATTGCTACATTAGCTAGTGTTACTTCTTTTGAAGATACAGGATTGAATGCTGATACATTTTATGGGTACAAACTAGTAGCTACAAATGGAGGTGCGCAGTCTGACCCAGCACAAACAAATGCACGTACTTTGCCTGCTGCTCCTTCTTTAGTTTCTGTAATAAATGCTTGTAACGGAAGTACAGGAATCATTACTGTTAATTCAACAGGTGTAGTTTATCGTATTTATGCAGATGCTACTTCTACAACTCCATTATTTGAAATAGATAACAATGAAATTGTTACTCCAGTTCTTACTCAAACAACTACTTTTTATGTAAGTGTATTGAGCAATGGTTTAGAAAGTGAGCGTACTGAAGTTGAAGTAATTGTAAATCCTTTGCCTACTGCAAATATTAGTGAAGAAAGTATTTTCTCTTGTTCTGCTACAGCAACCTTAACAGCTGAAGAAGTGATTGGAGCTACTTATTTTTGGTTATTGAATGGGACTTCTGTAGCAACTACTACTACTTCTTCTTTTGAAGTGACTCGTTCTGGTAATTATCAAGTACAAGTAGTATCAAATGGTTGTGCTACTACTTCAAGTATCACTCCTGTTCGTTTAAACTTTGTTCCTTTGGCAGAAATTACTCAAGGTTCATTAGTTCGTGTTTGTAATGATTCTGTGATGCTAACAGCAAAAGATGCAGGTACTGATGCAACTTACGAATGGACAAGTAATAATGTAGTAGTTGGAAATACAGCTTCTGTTTCAGTTTCTGAGTCTGGAAATTATACATTGACAGTAACTCAAAATGGTTGTACTGCAACTGACGAAATTGCAGTAGAGGTTACTACGTTGAATTCAAGCATTACTGTTTTAGCTTCCAAAACTGCTTTCTGTCCAACAGAAGAAGTAACTCTAAGCATAGAAAATCCAGAAACAGACGTTACGTATACATGGATGCGCAATGGTAGAATTCTTAATGTTACAGGAGTTGAATATACAACTTCTAATCAAGGAGAGTATAGCGTACAGGCTTCTAAAAATAATTGTAATGTTCGTTCTTCTGAATCAGTTGTTATTACTCGCATTGCTTTAGAGCCAGTTTATTTGCGTTTAATTGATAATGCCTTATCATTAGAATCTGTTACACCAATTACAAATGTAGTTTGGTTCTTAGATAATGAAGAAAATACAGCACTTGAAGGACAAATGAGCTTTACACCAGATGTAACAGGTTATTATTCTGCTCGTGTTACATTCGATACTGGTTGTGAAAATACTACTCGTACAGTGTATTACAAAGTAGCTGATGTTGTTACAGGAGAAGAAGAAATAATTGATGTAGAAACAATTGTTTATCCAAACCCAAGTAATACAGGTATTTTCAGAGTTCAGCTTTCTAGCTCAATTACTTCTGATGTTACTTTTACACTTACAGATAATATTGGACGTGTTTTGGAGAGCAAAACTATAAAAGCAAATGAAGTTTCTACACTTCAAACACTTGATTTGAGTCAGTATGCAGCAGGAATGTATGCGCTTACTATTGACACAGAACAAGGAACTATCATCAAGAAAATTATCATTGAATAATTTAAATAAACAATTAAAAGCAAAAACCTTCACTTTTTGAGTGAAGGTTTTTTTTTGTTCTCGTCAGTGGGGACACCGACAATGGCAGAATTATAAATTGAACAGGGTTTTACATTTAGTTCTCAGCCAAATATTTATGCACAAAGCTAATTGCCATTGCACCTTCTCCAACTGCTGAAGCAACACGATTCATGGCTGTTGCACGTACATCACCTGCTGCAAAAATTCCTTTTATAGAGGTTTCTAATGTAAATGGTTCTCTTTTGTGTTTCCAAATTTTCTTTATTTGGTCATAACCTAAGAGATTTCTGCCAGTTTCTACAAAACCTTTTTCATCTTTAATTATTTCCAAATCAATCCATTCAGTATGAGGTTTTGTTCCAATAAAAATAAACATAGCATCAGCTTCTGCTTCTCTTGTAGAATTATCTTTTGTGTCTTGTAGAGTTATACTTTGTAAATGTCCATCGCCTTTTGCTTCTATGATTTCAGTAAATGGCAAAACTTCTATGTTTTCTGTTCCATCAATTTGGTCAATCAAATACTGCGACATTGAGGAAGATAAATCTTCTCTTCTAACTACAATATTTACTTTTTTTGCATAACGAGAAAGATACATAGCACCCTGCCCTGCCGAATTTCCACCACCAACTATATAAACACTCTTTTCTGAACAAGAAAGTGCTTCTGTTGTAGCTGCGCCATAATAAATTCCTGCACCTGTAAAATCATCCATTCCTTTTGCTTCTAATTTTCGATACGAAACACCAGAAGTAATCACTACACTTTTAGCAATAATTTCTTTATCATCAGCTAATTTCAAAATTTTATACTTGTCTTTTAAAGAAATTCCTGTTACTTCTTGTGGAACTAAAAACTCTACTCCAAAACGTTGTGCTTGGGTAGTTGCTCGTTTGGCAAGTTCTGAACCACTCAATCCAGTAGGAAAACCTAAATAATTTTCTATTCTTGAACTTGTTCCTGCCTGTCCACCAGGGGCATGTTTTTCTATTAAAAGGGTTCTTAATCCTTCCGAACCACCATAAACGGCTGCTGCAAGTCCAGCAGGTCCTCCTCCAATAATTACTACATCATAAATATCTTGTGAAGCCGTTGTGGAAAGTCCTAGCTTTTCAGCTAACTCTGTTTTTGATGGTTTTTTTAAGATTTCTCCTTCTTCAAAAACTACGACAGGCAAATCATTTTCATTAAATTTATGAAGTTCTGAAAGCTGTTTTGCTTTTTGGTCTTGTTGAAAATCTAGCCATTGATAGGGAAAAAGATTACTTGCCAAAAAGTCTTTCAGTTCATGAGATTGTGGTGAAAATTGATAACCAATTACTCTAAGTCCATCAAAATCTGGCTGATAAGAAGTTTTCCAACTTTCTAATAAATCATATAAAACTGGATATAATTTATCTTGTGGAGGATTCCAAGGTTTGTGCAAATAATAGTCTAACTGAACATCATTAATTGCTTTTATGGCTGCATCAATATCTGAATAAGCTGTTAGCAACACACGTTTTGCACTCGGATAAAATGGTTTTGCTTTCTCTAAAAACTCTACTCCAAGCATATCAGGCATTCTTTGGTCAACCAAAAAAAGCGCAATTTCTTCATTCTGTTTTTTGAATTCTTCTAGACTTTCTAATGCTTCATTTGCCGAATTGGTGCTAATGATTTTGTATTCTTTACGAAACTCACTACGCAAATCTCTCTCAATTGCTCTTGCTACTTGTGGGTCGTCGTCTATGGAAAAAATGATAGGCTTTTTCATTGAAATGGAATATATTGCTTTTAAGAGTTCAAAAAAATCACAAAAAGATAGGTTAGATTACTATTGATTAGAATAGAAAGTTAGTAGGAAAGTTTTAGAATTGCAACTATTCGAATAGAATAGAAAATACAAAAATAAACTTTATCAAGGTTTGTATTAAGGTAGTTCAGACTTCCAGTTTGAACATCAAAGACAGTATTTTATCAAATTCAACAGTCTGGAAGACTGTTATACAAAAATAACCGTGATAACCTTTAATAGTTGTGTTAAAATTTCAGACAAACATTTTTTTCCTCTGTAAAGAAACGAAGAGCTTCATAGCCACCTTCTCGTCCTACACCTGATTGTTTTGCACCACCAAAAGGTGTTCTCAAATCACGCAATAACCACGTATTTATCCAAACAATACCTGTTTCTAGCTGACTTGCTACTCGGTGGGCTTTTGGTAAGTTTTGTGTCCAAACTGAAGCTGAAAGTCCATAAGGAGTGCAATTGGCAAATTCTATGGCTTCGTTTTCATTTTCGAAAGGAATGAGTGTAGTTACTGCACCAAAAATTTCTTCTTGATTAGTTCTACAAAAAGCAGAAAGTCCTTCAATTACTGTAGGTTCTATAAAAAATCCATCTTTACATCTTTCTGGAAGGTTTTCAGAAGTTACTTTATTGCCTCCTGTCAAAATAATTCCTCCTTCATGTTTGGCAAGTTCTATATAAGATAAAACCTTCTCTTGGTGTGCTTGTGAAACTGTCGCACCTTGTTGTGTCGTTTCGTCCAAAGGGTCACCTAATTGTAATTGCTTTACTTTTTCTACAAACTTTGTTTTGAATTTCTCATAGATTTTATTTTCTACCAAAATTCTAGAGCCACACAAACAAATTTGTCCTTGATTGGTAAAAGCAGCTTTTACAGCTGTTTGTGTAGCTTCTTCTAAATCAGCATCTGCAAAAATAACTGTTGCATTTTTTCCTCCTAATTCTAAAGAAAGTTTTTTAAACATGGGAGCAGCTACTGAGGCAATTGTTTTTCCTGTCTGTGTTCCTCCTGTGAAAGAAATTGCTTTTGTATCATTATGTGCAACAATGGCAGCACCTGTTTTTTGTCCGTAACCGTGTACAATATTCAAAACACCAGCAGGAAAATCTATTGCTTGGCAGGCTTCGGAGAGTAAATAAGCAGTGTAAGGCGTGAGTTCAGAAGGTTTAGCAACGACACAATTACCACTAGCAAGCGCAGGCGCAATTTTCCAAGTAAATAAATATAAAGGCAAATTCCAAGGCGAAATACAACCCACAACTCCCAAAGGTTGGCGCAGTGTGTAATTCAAAACATGTGTAGAAGTATGATAGGCTTCATCTTTATCGTGTAAAATAGCCGTTGCAAAAAATGATAAATTCTGAACAGCACGAGGAATGTCCATCGAACGAGAAAGTGAAATTGGTTTTCCGTTGTCTTGAGTTTCTGCTTGTGCAAATTTTTCTATATTTTCCTCTATGTAATTGGCTAATTTTAAAAGCCATTTTGAGCGAAATTCAACACCTTTACACGACCATTCTGGAAAAGCAGCCTTTGCAGCTTCGACAGCTAAGTTTACATCATTTTCATCAGAATCAGCAATCAATGAGAAAATTTTTCCTGTTGATGGATTGACATTTTCAATATATTTATCTGAAAAAGGATTGATAAAATCTCCTCCTATATAATTGTTTAGTTTTTTCATGGTTTGTGTCGTTCTTTTTTATTAAAAAAACTCTGCTTCAAGTATCAAAACTTGAAACAGAGTTTACTTATTATTTATTCAACTCTTCCAAATATTCCATTGCTCTTCTAAGGTGTGGAATTACGATTGTTCCTCCTACAAGATTCGCAATTGCCATCGCTTCAACAATTTGTTCGTCTGAAATACCTGCTTCTTTTGCTTTTCCTAAGTGATACTTGATGCAATCATCACAACGCAAGACCATCGAACAAGTAAGTCCAATAAGTTCTTTTGTTTTGATGTCTAGTGTTCCCTCTGCATACGCATTAGTATCTAAATTGAAAATACGCTTTAATACTTTATTATCAGCAGCCATAATTTTTTCGTTCATTTTGCTGCGATAGGCATTGAATTCTTCTACTTGATTCATCTTTCTGATAGTGGTTGTTTAATAGTAATTACTAGAAAATTAATTAATTTTGATTATTTTTTGATTCCCCATTTTGTATTTTTTTTTGTCTTAAAGGATTCCCCTTCCTTTTTTTGCGTTTGTTTGCCTGATTTTGTTTATTATTTTCTTTACCATTTTCTAAACTAGCAGTTGTTTTGTTTACTTCTTCTGCCTTTGAGATATTTTTGCGTGGTTTTCTTGTACGTGGTCTTTTTTTACGAGGCTTCTCTGTATTAGAATTTCCACTTTCAGCTTTTCGCCTTACATTTCGTTCAAATTCTTCAGCATCAATAATATGATTGTCTTGAAGTGTTGTATCTAATGTTTCGCCTTCTAAAAGCCATTCAGATGGTTTTAAAGATGGAGGAAACTCGTTTTTTTCATTGAGTTTTAAAATTAAATTTACTTCTTCGATATTTAAAGCATACCAAACATTTTCAGAATTATAGCTAAACCACATCAGTTTTTTGAAAATATCTGTTTTCTGTAACTGTGCTTCACCTTCTTGAGTACGTAAATATTTTACTTCTGGAATATCTTTAAGAGCATCTAAATAAGTGTCCAATTCATAATTTAGACAGCATTTTAGTTTTCCACATTGTCCTGAAAGTTTGGATGTGTTCAAAGAAAGATTTTGATAACGTGCTGCTGTTGTGCTTACAGGTTTGAAATCTGAAAGCCACGTCGAACAACAAAGTTCACGCCCACAAACACCAATTCCACCTACTCGGCTGGCTTCTTGTCGGAGGCTAATTTGTCGCATTTCGATACGAATTCTGAATTCTCCTGCCAACATTCGGATAAGTTCACGAAAATCTACCCTTGAGTCAGCCGAATAATAAAAAGTTGCTTTTGTACAGTCTGCTTGGTATTCTACATCAGAGAGTTTCATTGCCAAATGAGTTTGGTTAATGATTTCTCGTGTTCGGTACATTGTTGGAAGCTCTCTATTTCTAGCTTCAATGAGCTTGTCTAAATCGTCTTGGGTAGCTTTTCTTTCAATATTACAAATGCTCTCATCGTCCATTTTGATGCGTTTTTTTCGCATTTGAAGACGCACAAGTTCTCCTTGTAAAGATATATGACCTACATGAAAACCTCTTTCTACTTCCAATGTTACGGCATCGCCTGTAATTAAATGGATGTTATTTATGTTTCTACAAAAAGCTTTTCTGCCTCCTTTAAATTTTACTTCTACAATTTCAAATGGTTTTGTATCAGGGAGTTCCATTTGAGAAAGCCAATCAAACGAATTTAGACGATTACAGCCCGAAGTTCCACAATTTCCATTGCTTTTACAGCCTTTTGGTTCTTCATTTGGATTGTTTTCGTTTTGCTCATCTAATTCTGTATTGGTTTGTTGTGCATTAGTTGCACATGAATTACAACTCATTTTTATATATATTTTGACGCAAAGTATTAGAAATAATTACGACCTGCCAAAGCAGCGAAGCTAATTAAAAATTACGAATTGAAAGACAACATAGTCAATTATGTATATAAATCATCTATTAGGAATATTATATTATAATCAATTCTATTTTAATCAAATACTGATTTGCGTGGAAATTCTTAGGAAAATTTTACACACAACTCGTTTAAGCGTCGACGCTTGAACGAGTTATGTATCAAAATTACAAATTTTTCCCTAATAATTTCAAAATAATACTCTTAGCTGTATTTTTAATTAAATCTTTCTTCCGAAGAATACCATCTTTCATTCACTTGTATAACAGAAATTCATATTTTTTCTGTCTATTGAGCATTTGTTTTCTTGGAATAAAAGAGGAAAAGGAAAGTAGATAAAAATCGGTTTCATATTAAGGGATTATCTCATATATGGTGTAACTTCTATTAAAATCTTATCTAAATCTATTCATCTTCTTTTCTAGCATTTGTAAGAGGTTTTCTAAGAAACTTCATAAGCATTAATTTCTCGCCTACTATTCCAAATTTATAGACTGTATTTTTGACTGTATTTTGTGTAAAATTGCTATACTGATAATTGAGTGAGTCTCCTGTAATATTTTCGCCTATCTCCCAACCATAAAAGGAATGGTATTCTACTGAAGTAGCATGTTCATTATACTCAAATTGATGATGTGTTTCGGTTGTATCTCCATTTTCTATGACCTTGGCTGTTGCACGCAGGCAAATATTGCCATCGTGTATATAAACTCGGTCTACTGTATAGGCATCGTCGCTGTTGGTAAGCTGTAAAACCCAACCTAATTTACCTTCATTATTGTACTTTGCTAAAAATACATCGTCTTCTTTACCACTACGAACTTCTATATTGTCAAAAACAGGAGCATATTTGAATGTTCCTCCTAAAAAAATATTTCCCTCTCTATCAATTGCCATATCTGATGTTTTGACCTCTCCACGTCCATTTTTATTCATTTTATTAATAATAGTAAACCATTCTAAATTATCATTATTGTCATATTTGGATAAATAACTATTGTAATAACGAGTAGGGTTATTTATCAAGGTGGTGTCTATTTTTACTTTGTCTTTATAGGCTTCTGCTAAATAAAGATTAAGCTGACGGTCAGTTTGAGGTAGAGAATAAGCTGTTTTGTTTTCTGTTTTTACCCAAAGTACTGTTCCACTTTTGTCATAATTAGCAACATAACCACCTTCTTTTTTATCAGCTTTTATTCTATCAAAAAAAGTTGAATCTTCAAAATGCCCAGATAGAATTACACCTCCTTCTTGAGAAATTCGCATCGAACCTACATAATCATCTCCTATTCCTCCTGCTTGTTTTTTCCAAAGAAGTTTTCCATTTGTATCAAATTTTAATAAAAACGCATCTGTTCCTCCTTTACTGTTCAGACTTGTTTGCTCATTAATTTTTAGTTCATCTGAAAAAGTTCCTGCTAAATATATATTCTCTACCGAATCAATTACTATAAGTGGTGCTGTTCGTTGATTTTTAAAAAACTTTCCTGTAATATCTACATTCCACTTTTTATCATAAGGAGGTTGTTTTTCTGTTTCTTCTGTATCCTCTTCATTTCCACTTGTTTCATTAGTTTGAGCCATTAAAGTAGAACAAAAAAGAAAAACACTTAGAAACGAGATATAGATTAGGATATTTATTTTCATAATTTTGCTTTACTTAATTTATTTCAGCTTAAAAAGGGAAAGGGAAAGGGAAAAGAATAATTAGCTATTTTTTCATAAAAAAACAGAATTTAAGATAAATAGCTGTACCAAAGATAAAAAAATGATTTGCTAAATGAAAAGTATAAAAAAAACCTACAAGCAAATTTGTAGGTTTTTGAGTTATATTTTTTGATAATTTCATAATTTCTTTAAAGAATCTAAATTTTAATTTAAATCCAGCCTTTTTTCTTAAACCAAAAATAAATACCTACTACCATCGAAATCATTACCATCCAAACAATAGCATAACCGTTTTCTACTTCTAGCTCTGGAATATCTTTAAAATTCATTCCATAAACTCCTACAATAAAAGTTAGAGGAAGAAAAAAAACTGAGAAAATTGTCAGAATTCCCATAATTTCGTTAGTTCTATGAGAAGCCAAAGACAAACGAAGATTAATTAGGTTATTTGCATTTTCGTGTAATTCATCTACTCTATAATAAAGAGAGTCTGCAAATTCGATATTGTGATGTGCCAACGGATAATCTTTAGCATATCTCATATAGTTCTGAATGAGTTCTTTAGTAAGATAAAGCATTCTTTTAAAAACAGAACCTCGTCTTTTTAACTGATACAATCTTTCGAAGATTGAGCCGTCTTTCATTTCTCTGAAAACCTCTTTTTCATACGCATCCAAACGTTCACTAGCCTGATTCATTCCTAACTCATACGTTTTTAAGAGCATGTCTAAAAGTTTGTATGTAAAATGTTCGCTATTTTCATAACGTGTATGTGAGCCATTGCGCCATTCGTTGGCAAGTTGTGCAAGTGTAGGCTGACCTGTTCTGTGAATAGTAAGAATATATTCTTTGCTTACAAAAATGGCTACTTTATTTGTAATTTCTTGAATTGTATCTGCATCATCTTCACAATAGAGGTCGTAATATCTTACAATAAAATAAGTCCAGTCACCTATTGGTTCTACTTTTGGCATATGAAAAGCAGCCATACAATCTTTGACAGCAGAAGCTGGCATTTTGTATTGACGAATAAGTTCTCTTAAATCTTTATCACTCGGACTGATTACGTCTATCCATTGATAACCTGATTCGGCTTCTAGAATAGTTTTTATCATAAATATTTTTTTTGTTTGGGAGGATAGATATAAATAAGTCTTACAAAATTAATAATACATATAACTAACTAGTGAGTGATTTATATGATTTTTAAGATGAAATGCAAGATAAATACAAATGAAATTTAGTGAAGCTAAATAATAATAATCTTTTTAATACTTATTTAAATTTTATTGTATTATCCTGTAACTATCATAGTAATCATAAAAATCACTTGCTAATAATGTCTTACTACTTAAGTCTTACAAATTTAACAATATTTCTCTTTATTCAATAAAGTAATTTTACCTGAAAAACTAGCTTTTTATAGAAGGTTTGTTTCAGCTTTAATTTTTTTTGCAGTTTTCTCATTAATCAAGGTATCGTAGCTTACACCATCATAAAGTATAAATTTTAATGTGTAAGTCTGTTTTGGATTATGATAAAGTAAATTATAAAACCAATATCGTTTGGATTTATAGCATTTTACATGCCTTAATGCCGTTATTGGAATAAGTCTTCTTTCTTTTCTATCTTTATTGAAAGCTATATATTTGAAATTAATAATTAGATATTCTTCATAGTTACTAAGTACTTGGAACAAAAAGATAGGAACAAAGAAAATAGCAAGACTAATTATGTAGAAAAAATAATTAAAAGGAGGGATAGAAAAAATATCATTTATGAGATAAAAACCAAGAATAAAAAAAAAACTAGGAATACTTAGACTCAAACTAGCCCTGTATGCTGCATTTTTATTAGATAATGTTTCTATAATAAGAGAAAAGTTTTGTATTATCTTTGGCTTAATGGTTATAGGTAGGTTTTTAGGAATTTTTTTTAATGTTTTATTTTGATTACAATGCTTTTTACTCATAAATATCCATGAATCAGCCAAAAATGCAGACTTACAGTTTGCACAAATAACAATTTTATCATTTGCTTGTAGTGCATCTCCTGTAATTGGATCAATTCTATTTTGAGCTAAGAAAGCTTTGTGTTTTTCCTTTTCTAAACTATGTATATTCATCTTTTAATTTTGTTTTTTATAAATCTGTATTTTTTGTGCTAAAGAAAATAGTTTTTTGCAAAAAATACTTACCTTTAAAGCTGTAAAAATAAATCGAATTGTTTTACTAATTGCCCACTCAAAAAAAATAAATGAATCTCAATAAAGCTCGCCACGCTCTTCAACAATATTTTGGTTATTCATCTTTTCGTCCTTTGCAAGAAGATATTATTTCTTCTGTATATGCAAAAAATGATACGCTCGTTTTGATGCCAACAGGTGGAGGAAAATCTATTTGTTATCAAATTCCTGCTGTTACTTTAGACGGAATTTGTATCGTTATTTCGCCTTTGATTGCCCTAATGAAAGACCAAGTAAATGCACTTCAAACAAATGGAATTTCGGCAGCTTTTCTCAATTCTTCTCAAGATATGGGAGAACAAAGAGAAATTGAGTCAGAAGTAAAACAAGGAATAATAAAACTTCTGTATGTTTCGCCTGAAAAATTATTGACAGATTCGTTTCTCTATTTTTTGCAATCTTTAAATGTTTCGCTTTTTGCAGTAGATGAAGCTCACTGTATTTCGCAATGGGGACACGATTTTCGCCCTGAATATACACAGCTAAAGACTTTAAAAGACCGTTTTCCTTTCGTTCCAATGATTGCGCTTACTGCAACGGCAGACAAAATAACAAGACGAGATATTGTCAGTCAATTGGGACTTGAAAATCCGACAGAATTTGTAGCTTCTTTTAATCGTCCTAACCTTTCGCTCAATGTTTTGCCAGCTTACAAACGTATGGATAGCATTGTGAGTTATATTTTAAGACGACCAAATGAGTCAGGAATTATATATTGTTTGAGTAGAAAAAATACTGAAAATGTAGCTGCACGACTTCAAAAAGCAGGTGTAAAAGCTGATTTTTACCATGCAGGACTAAATGCCCACGAACGAAACCGAGTTCAAGATGATTTTATTGCAGACCGAACTCCTATTGTTTGTGCAACAGTCGCCTTCGGAATGGGGATTGACAAGCCAAATGTTCGTTGGGTTATGCACTACAATATTCCCAAAAATATTGAAGGCTATTATCAAGAAATTGGAAGGGCAGGACGTGATGGATTGAAAGGCGATACAATGCTTTTTTATAGCTTTAATGATTTGGAAGTATTGAAGGGTTTTGCAGAAGAAAGTGGTCAAAAAGAATTGCAACTTGCAAAACTAGAACGTATGCAACAATATGCAGATGCGCAGATTTGTAGACGGAAAATTCTATTGAGTTATTTTGGAGAAACACTAAGTGAAAATTGTGGGAATTGTGATGTGTGTAGAAATCCTCCCAAGCATTTTGATGGAACAATTATCGCACAAAAAGCATTTTCTGCTATGATGCGAATGGATGAAAAAGTAGGTTTTACGATGCTTATAGATGTTTTGCGTGGTTCGCAACGTCAGGAAGTTTTGGAAAAAGGATATGATAAAATAAAAACGTATGGCGCAGGTTCGGATATTTCAGCAGGCATTTGGCAACAGCATTTGTTACAGTTTCTCAATATGGGACTTATAGAAATTGCTTATGACCAAAACAATGCGTTGAAACTTACTGACGCTGCTAAAGCTGTTTTGTTTCAAAAAAAGAAAGTAGATTTGGTTAAGTTTGAGTTTAAATCTAAGAAAGAAAGAGAAAAAGAATTTGAAAGACCAAAAAGCAAAAAACGAGAACTTCAAGACGGTTTGTTTGAAGAATTGCGTCAGCTCAGAAAACAAATTGCAGATTCAAAAGGAATTGCTCCTTATATGGTCTTTGGAGATGCAACACTGAAAGATATGGTTGATAAATCGCCTACTCATTTGTTTCAGATGCGACAAGTTTCTGGAGTTGGAGATGTCAAATTGAGAGAATTTGGACAAATATTTTTAGATACAGTCGTAAATTATCTCAAAAATCAAGAAGTAGCAGACCAAGCAAAACTGACCAGTTCGCACCAAGTAACTTATGAAATGTTTGCCAACGAAAATAAATCACTAACACAAATAGCCAAAGAACGAAATATTACCGAAGGAACTGCTTTAGGACATTTATATAAAGCAAGTCAAGATGGTTTTGAAATTGATTGGTTAGAGTTTGTAAGTTTGGAAGAAATTGAAATTATTGAAAAAGCTATCAAGACAGTTAGAAAACGTATTCCAAAAGATGAAACATTCCGAATGAAATTTGTCTATGAATATTTAGAAGAAAAAATGAGTTATGTAAAATTGCGTGCTGCTGTTTCATACAAGAAAAATCAAGAAGCTATTTCATAAATTCATATTTATCCAAAATTTGCATTCTTAATTCTAGTTTGAATAGCTACACTTTCGTACTTTTGTAAAATAGACACATTTCAACGATGTAACTATAAAAAATCAACTATAAAACTCATTTCAAATCTACTTCAAAATGGCTTCGTACAAAAAAAATGATAAGGAATTCTTAGAAAATATGGTCTCACAAGTCCGTAGAGACATTGTCAGAATGGTTCATCAAGTAAATTCTGGACACCCTGGAGGTTCTTTGGGTTGTGCCGAACTGTTGGTAGCACTTTATTTTGAGATTATGGAACATAATCCTTCTTTTGATATGGACGGAAATAATGAGGATTTGTTTTTCTTATCAAATGGGCATATTTCCCCTGTTTGGTATAGTGTTTTGGCTCGTAGTGGCTATTTTAGCATCAATGATTTGGCTACTTTTCGTAAAATAAATTCTCGTTTGCAAGGACACCCAGCAACAGAAGAAGGTTTGGAGGGAATTCGTATTGCTTCAGGTTCATTGGGTCAAGGACTTTCAGTAGCTATTGGTGCAGCTCTTTCTAAAAAAATGAACAATGACAATAAAACTGTCTTTGTTTTGATGGGAGATGGTGAGCAGCAAGAAGGACAAGTTTGGGAAGCTGCTATTTTTGCAGCCCATCAAAAAGTAGATAATCTAATTGCAATTATTGATGCCAATGGAAGACAAATTGATGGAGATGTAAAAGATGTAATGGATTTAGGCGACCTAAAAGGATTAGAACAAAAATATAAAGCCTTTGGTTGGAACGTTTTGACATGTCAGAATGGAAATGATTTTGATACTTTAATCCCAATCATTCGACAAGCAAAAGACCTTACAGGAAATCATAAACCAACAGTTATCTTAATGAAAACTGAAATGGGACATGGGGTAGATTATATGATGGGAAGTCATAAATGGCATGGTGTAGCTCCAAATGATGAACAATTAGAAACTGCTTTAACTCAAAATGAATCTACGTATGGAGATTACTAAAGTAAATAATTAGAAATAATTTTGAAATACAAAGTAAAGTATTTTGTTTTCAAAAAAATATAGTTTCAAAAAAGGCATAGATTGCAATAATCTATGCCTTTTTTATAAGAATAAGTTTGATATATTTTATATTCCTGGACGGATAGAAAATACTTCTTTTTTGTTTTCTTTGTAACGCTCTTGACACTGTAAAACGATTTCAACAGCATGTTTTTCGTCTTGCCAATCTTCTACTGAAACCTTTTTCTTTTCTAAGTCTTTATAAACTTCAAAGAAGTGTCCAATCTCTTTTAGTAAGTGAGGATTTACATCTTCAAATTTATGGATGCTATTCCAAATAGGATCAGAAACAGGTACACAAAGCACTTTTGCATCAGGACCTTTTTCATCTGTCATATTGAAAATACCAACAGCACGTACTTCAATCAAACACCCAGGAAAAGTAGGCTCAGAAACTAAAACCAAAACATCCAAGGCATCTCCATCTAAAGCAAGTGTTTCAGGAACAAATCCATAGTCACTTGGATAGTGCATTGAAGAAAAAATCATACGGTCGTAACGAATCATGCGTTTTTCAGCATCGTATTCGTATTTGTTTCTGCTTCCTTTTGGTATCTCAACGATAACGTCAAAAGTAAAATCTTTTTGATCTGCCATTATTTTTTTATTTGTATTATAATAAATAGTGCTAATTAATTTTATTTCGTGTGATATGTCCCATCTTGGTTTTGATAAAAGGGAGTGCAAAGGTAACTTTTTTACCTTAATTTATCAACTTCTTTCACAAATGTAAATTTTTGTCTCTTGTTTTTATCTTCCTATCATTACAAATGCACCCCAATAAATAGGATCTACATATTTTGGATTTTGACGAAGCTCTCGTTTTGCTTCTCTGATAGCTACTCGTTTGTCACCTGTTTCTTTCCATCTTGTATAGAAAATACGCATTAGCTCTTGAGTTGCATCGTCATCTACTTTAAATAAAGACATTAGAAGTGCATCTGCACCAGCAAGTAAAAATGCACTTTGCAAACCATACACACCTTCTCCCACTTTACTTTCTCCACGCCCTGTTTCACAAGCACTAAGAATAAAAAGAGGAGAATTAATATTCATTGTAGCTACTTCAGAAGCTGTTAGAACACCATCAGCTTTGTTATATTCGTGTACACTTTTATTTTGAACCATATCGCCTCCACCTGTAAAAAGTAATCCAGAACGCATTAAAGGATCATTATATGTTCCCAAAACAGCCGAACGTTCACGTTCTTGCTCTGAAATATCTTCTTTAAAGATACCATGGGTAGCAATATGATAAACAGTATTATTCTGACTATTTAGTTCTTTTATTTGTTTTTCCTTTGCATTTTCTTTTAAGTAGGTAGTTACATTTTTATTTCCTCCTTCTAGTTGAGTAGAAATAATTTCTACTTCACGTTCTGCTCCTAAAAGAGTAGGGAAACTTTGTGCTCCTTTATAATCTACATAAAAAAGAGGATTTCCAAACAAAACAAAATTATTAGGAAATACATTTTTTACTTCTTCTTCAACAATTTGGCGAGTGCTAGTAAGCTGTGCAACAAAATAATTATCTATCACAAAATCATTATCTGCCATTCTAAATGTTTCCACATTAAGCTGATTATAAACTCCATCACAAGCAAGATAAATTTTACCTGCATTTTTATCTATTTTATCTCCGATAGGTTTCCAATAAATTTTATAAGAATCATAATCTTCTAAAGAGAATTCTACTGTATTTCTGTAATATTGTAAATCGCCGTCTTCCATTTTGTTTCCATTTGGCATTTGAGCCAACCTGATATTACCAGAAGAAGGCAACACTAAAGCAATATATTTAATACTATCTGTAAATTCTTTATCAAACTGACGATAGCGAATAATTTCGACAGCATACTCTTTATTTTCTAAATTTTTCTGAATATCTTTCCAACTAATTGGTTTTTGAGCAGTAGCTGCTGCAAAATCAGAAGACTGACGAGAAAGTATTTTTGATAAATCCTCAATTTCTTTCTGCAAATTACGAACATCTATATTTTCTTGCTTTAACTGTTCTGGATTTAACGCCAAAGCTGCATTGAGCCTAATCTTCTTTAATTGCCATTTTTCAAAATTAATACGCAATGTGTCATCAGGACTTCTTTTGTAAATTTCATTACGCAGTTTTTGAGATTGCCCTAACAAAATTCCTTTTGTAAGTAAAATATTATCATACAAATCACGTAACAATTTTTTCTTTTTGGGTTGTAATTGAATGACTAAATGTGTGAAAAACTCAAAGTCTGGACGAATCTGTTCCCAGTTTTTTGCTTTTTCTCGTTCACTAAGTACAGCAAAAGTAGTATTGATATACTCTTTATGTTTATCCAAAACTTCGCTCAAGTATTTTTCAGCTTTTTTGTAATCATTTTTTACATAATACATACGAGCAATACGAGCCAATACATGCACGTATTTTGGATGAACTTCACTAAAAACCTTAGCGTATTTCTTGCGAGCATCTTCATAAAAATCCTTTGCTTTGTCAGGGTTATCTTGTTGAATCTGTAAGTCTCCTAGCAAAACATTTATTTCTGCCAAACTTACAAGTGATGCCGAAGGTAGTTTTTCTAGGATATTTAATGCCTTTCCTAGCTTATCAGAAGCACTTTTTATGTCTTTATGAGCAACATACAGTTCTGCCGATGTTTTCAAAAATCCTGCATAAACAGGCGTATTTTCTCCTAAATTGGCTATAAGCATTTTATCAGCTTCATCAAGCTCGTTTGTTACCTTTTTCCAATCAGCTGTAGAGTAAAAATTAATTCTAGCAAGTTGAATAAGTGTACTTGCTCTATCCAAATGCTCATTGCCAAGTATATCCGTTTTTATTTTAAGTGCTTTTTGAGCAAATTCTTGTGCTTTTTCATAATCTCCAATAGCTAGATTGTAATCAGCCAAAATACTCAAACTTTCCACTGTACGAATAGAATTTTGACCAAATATATTTTGAGCAATCAGTAATGCTTTATTAGCAAACTGCTCTGCTTCGATATACTTTCCGTTAGCAAACTCTAAATGTGCGCTCTGATTGTATGTATTGATTAGAAAACGACTATCTGTTCCATATCTTTTTTCTTTTTCTGCAATTGTTTCTTTTAAAAGCTGTTCGGCTGCACTAAAATCAGCCGTTTCTATATATAAAAAAGCTAATTCTTCTGCTGTACTGGAGTTTGCAATTGACTGACTAGAACGATTAAATCTTCTTTTAGCTTGATTTAATAAATCTTCTGCACGGTCATAAAGTCCCATTATCATATAATAATGAGCTGCTGTTTCTAGTGCTTGAGCATGTTCGAAAGCTAAAGAAGGGTTATATTGTTTTTCATAGATTTGTAGCATTTGGCTTACTTGTGTATCTACTTTTTTGTAGTTACTTTGTTGCATATTCAGACGTGCAGCAATTTCAAGTTGAGCTGCATAGCGTGGGTGTTTGTCGCCATATCTTTGTTGAATCAAATCTAATGCTTCTTTTGATTTTTTATTTGCTTCTTCAAACTGGTCATTTGCCATATAATAATCAATCCAATCATTTAATGAATTGATATAAATAAGACTTTTAGGTTCGACAAACTTTGTCAATGACTGCATGTGAGTGTTATAAAGCTGACCAGCTTCTTTAAATTTTTCAGTATAATTAAAATAATATTTAGCAAGTTTTAGATTTGCTAAATGATAACCAAGCGTATTTTTTCCATGAATACGTGCATGAGAATCTACCCACTCTTCCATTAATTTTCCAGCTTCTTTATAATCATCAGCAGCCAAACGAACATAATAAATATCTTCTATGATAGCCAAACGTCTTTGATGATCTTTAGGAACTAATGCTGTATTTTTATACATATCTATCAGCATTTTCAGTGATTGAGAATAGCGTTGGTTTTCATAGTTCCACATTGCATCTGCTTGAAGTGCAGTAGAATATTGCAAATGTCCTGTACCATAATATTTTGCTGCATTGCGTTCTAACTCCCAACGCTGACGAACATTTTGGGTGCTATACTTTATGTTTTGTAAAAATCTTGGCTTTAAAGAAAATCCTTTGCTTTCTTCGTCTTGCTGCACCACAAAACCACTATTTACATAATAATCAATTAATAAAGCATGTAATTTGATATAATCTTTGTGTACTGTTCCGACAGTTCTTTCAGCCCGATAAAGTGTCTTTTCTAGTAGTTTACGTATTTCATCTCGTTCCTCTCCATTATCAATCATGAGTTGAATTCTGACATATTGATTACGCACATAAGCAAGCTGACGAGTAGATAATTCTGTTTTTATAAAGTTATCTGCTTGTTCTATATATTTACTTGCTTCATTATATCTTCCTGCTAGTCGGGCAGCGTCTGCTTGTAAAGATAGTATTTGAGCATAATCTGTTTTTTTTCGTATTTCTTCTCTATCTGACAGATTACGAGTTTCAGTTTGTTTGCTAACATCACTAAAAAACTGAGTTTCTTTTCCAATAAGTGATTTGCGTACACTCAATAAATCTTGAATTTGATAATCTAATAAATTTAAAAAATTCCCTCTTTGAAAATCAATCAGTATTTGTGTATAATATAAATCTGAAAAAATATAATTTTCAGTTGGTTTTTCTCCTACTATTTTTTTAGCGTCGTTCAAATAGTTTTCTGCTTGCTGTGTAAATGAATATTCAGCATAATATTTTGCAGCCTGTAAGAGTGCTAATCCATATCCTTTACTATTCTCACCTTGTTTTTTGCGATTAGCTATAAATTTTTGTGTTATGGCATGAAACTTTGAAATTTCTCCTGTTGCTTCGTAATATTTAATTAAATACTTTTCTATTTTTGTAGATAAATCAATATTTCCTCTTCTTTGAGTCTTTTTATAGAGTTTTTCAGCTTCAGATAAAGCTTTTTTATAATCTCCATCTTCAAAATAGCGTTCACAGATTTCTAAGTTTCTCTGTAATTGTCTTTCAGCTCCATTTTCTTGTGCAAAGCCAAAAGTAGGCTGTAAAGTAAAAAGGAGAAAGAATATAAATAGTAGTATATTATTTTTTGACATAAAAATTATTTTCTTGATGAAGAAAAATTAGAATACAATTATCTTTATTTAATGAATATATTTTCTCTGAATCCAAAAAAGTAACACATTTAATATTTTATCTAAAAATAGATTATTTATAGATGATATAAAACTGTAAAATAAAAATACTGATGAACCGAGTTTTACTTTAGATTGTAAATCGAAATTACAAAAAATAGTCATTAAAACCTTACCTTATGCAACTCTATTTACCCAAACCTATTACAAGAACAAAATTAAGAATCTTTTTAGGTAAAAAATACTATCGTATTAAGCGATATTTTCGTTGGTATTTTTATACAAATAATTTTGCAAAAGAAAGACAAACTCAAAAAAAACTTCCTTTTTTAGTCAAAAATCATCAATCTATGCTTCTGCGTCCACTTATGGGGGTAGATATGAAACTTCAAGAACAAAAAATTACAAATTTGAAACTTGCTACTGATAGAATAAATGGACTTATTATAAAACCAAATCAAACTTTTTCTTTTTGGTTTTTGGTAGGAAAACCAACCAAAAAAAGAGGCTTTTTAGAAGGTTTAGTTTTAGAAAAAGGAAAAACGACTGTTGGAATTGGAGGAGGATTGTGTCAGCTTGCTAATCTTCTACATTGGATTTTATTACATTCACCTTTAGAAATAACTGAACGTTGGCGACACAGTTATGATGTTTTTCCTGATGCTCAGCGAAAAGTGCCTTTTGGAAGTGGTGCAACAGTAGCTTATAATTATATAGATTTGCAGTTTAAAAATACTACTTTACAAGACTTTCAATTAAATTTTGAGATAAACGAAACCCATCTAAAAGGAGAGTTATTGACGACTATAGATTTGAAAGAAAACTATCAAATAAAAGAAAACAAACATTTTTTTCGTCAAGAAGACTGGGGAGGCTATTCTCGTCATAATGAATTGGAAAGAATTCTGACAGATAAAGAAACAAATCAAGAAATAATGAGAGAAATTATTGCACAAAATCATGCACTTTTAATGTATGAGCCTTTTCTTAGTCATGAGTCAGTAAAATAAATTTGAAAGAGGTAAAGGAATATTTTGTCTAATTGTAATTTTTAATTCGTAATCAAAATACTATGTTTTTCTTTTTATCAAAAACGTTATTTTATTTTTTGATGCCCATTACTTGGGTTACATTTTTTTTATTGATAGCTGTTTTTATCAAAAAATGGCGCATAAAATCACTGAGAATAGGTGTCGTTTTGTTTTTGTTGTTTACAAATCCTTTTTTGGCAAATGAAATGTATTTACTGTGGGAAGTTCCACCAACACCAATAAAAGAGGTCAGAAATTATGAAGTAGGAATAGTTTTGACAGGAATGAGTAATGCAGGAAAAGAACCAAAAGACAGGATTTATGCAGGTTCAGGTATTGATAGGCTCTTGCAAGCTGTTCGTCTATATAAAGAAGGCAAGATTAAAAAAATAATGATTGTTGGAATGTCAGAAGAAATAGACTGGATAAGTGGTAAAGAAAAGCTACCGAAGCGAACCTATAAATACAAGGACATGTTAAAATCTATGTGTATAAAAGAAGAAGATATTTTGATAGAACCCAAATCAAAAAACACCTACGAAAATGCACAGCTTGCAGCACAATTTTTACAAAAAAATAAAGACAAATTAAATTTAAGATTTAACTCTGATTCAATCCATCAGAGTCAAATTTTAGTTATCACTTCAGCTTTCCATTTGAGACGCTCTTTAGGCTGTTTTGAGCAAGCAGAATTACAAGTTGATGGTTTTTCTACAGATTTTATAGCCAATGAACGAAAAAATATGTTTACTATTTTGAGTTTGATTCCGACAGAAGATGCAATGGCAAAATGGGGAAAGATTATTCACGAAATGATAGGCTATGTAGTGTATGACTTAACAGGGAAATTATAAAAATAAAATCAATAAAAAAGCACTTTCTATTTTTTAGAAAGTGCTTTTTTGAGGTTTAATGAAAAAGATATTTATCTTTTCAAATTGATATTTGTACAGTTTTCGGAATATACATCATATTTGAGTATAGACATAATAGCTAATACTTCGTCATTAGGATGAGATTTTGCTATTAAATCTCCTTGAGTTCCATCTGCATTTTGTTTGAAGATATCACCTGTTTGTGTCCATTTATAAACATTATCACCTACTCTTACAGTGCGTTCGCCACTCTGTCCACCCTGATTTTCGTACAAAAATTCAAAGTTACTTACCATAGTAGAGTAATTTTTTCCACTAGGAACAATGGTCTTTACCAAATAATTTCCAGAGTTTACGCCTGTGCTAGACTTATAGAGTTCACATGAACAAATTCCTTTGATGCGCTCATCTTCTGTTCCGATAACTGAATAATGAGCAATTTTCCAATCACTAGTTTGCTTTTCATTTCTGAAAACCATCGAAACCGTTTCAGTTCCCTTAGACCAAATTTCTTTATCTTTTGTAATTGTATATTCTACGACATAAACAATAACACCGATTGCTCCTTTTACCTCATTTTTCAAAACTTCTTTTATAGAATAACTTATCTTTAAGCCTTCTGTACGTGTTATTTTGGTCAAATAACTCAAAAAACCTTCATAATCACTATTCAAAACAGAACCTCTATCTGAAATGTTGAAAGTAACTAATGTAGATGTAACGTCTTTTGCCATGTGTTGCATCACTGATTTTACGTCTTTAGTATCACCTAATTTTGAATAAGCATCTGCAAATTCCATCAAGTTTTTCTTAATAATTACCTCAGCAGCTTTGTCTCTAGCTTTTTGTTTTTCTTCTTCACTTATTTTTGAATTTTTTTGAGCGTAGACGGTAGAGTAAAACAATGAGGAAGAAAACAATAGTAATAATACAAAACAAATCTTAGAAAGGGAGTTTTGAAAAGTTCTCATTGAATGAGAAGGAGATGATGAATATATCATGAAAGTATAAATTTAAGAATGAGTTTGGATAAAATAAAATTAAGGATTAAATAAAATTACTACTTATCCAACAAATACATTTTGAAAAATAGGTAACAAAAAATAATTATGTAAAAATAGGTTTTTGTAGAGAAATAATAGGTTTTCTGCTTTTTTTGGAATTAATTAATAAGATAAATATCGATTTTACAAGAATTAATCCAATGAAATGTAAATTTCGTTAAAATTATAGGAGTTATTTACTTATTCCATAGAAAAGGGTAAAAAATGCAGAGGGAAAAATTTGCTTGTTTTCTGCTAATCCCATAATCTCTATTTTTTTTGAGTAGGCATCAATCATCATTCCAGCTTCAAAACCTACTTGAGAGCCTTTGAAAGCACTAAACTCTAAAGCGAGAGATGTTTTTAGACTAGCTCCTAACTGAATTTTGGCATCTGTTATACGCTTTCCAAATGAACCTGTGCCTATTACAGCTTCAAAAGAAGTATGGACATTTGGGTCATACTGTTCAGTTCGAATTATTTCATTAGTAAATTGATAATCAATAATATAAGGTGCTACAATGCCAATAGTTGGACCTACTGCGCCAATAGCATTTACTTGAATACCACGTTCTTCTGCCTTTCTAAACAAAACCCATTCTCTACCATATTGAGGACGCAAAACATACAAAAAATTACGTTTACCAGGGGTAAAAAATTCACCTGACAAGCGACTTGCTCTTCGTTGTTCTTTGGGGTGTCTTACATCAACAAGCTCTAATGAAAAGCTATGAAACATAGTTTCATTTATTGCCTTTGAATAACGAAAAGAAAAACCACCAATCAGACCAGATTGTGTATTCAAATTAATACCATAAACAAACTGAGTTTCATAATCAAAATCATCAGCATTACTTTGTGAAAAAGAAGGAATACTGATAAATATTAAAAATGCTGTGAGAAAGAAGAATAAAAATTTCATATATAAATAGTTAGAAAATAGGCAAAATACTTTGTACTGCTTCAATGTTAAGTGTTTTTTTTGTAAATATACATAGAAAATTATCTTAATAGATTAACCTAGAAAAACGAATTGTGTTTGAATACGGTTTTTTTATCAAAATCTATATAAATAGAATAGTATTTGCTTTCTTTGCTAAAAATAATTTTCTATCTCCTACAAAAAATAATCTTATATGTTAGCTCGCAATAAAATAAATTATTTTCTATTATTTACTTTCTTCTTCCTAATAAGTGGATTTTTAAATTCATTATTTGCTCAAGTTATTATTTCTGATGAAGAAAGAAAATTATTTACAACCATAGAAAATCTTGAACCTTTAGGAATTGTATATGAAAATGCAAGTGCAGGAGAAGAAATAGAAAAGGAAGATTATGGGGATGGTTCACTCCTTTATACATACGAATTTGAAGATTCTGATTTATGGTTACACGAACTCTTATGGGTAGAATCATCTGCACAAGCAGCAAATTTTACGTATGAAGCCTATGGAGAAGCTAGTAAAACTTACCTTTCAGAAGGACTTATTCTTTCAGCTTTTAGAGTTATCAACTTATCAAATTCGAATGCAGAGGTAGTAGTAGCTGATGTTTATAATGAAAAACAAAAAAAAGTAGGTGCTATTGTTCGATTTAAAGAGCGAAATATAAGTGGTATGCTTATTTTGATAGGAATGGAATTTCAGGAAAGAGTAATAGAAAAATTTCTGAATACAGAAATGCAGCAAATGAATCAAGCGTGTTCGAAACTCTCACTTTGGAGATAAAAAATAAAGCAATTCCTATATTCTTCTCTAGTCTAAAAAACTATTGACAGCCTTGTGAAAGGACTGTCAAAGTTTATAAATAGATTAATTAGTTGATTACTTCAAGGCTACCAAAGTAACACCTGCGCCACCTCTATCAGCATGTTCATCTTTGATACTCTGAACTTGTGGATACTGGCGAAGTGCATCCCTAACTACCTGACGCAAAATACCTTCACCTTTCCCATGCAATATTCGAAGATTTTTTTGAGAAAGCATGACAGCATCATCCATAAACTCAGTTACTATTGGGTTTACTTCTTCGGCACGCTTTCCACGCACATCCAAATCTGGACTAAAATGTAAAACTTTGTTATGAAGTGTAGAGCCTGAACCTGAACCCGAATTAGTAGTAGAATTCATATTTCCTGTAATAGAAGTAGGTAATATCTTTTCATCTACTTTCTGCAAACGATTCATTTTTACAGTAGTTTTGAGCGAACCAATACGAAGCAAGGCATCTTTATTTTTGATTGAAAGAACTTCTGCCACAGCCGTTTGTCCTTTTATCTGTACAAAATCACCTTGTTTTATTTCAGTATCTACATAACGAATCATTTCTTCATCGTTTTTAGGAAGTTGTTTTTCTTCTGATTCGTATTCTACTCGGTTGAGTTCGTCTTGTAGGCTATCCAAATCTTTTCTGACTGACTTTGTAATTTTCTTGTCAGCTTGTTGTTCTTTAATAGTTCGGATAGTATTTTCGATGCGTTGATTTGCCTTTTGTAGTAAAGCCTCTGCTTCTTTTTTAGCTTCTTGCATATATTTTTGCTTATTTTTCTTCAAATCATCTTTCAATGCTTGATTTTCTCTAAGCAATTTGTCTACTTCCAAACCTTGTTTTCTGAGGGAAGTTTGTTCTCTATCTAAATTCGAACGCTGTTTTTCCAATTGTCTTAATAATCGTTCTACTTCTAACTGTTCGCCACCTAGTTTTGAATGAGCTGATTTAATAACATCGGAAGGTAGACCAATTTTTTTAGCAATTTCTAATGCAAACGAACTCCCTGGCTTTCCTATTTCTAGTTTAAAGAGAGGTTCTAATTTATCTACATCATAACGCATTGCTCCATTAACAATAAACTGCGATTTTTCTGCCATAAACTTCAGATTCGCATAGTGAGTCGTAATTACAGCATACATTCTCTGTTTTTCAAACTCTTCTAAAATGGCTTCTGCTATCGATGCACCTACTTGTGGCTCTGTTCCTGTTCCAAATTCATCTATTAAAGCAAGTGTTCGTTTGTTTCCTGCAATAAGGAATTTTTTCATGTTATAAAGATGCGAACTGTATGTACTCAAATCATTGTCAATTGATTGTTCGTCGCCTATATCTATGAAAAGCTGATCGAAAATACCAATCTTTGAGCCTTCCTGTACTGGAATAAGTAAGCCACTTTGAAACATATATTGTAGCAAACCAACTGTTTTTAAAAGAACTGATTTACCACCTGCATTTGGTCCTGAAATAAGTAAAATTCGTTGATTTCCATCTAAAAACAGTGTATTTGGAAGAACTGTTTTTCCTTGTTTTTTATATGATAAATAAAGAAGAGGATGGTAGGCATTTTGCCAATCTATCAAAGCACGTTTTTGAAAATCTGGATTTATGGCATTTAATTTTATGGCAAAACGAGCTTTTGCACGAATAAAATCTACTTGAGCCAAAAATTCATACGCATACTTTAATGTATATAAATGAGGACGTAAAAACGTTGTGAGGTCAGTCAGAATACGCACAATTTCGAAACGCTCTTGGTGCATAAACTGTTTAATATCGTTATTCAAATCTACAATTGCTTCAGGTTCTATAAAAATAGTTTGTCCTGTTGAAGAGGTATCATGAACAATTCCTTTTAGCTGTTTTCGATATTCTGTTTTGATAGGAACTACCATTCTGCCTTCTCTGACAGTTGTGTCGACATCAGAGCGTAAATAATCGTTTTTTCGAAGATCTTCTACAATAGAAACTAATTTTTTTCGAAGTGTGACCTGCGTTCTGACAATGGCTTGACGAATTTTTTGAAGTTCTGGCGAAGCATTGCTTCTCATCTGTCCTTTATCATCAATTACTCTTTCTATATCTTGAATGACTTCATAAGGAACTTCTATATCCTGACACATAGATTGCAGGCGTGGAAATTCTTCTTTGGGCTGTCGTCGAATTACCCTTAAAGTCTGATATAATGTATCTAAAGAGCGTTTGATATCATAAAATTCACTTTCTGTAAGGAAATTATTGACAATTGAAGCCTTTGCCAGATAAGCTGTTACATCAAAATAATAACTTTCTGGTGGACTTTGCCCTGTTTCTATGAGTTTTTTAAATTCTTCAGTCTGTTCGGTAAGGCTGGCAATGGTTTCATAATCATTATGAAATTCCATTTTATCTATAAGCTGTCTGCCCAAAATTCCTTGGCATTCATCAGCTAAAAGTTCTCGGACTTTATCAAATCCTAATTTTGATTCTATATTTTCGGGATAAACCATGTTCAGTTATCAGTAATCAGTGAAACAGTGACCAGTTAATTTCAAGTAGCTGACAGTTTAACTTCGTTGAGGGCTGAAGCCACTTCAACTGTCAGAAATAGAGTGATTCTTGTGAAACTGTTTTAGTATTTTTATTTTGTAATGCTTAGATAAACTCAATAACCCATTTTCTTTAGTTTTGATTCAAAAAGATAAAACTTTTTTTGAAGAGTCTGTAAATCAATGACTTTTGTTTCAATAATTTGTTGAAAATTCTCTAAGATTATAGATTATTTTGTTTACTAATAAGAATGATATAGCTTTAATAAAACTTCTGATAGATTAAGCAGATAAAAATATAAACAAATTTTAAAACACTGTATTAACAGGAACGTCATTGTCAGTTTCTGACCGACGAGATAGTTAATTAATCACCCAATTTTGAAAAAACTAACTTCATGACTACTTTTGTCTAACATTATGGTTTCTCAAAAGATTAGCTTTTTTTGATTCAAATTTATATCTAATGTTTATTTAAAATTATAGCCTTTATTTTTCCAATGAAAATATATAACCAACCTGCTCGCAACGAGTGGGAATCTATCTGTACTCGTCCTACTTTTTCTTTAAAACAAATTGAAACACAAGTTCAAAATATTCTACAATCTATTAAAGAAGAAGGCGATACAGCTCTCAAAAAATTTACAAAAGAATTTGATAAAATAGATATAGAAGATTTTAGAGTAAGCGTAGAAGAACTTCAAGAAGCTGAAAATCTAGTTTCTGAGTCACTCAAAACGGCTATTAATCACGCTTATAAAAATATTTTAATCTTTCACCAAAGTCAACAAGACCAAGTAAAGAAAGTTGAAATTACAAAAGGAATTACGTGTTGGAGAAAAAGTGTAGGTATAGAAAAAGTAGGTTTGTATATTCCGGGGGGAACTGCTCCTCTTTTTTCTACTGTTTTGATGCTTGGAATTCCTGCCAAAATTGCTGGCTGTAAGAATGTAGTTTTGTGTTCTCCTCCCAATAAAGAAGGCAAAATTCACCCTGCTATTCTCTATGCTGCTCATCTTGTAGGTGCAACTGATATTTTCAAGATTGGAGGCATACAGGCGATTGGTGCAATGGCGTATGGAACGGAGTCTGTGCCAAAAGTATATAAAATTTTTGGTCCTGGAAATCAGTATGTAACGGTTGCCAAACAACTTATTCAAAATGAAGGAATTGCAATTGACATGCCTGCTGGTCCTTCTGAAGTAGCTGTTTTGGCTGATAAAAGTTGTGTTCCTAGCTTTGTAGCTGCTGATTTGCTTTCTCAAGCCGAACATGGAAAAGATAGCCAAGTTATTTTGATGACAGACAATGAAGAAACAGCAAATCAAATAAAAGCAGAAGTAGAAAAACAGCTAGAATCACTTCCTAGAAAAGAATTTGCTCAAAAATCGTTAGAAAATAGTCGTTTTGTTGTCTTGAAAAACAGACAAGAAATTTTAGATATGAGTAATTTTTATGCTCCTGAGCATTTGATTATTGCTCTTGAAAATCCAGAAGAAGCAGCCGAACATATCATTAATGCAGGTTCTGTGTTTTTAGGAAATTACACACCTGAGTCTGTTGGAGATTATGCTTCTGGCACAAATCATACCTTGCCAACAGATGGACATGCAAGAGCTTATAGTGGAGTTTCATTAGATAGTTTTGTCAAAAAAATTACATTTCAATCTCTTACAAAAGAAGGACTGAGTCAAATTGGACAAACAGTAATTGAGATGGCAGAAGCAGAAGAATTAAAAGCTCATGCAAATGCTGTTCGTGTTAGATTATAAAAGATAGAAATGCTGTCAAGGCTTGTTGATTTGAACCTTGGCAGCTACTATAAAATAAAATTTCGTCATTGATTTTTAATTTCTTACATAAAATAGCGTTATATTTGGGTTAAAATATGTTTTTTTAGTAATCCTTCTGTCTATTCTAATCAGCAACAATGCGAAATTATTTATTTAGTTCTTTTTTATTTTTGGTTTTTCTATCATTTTTTGTGTTTCCTACAAAAGCTCAGTTTGTAACAAATGATGGTGAAAGGCTGACTGTTGAAATGTGTTTAGAAAAATCTGAAGGGCGCAAAAATCAAGGTGATTATAGAGGAGCAAGTGATTTTTTGAATAAAGCAGCTCTAATCCATTGGGACAAAAAAGAATTGCGACCAGCCATTACTTATTTTCAAAAGTCATTAATTTTCAATCAGAAAGTAGATAATCAGAGTGGAATGTATGGCATTTATAGTAACCTTGCTACTATTTATGCCGATTTAGAAAAATTTGATTCTGCACTTATTTTCTTCCAAAGAACATTAGAAGGACGAAAAAAACAAGGTATAAAAGAACCTATTATTTCAGCTCAAATAAATACGGCTGTTGTTTTAAATAATCTCAAAAGACACGATGAAGCAGCCAAGCAACTAGTAGATGGATTAAGTTTAGCAAAAGAATCCTTTGATTTGGAACAAATGAGAAGCATTTATGGAATGCTTGCCGAAACCTACGAAAAAGCAGGAAACTCTGAAAAAACAAAAGAATATTTTGAATTGTATCGCAATTTTCATGAGATGTCACAACAAAGAAAAATGGCTGTTGTGAGTGCAGAAGCAGACAAAGCAAGACTACAAGCAGCTTTAGCAGAAACAGAAAAACAACGAGCAGAATTAGAAATTGCCTTAAAAAACACCAAACTACAAGAACAAGAAAAAAATATAGAAAGTAAAAATGATGAATTAAATAAACTAGAATCTAATTTCACAAAACAAGAACTAGCCTATAAAGTCCTTCAACAAGAAACAGACTTACAAGAAGCCAAGTTTGCCCAAGAACAAGCCGAAAATGAACAGAAAATAGCAAGACAAAGACTTTATATCGGAGGCATTGCAGCTATTTTATTACTTGCTCTAGTAGGAATTATTTTTATTTATAGAAGCAGGCAACAAAAAAAGAGAGCCAATTTAGAATTACAAGATAAAAATGACGAGATTAGTTTTCAACAAATGCACATCATGCAACAAAACCATGAGTTAGCGAAAGCTGTAAATGAAATTGAAGATAAAAATCATCAAATTACATCTAGTATTACTTACGCAAAACGCATTCAAGAGGCAATGCTTCCCAATATTGCCAATATTCAAAAAGCACTACCCGAATCATTTGTCTACTTTCGTCCTCGTGATATTGTAAGTGGCGACTTTTACTTTTTTCATCATTTTGAGGAAGAACAAAAAGTAGTTTTAGCTGCTGTTGATTGTACAGGTCATGGCGTACCAGGAGCATTTATGTCTATGATAGGAAATGAAATTTTGAGTAGAATTGTAGCAGAAAATAATATATGTTCGCCTGCAAAAATTCTGACTCAGTTAGATAAAGGAATTACAACAGCTTTACACAAAGACGAAACAAATATCCATGATGGAATGGATTTAGCTCTCGTTTGTATAGATAAAAAGAATAAAACCCTTACTTTTGCAGGAGCAAAAAACCCTATTTTTTATATCCAAAATAATCAATTAGAGGTAATAAAGGGCGATAAGATGCCTATTGGTGGTTCAGAAAGAGAACATAAAAGTGAGTTTACAGAGCATGTTATTGATATTTCTATTCCAACCACATTTTATATTTTTTCTGATGGTTTTCAAGACCAATTTGGAGGAGAGCGAGGACGCAAGTTTATGGTAAAAAACTTTAGAGAGCTACTATTTGATATTCATACAGAAGATACAGCAGAACAAAAACAAATTCTCTATCAAACTTTTAAAAATTGGATAGGAAACGAACATAAACCAATTGACGATGTACTTGTAATTGGTGGTAGAGTTTAGAATATTTATTCTGAATGACGTTTGAAATAGTATTTTTTGTAAATTTGTAGTGTTAAAATTAACTTTAAATAAAAAGTAAGAAGATAAGATAAAATAATATGGTAAAGATTGGAAATGTAGAGTTAGGCGACTTCCCTCTTTTGCTTGCACCGATGGAAGATGTAAGTGATCCTCCTTTTCGTGCTGTCTGTAAAGCCTGTGGTGCAGATATGATGTACACCGAATTTATTTCGGTAGAAGGATTAATAAGAGATGCAGATAAGAGTGTAGAGAAATTAGATATTTTTGATTACGAGCGTCCTGTTGGTATTCAAATTTTTGGTGCTGAGCTAGATTCTATGCTTTTGGCTACCGAAATTGTTGAACGAGAAAATCCAGAAGTTTTGGATATAAATTTTGGTTGTCCTGTCAAAAAAGTTGTTTGTAAAGGTGCAGGAGCTGCAATTTTGAAAGATATTCCTAAAATGGAACTCTTATCAAAGGAAATTGTAAATAAAACCAAACTTCCTGTTACGGTAAAAACCCGTTTGGGTTGGGATCACGATTCTATAAAAATTTTAGAAGTTGCAAAGCGTTTGCAAGGGGTTGGTGTTCAGGCACTTTCTATTCATGGACGTACTCGTAAGCAGATGTATACAGGAGAAGCTGACTGGTCGTATATTGCAGAAGTCAAAAATAGTCCTGATATTCATATTCCTATCTTTGGAAATGGCGATATTGATTCTCCTCAAAAAGCATTAGAATACAAAAATCGTTTTGGTGTTGATGGAATTATGATAGGACGTGCAGCCATTGGTTATCCTTGGATTTTTAGAGAAATAAAACATTATTTGGCTACTGGCGAGCTTTTACCACCTCCAACATTAGAAGAGCGTTTGGACATTTGTAGAAAACATTTTATGTTTTCTTTAGAATGGAAAAGAAGTGAAATAACAGCAATTAATGAAATGAAACGTCATTATGCAGCTTATTTTAAAGGATTAAGAGGAATTAAACAATATAGAATGCGACTTGTTCAGTCTAGTAGTTCACAAGAAGTATTTGATATTCTAAACGAAATTGAAACTCAATATGCAGGAATAGAGTTTGTCCACGAATATTAATCAATAAAATTACCAAACAGACAAAATGTCTGTTCTACATTAAACCAAAAATATCATGAAATTTATCAAATCTGTTTTTCCAGTCATTACATTAGCTGTTTTGTTTTTATTTTCTTCTTGTGATGAAAACAATATTTATAGAAATCATGAAGACGTAAATTCGGTAGGTTTTAAGTGGAATATGAGCGATGAGAAAACCTATAAAGTAAATGTAGAAGAAGCAGGAATGTATGATATTTCGATAGAATTACGTCACGGAATAGCCATTCCTTATCAAAACCTTTTACTTACACTTACTTACGAAACGCCAGATGGAAAAGCATCTGAAGAAAAAGTAGATTTTACATTACGTGATGCTGGTGGACGTGCAGTAGGCGAAGGTGTAGGCGAAACATATGATACAAGACAAGTGGTGATGTCTAATTCCGAATTAGAAAAGGGAACATATACTTTCAAAATAAAACACGCAATGCCAAAACAAGATCCTATAAATCCAGTCTTGGAAGTCGGTTTGGTAGTGGATAAAGTAAAGAAATAAATCTGTAGCGTACCTTTTAAGGTGCGAAAATGTAATGTAGCCTTTAGGCTGCGATTTATGATTAGATAAAATAACTATGAATCTTCAACTCATTCCTGCCATTGATTTAATTGATGGTAAATGTGTTCGTCTTACGCATGGCGATTATGACACACAAAAGATATACAATTCAGACCCTTTAGACCAAGCCAAAATCTTTGAAGACAAGGGAATAAAACGTCTTCATATAGTAGATTTGGATGGCGCAAAAGCTGGACAACCAAAACACTTACAAATTCTAGAAAAAATTGCTTCTCAAACTGATTTAGTTATCGATTTTGGTGGAGGAATCCGTCATTCTGATTCTATTAAAAGTATTCTTTCTAGTGGTGCTAAAATGGTAAGTGTAGGAAGTGTAGCTGTAAAAAATCCAGAGATGTTTGAAAGTTGGTTATCTGAATTTGGTGGAAATTCTATTTTATTGGCTGCTGATGTTCGTGGTGAAAAGCTACTTACAGATGCGTGGAAAAAAGAAAGTGAATTTACCATTTTTGAGTTTATTGAAAAATGGAAACAAAAAGGACTTACCCAATTTTTTTGTACTGATATTACCAAAGATGGCGCATTAGAAGGCTTAAATACTGACTTTTATGGAGAATTAAAAACTAAATTTCCAGATCTTACAGTCATAGCTAGTGGAGGAGTAACCAGTCAAGATGATTTAGTTTTGCTTGATAAATTAGGCGTTGATGGTGCAATCGTAGGAAAGGCAATTTATGAAAATAGAATTACTATTTGATTTTATAATTCATTAATAATTTATCATTCACAATTAATAATTCAAAAACTTTGTTATCCAAAAGAATAATTCCCTGTTTAGATATAAAAGATGGTCAGACCGTAAAAGGAGTTCAGTTTGAAGAACTTCGTTTTGCTGGCGACCCTGTTGAGTTAGGCGAAAAATACGCAAAAGAAGGAGCTGACGAACTTGTTTTTTTAGATATTACAGCCACGCATGAAAAGAGAAAAACACTTAAAGAACTAGCTCTCCGAATTGCCAAAAACTTAAATATTCCGTTTACAGTTGGTGGTGGTGTGAGTAGCGTTGAAGATGTTTCTGTTTTGCTAGAAGCTGGTGCAGATAAAGTTACCATAAATTCGGCTGCCGTTCTGAATCCAAACCTCATTGAAGAAACTTCCAAACGTTTTGGTAATCAATGTATTGTCATTGCGATTGATGCTAAAATGAATGTGTCAGGAATAAACAAAGGAAAATGGGAAGTACACACAGGAGGAGGACGAAAAAATTTAGGAATTGACCTTTATGAATGGGCAAAAGAAGCACAAGAACGAGGAGCAGGAGAAATTTTGTTTACCTCAATGAGTCACGACGGAACAAAAAATGGTTTTGCTTGTGATGTCTATTCAAAACTAAGTCAGATTTGTAGCATTCCGATTATTGCAAGTGGAGGAGCAGGAACTACACAGCATTTTGTAGATGTTTTTAATGAAGGAAGAGCGGATGCTGCCCTTGCTGCCAGTATTTTTCACTTTGGAGAAATTCCTGTTCCTGTTTTGAAAAAAGAACTTTTTGAGAAGGGAATTCATGTTAGGATTTAAGAGAAGATTGGAAATTAGGAATTAGGAAAAAGGCTACTTTTATTAAACTTGTTTTAATAAAAGTAGTTATAAATTGAAATTTCATACAATAAAAATGCTATTGTAGTTACTTCTACCTTCCTAATTCTAAATTGGTTTCTATGATTGTCAATACTTCTACTCAAGGTTGGGAAATAATTTTTCAACGAGCGCACGGACTTTTGGCTTCCAAAATTGGTTTTTATTGGCAAAAAAGAGAACGTCCAGAAAGATGGTTAGAAACGCTTACAGCCATTGCCGAACACGACGACGAGCAAATCGGTTGGAAAGGAATGTATCATATCACAGAAGCTGGTGCACCTCAAGATTTTTCTTTATCCAAATTTTCATTAGAACAAGCACAGAGGATTGCAGCCGTTTCTCGTTACAAATCTCAATGGATTGCCTTGATGATTTCGATGCATTTGTCTTATTTATACGAATCTTTAAGAGAAGAAAAAGCTGCAAAAGAAGAAGGACTGACTTTGAAAGAACATAAAAAAACGATTGAATTTTTGAATTTACAGAAAGAAAATCAGAAATTATTTCGAAAAAATTTGAAAGTAAATCAACAAGAAGCTCAAAAAGCCTATAATCTTATTCATTTTTGTGATAGATGTTCGCTTATTTTATGTAGACAGAATATTCCCGAAGACGGACGTAAAGTAGAAGTTTTTGTTTTGCCAAACGGAGAAAAAAGCTATTTACATCAACGAGAAGACAAAACAATTTGTATTACACCGTGGGTTTTTGAAGAATCCGAATTTGAGGTAAAGGTAGAAGTGCATTGTCTTTCTCAATTAAAATTTGAAAATGATAAAGAATTAGCCAATGCGCTTCCGTCTGCTACAATTATAGAAAAAAAATGGTTTTTTAGGAAGTAAAATTAGACCCTAAGGCTAGGCTGTTTAGAATTTCAAAAATTCTTCCTAGAAAAGATGATTATTTTAAATCATTTTATTTTTGTAGAAATTTAGCTGCGTAGCTGCGAAACATTGGTAGAATCGAAAAATATTAAGTTCAAAAAGCTGCGTAGCTGCGTAATATTGTTGTTTGGTATTTGAAAGTTATTAAATTTCAACATTTCGCAGCTACGCAGTTCTAAATACGGAAATTAATTTGATTCTCTACATCCGAAGGTCAGCGAGTCAGCGAAGCTAAACATTACGCAGCTATGCAGCTAAAATACGCTACATTTTTAAAAATCATAATTACAAAACTGCACGAAAAAATAACCAAATTATAAACACCCTACCCTAAGGGTCTGTATTTTATTTCATATCCTTTACTTTCTGCAAAACCTCTCTAGGTTCTGCACGTTTTTTATAATCTGCATCTAAGAAAGCATATACAATTTCATTTTCAGAATTTATAATATAGGTCGCAGCCAAAGGCAATGTATAAGAAGCGTCTCCATTATACTTTTCTAAACCCATATTTTTATAGGCTTCTCTGATAGATTCGTCCAATGGAAAAACAATTCCATAGTCTTTTGCTACTTTATTTCCTACATCACTCAAAACTTCAAATTCTAATGCGTTTTTTTCTTTTGTAGAAAGTGTACTATCTGGAAGTTCGGGCGTAATGGCAATTAACTCAATATTTTCAGCTTTTATTTCTGGTAAAATATCTTGCCAAGCAGCCAAAGTAAGATTACAATATGGACACCAGCCTCCTCTATACCACGTAATGATAGTATAACCATTTTTTGTTTTGTCGGCTAAAGTTATTTTTTTTCCTGTTGCATTTGGAAGTGTAAAATTAGGAGCTTTATCACCTTCTTTTTTAGAGTTGCCTATAATTCCACTTGCAGCTACTTTTTCGATGGCAGCTTCATACGTTTTTACTTTTTCTGGGTCTGCACGCTCTTTGAAAGCAGTTGCTTTATTTTCTAGTTGTTCGGTTAGTGATTGTATTTCTGTTTGGTTAGTTTCATCTACAAGCACTTCTGTTTTTGGTGTTGTTACTTCTACTTGTTCTTCGCTTTGTGCTTTTTTGTTATTGGAACATGAAAAAAAGCCAAAAGTCAGCAATAAAGAAAGAATAAATAAAATTTTTGATAACTTGAATGTTTTGTTAGTCATTTTGAAATGAATTTTCTAAAAAAATATAATTGATTGGTGTATTTCTTTCCCTCTATTTTTCTTGTAAAGATATATAAATCAGAACGTTTGTTCCAATTAGCTATGAAAAATTTGTAATTAAATAACAAATCCTTTTATTGTGAGTGAATAAAAGGATTTGATAACTAGTTTTTTAATTGCGTATTTGATAAAATATTTTTAATTTGAATAAAGTGTCTAATTTCATGGTTTATCACAAAACGAAATGTATCACCCAAATTAAATTTCAGAAGAGGAAGCGTAAGAGAAACCTTTGTTTTGTTCCAATCTACCTGTTGAGCCTTTTCTAAAAGTCGCATAAATTCATTTTGGTCATCGATAAAAGTGTCCAAAACTCGTCTATCTACGCCACTATGAATTGGGTTTTTGTCTTTGAAAGTCTTCATTTTGTTTCCAATTCGCAAAGAATGATTTGCTGTCGGACTTTTATTCTCACTTATCGAAACGATTCCTTTCTGAACAGGAAGCATAGAATTAGCTGAATAATTTCCTAAAAATCCACTTTTGAAAATGTAATCTTGATTTGATGTGAGTTTGTTTTTGTCTATTTTTTCATCAATTCGCTTTTCGATCTCTTCCAAATAAAAAATACTATATCGATTTAGATGTTCGATACATTCTAAGACAGTCCAACTTTCTGTATTCGGACGAAAATTTAATTCATCATTTGATAACTGTTGAAGCTGAACTGTTTTTTGAAGAATTGTTTTGATTTCTTCAATTAGACTCTGATTAAGTTTTGAGGTTTGTATTTTCATAGAGAAAGAATTTTAATAGTTTGATTATTTACTACAAAAATACAAGCCTTTATACTTTAAAACATTGATTGAAATCAAGAATTTGAAATAATCATAATTTTATACTACTTGATACTTATTCTTCTATCTATTAATTCTTTGTCTAAATAAAGCAAGTGTAGTCAAATCTTTGCCAATTCCGATGCGTGGAATAGAGTAATTTGCTGGTGCATTTTTATAACCAAAAAAGTTGACTGCAAACGCTATTTTGAAATAAGTAGGAGCTTGTCTGGTTACTTCTTCACTATATGACCCAAATGGATAAGCTAAATACTCACAAGTTTTATTTAACTGGCTTTCAATAGTAGCTTTTGAGTTAGCTAACTCACTTTGTACTTGTGTAGGAGTCATATTTTCTAAATACCCATGATTTACAGTATGCGATTCTACTTCAAAAAGTGAATTTGCTTCAATACTACGCAACTGATTCCAACTCATTTTTGAGTGTGAACCTCCTGTAGTTCCTACAAAACCTGTATGAACAAAAAAAGCAGCTTTAAAATTATGTTGCTCTAAAATAGGTAGCGCATTGGTGTAGTTTCCAATGTATCCATCATCAAAAGTAAGCAAAACACTTTTTTGAGGAACAACAGCATGATTTGTAACAACTTCATAAAATTCATCTAAAGAAAGCGTACGATAGCCTTGAGACTTGAAGAAATTCATTTGTTCGATAAAATTAGGTGTACTTACATCACTACCATATATAGGATTTGTCAAAACCTCGTGATACATCACTACCAAAGGCATTCTATCATACGTTATCAAATAGGGATTTTTGTAGTCTGTAGCTCTATTTTGTTTCACCAAAGCACGATAAAGAATTACAGAAACTTCTCCACGAGTAGTATTTTCATTTGCTCTGAAATTACGTTTGTTTGGATAGTTAGCGACCAAATTATTGATTGTGGCATTAGCTATGGAAGGTTTCGCCCATGTTGCTAGTTGAGAAGCATCATCGTAATAAGAAGATAAACGAGCTACATCTCCACCTGTCAGATTAAGTCCATTCGAAATTGCTACTAAAGATTGTGTACGAGTAAGATTTGCAGAAGGCATAAATGTTCCATCAGGATAACCAGATAAAAACCCACCACGATATGCCTTTTGAATAGCATTATAAGCCCAATGTGTTGTAGGAACATCAGGAAATTCGATGGCTGTGCGTATAGGTGTAGGATTCAAAACACTTGAAATAAAAGCTGCAAACTCTGCTCTTGTTAGAAAATTATTTGGTTTAAATGTTCCATCAGGATAACCTGAAGCGTAATTATTAGAAATAAGATATTCTATTTCAAACTTTGCCCAATGTCCATTAATATCAGAAACAGAGAATAATTGTTGAGGGGAGTTTAAATTTTTAGAAGAACTTGTTTTTTGATAGGATTTGGCAGAAGTCTCAGTGCAATCATGATGAGAAGCATTCTCCATAATCTCTTGATTTATAATTTGCCCTTCATCTACACAAGCAGAGAGAGAAAATATAAAAAACATCAAACATAATTTGATGCATATTTTACTTGATTTATAATTAAATTTTAACATTTTATTAATTAGGTTTTAAAAAAACAACCTTTTGTATTTATAATCCAGTAGCCAAACTATCAGCAGTGATGGATTTTGTACAAAAGGTTGTAGTATATTATTTATGGCTTAGTTAGTAGAATAAACTCTGTGCATCCAAAGTAAGCCATCAGGAGAGAAAGCTGCACGAATAGCACTTTTCCTATATCTAGTAGCTTTTCCGATTGTTTGACCACGAGTATATCCAGAACTATAAGCTACTTGATCCCATTTTCCATATGGGTCATGAACATAATAATAATCAGCATCATGCCCTAAAAACACTAAAACATGTCCAAAACTTGTAGTATATCCATGAGCAATAACAGGCTTTCCTTGGTCTAATAAAGTCTCCATTTGAGCTAATGTACCATTCTGCTTTCCTTCTACTCGTACATTCAAACCAAAATAAGCCGCTTCAGAATTGAATACAGCTTGTAAACCAGACACAGTTTGCGCTCTATCTTTTCCATATTCTCTAGTTATGTCATCAGGAGTAGTGCTTCCACCATAATAATTAATTACCATGGCAATGGAAGTGTTCTGACAAGAAGTACCGGGATACAACGCATTATTACGTTGATAGAAATAAGGTACATTTTGCATAAAAGGACTAGCTTGACGCACGTCGATAGTTTGATTACGTGCTTTTACCAAAGTAGTACCATTATATCCTTCTACACGAAGAACACGAGCTATACCAGCATTATTGATAGTAGCTGTAAAAGAATAAGAACCATTACTTGGAGTAGTACCTAATGGATATCCATCTATAAAGAATTTGAGTAGGGTAATACCTGTACTTGTACCTGAAAATGTAACAGGACTTCCTGCATCTACAGGACTTGGATAATTCAATGAAAAATCGCCTGTAACAGGTGGTGTGCTAGTAGGATTTACTAAATACTGATTTGTATAAGAAAGGTTTCCATTTGTTCTCTTCATAGCACAATACATCAATGCAGTTGCATCAGCTCGTGTAGCATTTTTGAGTGGAGTAAATAGAGTTTTTGTAGGATAATTCAATACCAATCTATTCGTTAGGGCATTTGCCACACTTTGTTTTGCCCAAGTTGGAATCTCTGCATTATCTGTAAAAAAAGTAGTTAAATTAGTTACATTTCCTCCTGAAACAGCCAAACCATTTGATATAGCAATAACAATTTGAAGTTTACTGATATTTTGATTGGGCATAAATGTTCCATCAGGATAACCAGATAAAAAACCAGCCTTTGCAGCTTGTAAGATATTGTTTTTTGCCCAGTGTGTACTAATATCTGAAAATATAATAGTTGAATTTTCAGGTTTTGGAGTTGGATTAAGACAACCCACAATCATTGTAGCAAATTCAGCACGAGTAATCGTATTATTTGGCTTAAATGTTCCATCAGGAAACCCTGACATATAGCCATTTGAAGTCATATAATTAATTTCTGTTTCTGCCCAATTTCCTGCTACATCAGGCATAATTGCCATTACTTGATCTGATGAGTTTTGGTTGGAGTGTTTTTGCTTGTTGTGATTAATTGAGTTTGTTGCAAGATTTTCTGTCAAAATTTCATCTTGACTACAACCTCCAAATAATAATAAGACAATACCAATAAGAACTAAATTCAGTGTTTTCATGAAAAAGTTTTTGTTTAAATGTAATTGAATAGGGGATTTTTTTTAAGACTTTTACAAAAAATAATAGCACTATTTTTTTGTAAAAGTCTTATTTTTATTAAAAAATTAATTTTTAATAAATCTAACCGTTTGTGTTTGGGCAGTAGAAATAATGCGCAAAATATAAGTTCCTGTCTGAAGATTGAGTTTTGATAAATCAAATTCTTCTTGAAACATTCCTTCTTTGCTATCTTCATTGAATAATAGTGAAATTTCTTCTCCTAAGACATTATACAATCGTATCTCAACAGGAGTAGATTCTTCTAATAAGAATTTCAATTTTAAATTATTACCCTCTAATGGATTTGGATATAAGACTAGACTTTGGAGTGATTTATCTTCTGACTTTGCAGCCACTTTAGAAGCAGGATTTGCAGGCACAACAATATAGGTATTGAATAATTCGGGAGCACGATTTAGATAACGTAACGCTTGATACATTACCACAGTAGCATTTGCTCTTGTACTATTATCATTTGGCTTGTAATAGTTTTTATCTGGATGATTTGCTACAAAACGATTTGCTATTCCATTTGTAACCGAACTAGTAGCCCAAGCAGGCACATCATTTTTATCTGTAAATAGATTTAATAATGTACTTGTTCCTCCTGTTACTCCTAGTCCATTTGAAATAGAAAGTGTTACTTGCATTCTTGTAATAGGGTCATTTGGTCTGAATGTTCCATCTGTATAACCACTCAAATAACCTGCACGAGCTGCTTTCAAAATGTTTGCTTCTGCCCAATGTCCACTAATATCAGTAAAACTACGACTCGCCACAGTAGGGTCACTTGAAATACTTGGGTCAATAATAACAGCTATCATTGTCGCAAATTCGGCACGACTTGTCGTGTTATTTGGACGAAATGTATTATCAGCATATCCTGACATAAATCCATTATCTAACATATAACGAATTTCATTTTCTGCCCAGTTGCCTGTAATATCTGTTATAGCTGGTGTGCCAATAGTAACATTTGCATTGGCTACATTAGAAAAATTACCTGCTGCATCTCTTACAATAGATTTTACTTGTCCAGTTGCAGCTAAATTAGTACGCAAATCTTTTCCATTTGTATTTCCTACAGTTACTGTAACGCCTGTGCTTCTTCCTTTATACACTTTCAAGTCATCAAACTCTACATTTGCTTGATTAGTACGAAGCGAAATATAACTTCCAGAAGTAAGTGGACTAGAATCTGTCCATTCTGTGAGTAAGGCATCATTTCTAAACACTTCAATTTTACCTGTGGTGGTAGAATAAGCTACTTTGTAATCTGCCCAACTTGTACCTACAGTGATAGAAGCACTTGCACGAGTATTGAGTGTATTATTAATAGTTTCATAAATAGTAACAGAACCCCCATCTTCTGAGAACCAAACTAAATAAGAGTTTCCTCTTTCAGAATCAGTTTGAGAAGCCATAATATGAATTCCAAAACGACGGTTTCCAGTTGTACTATTGAGTTTTGCAGCAAAATTATATAAATAACTTTGTCCGTTTGTTTGAGATAAGAATGTAGATAAAGAAGTATTTGTACTTGTGGTATTTGATTGAACCAAACGTCCAGAAGAGTTAGCTGACCAGCTTCCTGTTCCTACAGTATAATCTGAATGAAGCGAACCTGTAGAAAAATTATCATTATAAAAACCATTGCCACGATTAGCACGAGTTTCAGAGGCATAATTTTCTAAGATTTGATAAAAACGACCTGTTACAGATACATTATCAGCATCTGTAAAACTAGCAGAAAAATCACTTGTTGCACTACTTGGTGCTGTAATGCTTGTTGTTGGATCTACTGTGTCTGATGGTGTGCCTGTTCCTGCTGTATATTTATAGCCTTGACGAGGTTGTCCTACATCTGAAAAAGTTCCTATGGTAGAAGAATTTCCCCCTGCTGCACGCCATTCGAAGTGTAAGTGATCTCCTGAAGATTGTCCTGTTGTTCCTTCTAATCCTAATATAGTTCCTTGCTGTACACTCTGCCCTGAACTAGTTAAAACTTGTTTCATGTGAGCGTAATACGTACGAGTTCCGTCAGAATGCTGAACAATTACTAAATTTCCATACCCACAACCACAATCTCCTGCTGAAGTTACAGTTCCTGCTGCTGCTGCACGCAAATTTTGGTCTGCATTATCAGGTGTATCAAAATCAACGGCTGCATATCCATGTTGTCCAATTCCATCATAAATAGAAGTTCTTGAGCCTGTAGGATTATGAAAACCACTCGGTGCAGGAGTTCCATGGCGAGAAACATAATAAGCTCTTCCTGAATCCCACGGTAAGAAATAATCAATAGTAGAAGAAACTCGGTGTTCATCCTTTGTTTCATTTGGGGAAATTTTATGAACTTTTATGTCATTATTTTCCTTTTCTTTAACCCAACCCGCTAACTGTAAAGGTGTTTTATCCTTTTTGTAGGTAGATTTTTCTTTTGCTCCTTCAATATTATACACCATAATCTCATCAGCATAGCCATGTAATAAATCTCTTTTGGCTTCATTACTATTGAGATATAAAAAATAATTTCGGTCAGGAGAAAGCATCGGAGTAGTAAAATAATCTTTCGAAATAGATAATTTACTCATCTGCTTTGTTTTTAAATCATATTTCCAAATTCCTTCATGGTCAAAATCTGTATCAAATTTTAGCATTTCTAAATAAAATGCAGATTTATCAGCACTCCAAGCTATTGGTTTGAAAGAATAATTTTCTTTAGGAGTAGTTTTTTGATTCAGCAAAAGCGTTTTTTGATGAGTATCTGCATCGTAGAACCAAAGTGAAAATTCTGTTCCTATTTGAGTACGTTCCATATAAATCCACGTATTAGAATAAGGAGATTTTAGTCCTTGAAAAAACACCCAATCTTTTGGAATAGAAAGCTCTGCCGAAATATCCTTTGGAAAAAGAGCAATTTTATCAATTTTGACAAAATCATCTTGTTCGTATCTAAGATTTTCGCCTATATTTTTAGTACTATGTTTTTTAAGATTTGTATTCATCAAATCATTTCCATTATAGAAAGCAATTTGAGCATCTTGTGCAAGAACATTTCCTGCTAGGGTTATTCCAAAACCTAAAATAAGGTTTTGAAAAATTTTTGAAAGTTTCATATTTTTTTAATTTTATTATTTAAAAGGGAATAAAGAAGTCAATGAATCATTTTTTCAGATTAAATCTTTTTTAAACTGATTCATTGACTTCTTCTATTTTTGTGAAATTGGGTAGCTTAAAAGTATTCTACTACATTTTATAGTTTTACTAAACGCAATGTTTGAGTTCCTTCTTTAGAAGAAATTTTGATAATATACGTTCCTGCTTTTAAGCGAAGAGTAGAAAGTTCGAACTCTTCTTTGTGAGTTCCTGCTTCTTTATTTCCTTGATATAAAATAGAAATTTCTTCTCCTAAAATGCTGTATAAACGAATGCTTACATCAGACGCTTCTTTCAAAGAATAAGCTAGATTTAAGCGAGAGTTTTCTATTGGATTTGGAAATAAAGACATCTCTGCTAAGATATTTTCATCTAATTCATTTGTAGTGGCAGCCACTTTAGAAGCAGGATTTGCAGGCACAACAATATAGGTATTGAATAATTCTGACGCACGACTCAAGTAACGCAACGCCTGATACATCACTACAGTAGCATTTGCTCTAGTGCTGTTTTCATTTGGTTTGTAGTAATTTTTATCAGGATGATTTGCTACAAAACGATTTGCTATTCCATTTGTAACCGAAGTAGTAGCCCACGAAGGAACATCATTTTTATCTGTAAATAAGTTAAGCATAGTGCTTGTTCCTCCACTTACGCCCAATCCATTTGAAATAGAAAGTGTTACTTGCATTCTTGTAATAGGGTCATTTGGTCTAAATGTGCCATCCGTATAACCACTCAAATACCCAGCACGAGCTGCTTTCAAAATGTTTGCTTCTGCCCAATGTCCACTAATATCAGTAAAACTACGACTCGCCACAGCAGGGTCACTTGAAATACTTGGGTCAATAATAACAGCTATCATTGTCGCAAATTCGGCACGACTTGTCGTGTTATTTGGACGAAATGTATTATCAGCATATCCTGACATAAATCCATTATCTAACATATAACGAATTTCATTTTCTGCCCAGTTGCCTGTAATATCTGTTATAGCTGGTGTGCCAATAGTAATATTTGCATTAGCTACGCTAGAAAAGTTTCCTGCTGCATCTCTTACAATAGATTTTACTTGTCCTGTTGAAGCTAGATTAGTACGCAAATCTTTTCCATTTGTATTTCCTACAGTTACTGTAACACCTGTGCTTCTTCCTTTATACACTTTCAAGTCATCAAATTCTACATTGGCTTGATTGGTACGAAGCGAGATATAACTTCCTGAAGTCAAAGGACTTGAATCTGTCCATTGCGTCAATAAAGCATCATTTCTAAACACTTCAATTTTACCTGTGGTGGTAGAATAAGCCACTTTGTAATCTGCCCAACTTGTACCTGTAGTAATAGAAGCACTTGCTCTTGTATTCAAGACATTATTTACTGTTTCAAGAATACTGACTGTTCCACCATCTGCCGAAAACCAAATTAAGTAAGAGTTTCCTCTTTCAGAATCAGTTTGTGAAGCCATAATATGAATTCCAAAACGACGGTTTCCAGTTGTACTGTTGAGTTTTGCAGCAAAATTATACAAATAACTTTGTCCATTCGTTTGAGATAAAAATGTAGATAAAGAAGTATTTGTACTTGTGGTATTTGATTGAACCAAACGTCCAGAAGAGTTAGCTGACCAGCTTCCTGTTCCTACAGTATAATCTGAATGAAGCGAACCAGTAGAAAAGTTATCATTATAAAAACCATTGCCACGATTAGCACGAGTTTCAGAAGCATAGTTTTCTAATACTTGATAGAAACGACCTGTTACACCCACATTATCAGCATCTGTAAAAGTAGCAGAAAAATCACTTGTTGAATTGCTTGGAGCTGTAATGCTTGTTGTTGGATCTACAGTATCACTAGGTGTACTACTACCACTTCTTTCTATTCCCCCAGGATTGTAATAGTGGTCAAGAATCCAGCCATAAGTTTTGTTTTGCTGACTTGCCCAGCGTTGAGAACCCCATTGTGAAAGACCTCTTCCGTGTCCGAACGATGCGTTACCAGCGTTAATAGCATCAGAAATACAAGGCCAACCTTGATACGTATTTACTGAACAAGAAACACCATTAAAACCTGTACCTCCTGTACCTGCAAAACCATCTCCACACCCAGAGTTATTATTTTCTGCTGAATATTCTGTAAAAGCAATTTTGGTATTATCACACTCACGAACAAGCACTTCACCTGCTGTAAATTGTGCTGCTGCACGACAACGTGTAGTAGTTCCTGATACCCATACTTGACGACAAGTCGTGCTACTAATATCGTAATTTGATCTAATTGGATTCAAAACGTGGTTTGCTCCATAACTGCGATAAGCCACAGCTCCAGAACGTAATGAATTATCGCTCCAGCTTGGAATCCATTCATTATCAATACCTTGCTCAACATACGACTCCAAACCCATAACTGTAACACTTGAACAAGAATTACATGAACAATTCAAGCCTACACGAATACTTGAGGGAACTACAAGTGCTTCTACTCTTGAAACTTCCTCTGTCGTGGCAGGATTAGATTTGTGATTGTGGTTGTCGTTAAGACGAATGTTGTTACTTGCGTTATCTTCTTCTCTTGTTTTGTCGAAAAAACCGTGAGAAAATGTCTCAGTTTCAGTTGTGGTTGTACTACTTTGTTTCATTTCCGAAGTTGCAGCAGTCATAGCAATTTTGAGTAAATAATCTTCACCCAACACCCTGAAATCTTTGAGTAAGTGAGTTGTAAATCCTTCTTTAGAAAAAGAAATTTGAATTTTTTGATGATTATTTAATAATCCTTCTATTGTTTGAATAGCCTCAACATCAAAAGGAATAGAAAACTCATAAAAACCATTTTTATCTGTATAAGCAGTCGCATTTAAAGTTGTTACTTTTACATTTGAAACAGGAAAACCAGTTTCTTTATCACTTACAAACCCTGAAATAACTGAAGTTTTCTCTTGTTTTCTTAAATTTTGGAGAGAAAAATTTGTTTTAGGTAAAATTGGATCTAACTGAATTTCCATTTCCAAACCTTCTTCTACAGAAGCTAATTGATAATAGGTCTCAATAGGACTATATCCTTCTGCACTAACTCTAATTACTTGTTTTTGAGTGTTTTTTTGAATAAATACTTTTCCTTTTTGATTAGAAGGAATTGAATTTTTAGAAGAAGATAAAATTTCTATTGTGGCATTTGGAATGCTAAAACCTGTTTGTTGGTCAGTTACTCGTATTTCTACGAAATTTTTTTTCGTATTTTGAGCAAATACTTGAGTAAATGATGAATAAGAAAATGCACACAGCATTCCCATTAATATAATTAATCGGTTCATTGTAATTGTATTTTTGATGGAAAGAAAAGAACGCAAAAAATAAAATACGTTCTTTTGTAAAAATCGATAAAGAGAAAAAATTATAGTTTAATTAAACGCAATGTTTGAGTTCCTTCTTTAGAAGAAATTTTGATAATATACGTTCCTGCTTTTAAGCGAAGAGTAGAAAGTTCGAACTCTTCTTTGTGAGTTCCTGCTTCTTTATTTCCTTGATATAAAATAGAAATCTCTTCTCCTAAAATGCTGTATAAACGAATGCTTATATCAGACGCTTCTTTCAAAGAATAAGCTACATTTAAGCGAGAGTTTTCTATTGGATTTGGAAACAACATCATTCCTTCTATGGTATTTTGCTCTGTTTTTACAGCAATTTTAGAAGCAGGATTTGCAGGCACAACAATATAGGTATTGAATAATTCTGACGCACGACTCAAATAACGCAACGCCTGATACATCACTACAGTAGCATTTGCTCTTGTACTATTATCATTTGGCTTGTAGTAATTTTTATCAGGGTGATTTGCTACAAAACGATTTGCTATTCCATTTGTAACCGAAGTAGTAGCCCACGAAGGAACATCATTTTTATCTGTAAATAAGTTAAGCATAGTGCTTGTTCCTCCACTTACGCTCAATCCATTTGAAATAGAAAGTGTTACTTGCATTCTTGTAATAGGGTCATTTGGTCTAAATGTGCCATCCGTATAACCACTCAAATAACCTGCACGAGCAGCTTTCAAAATGTTTGCTTCTGCCCAATGTCCACTAATATCAGTAAAACTACGACTAGCCACAGCAGGGTCACTTGAAATACTTGGGTCAATAATAACAGCTATCATTGTCGCAAATTCGGCACGACTTGTTGTGTTATTTGGACGGAAAGTATTATCACTATATCCTGACATAAATCCATTATTCAACATATAACGAATTTCATTTTCTGCCCAATTTCCTGTAATATCTGTAATAATGGGTGCTCCAATAGTAACATTTGCATTAGCAACACTAGAAAAGTTTCCTGCTGCATCTCTTACAATAGATTTTACTTGTCCTGTTGAAGCTAGATTAGTACGTAAATCTTTGGCGTTTGTGTTTCCAACTGTTACTGTAACGCCTGTGCTTCTTCCTTTATATACTTTCAAATCATCAAATTCTACATTCGCTTGATTGGTACGAAGCGAAATATAACTTCCTGAAGTCAAAGGACTTGAATCTGTCCATTCTGTAAGTAACGCATCATTTCTAAACACTTCTATTTTACCTGTGGTGGTAGAATAAGCCACTTTGTAATCTGCCCAACTTGTACCTGTAGTAATAGAAGCACTTGCTCTTGTATTCAAGACATTATTTACTGTTTCAAGAATACTGACTGTTCCACCATCTGCCGAAAACCAAACTAAATAAGAGTTTCCTCTTTCAGAATCCGTTTGAGAAGCCATAATATGAATTCCAAAACGACGGTTTCCAGTTGTACTGTTGAGTTTTGCAGCAAAATTATACAAATAACTTTGTCCATTCGTTTGAGATAAAAATGTAGATAAAGAAGTATTTGTACTTGTGGTATTTGATTGAACCAAACGTCCAGAAGAATTTGCAGCCCAAGTACCTGTTCCTACAGTATAATCTGAATGAAGCGAACCAGTAGAAAAGTTATCATTATAAAAACCATTGCCACGATTAGCACGAGTTTCAGAAGCATAGTTTTCTAATACTTGATAGAAACGACCTGTTACACCAACATTATCAGCATCTGTAAAAGTAGCAGAAAAATCACTTGTGGTGCTACTTGGTGCTGTAATGCTTGTCGTTGGATTTACTGTGTCCGAAGGAGTTCCTCCTCCTCCACATCCATTCTGAATCATTGTATTTACCTCTGTTCTTACACCTGGCAATAGAGCATAAAGAGAATTTCCAGGACACTCAGAACAACCTCCTCCGTCTCTATGACCAGCAATATTTTTCACGCTTCCACCCGTAGAATAATGATAAGATGAACCTGTTGGGTTAATTCCTTCTTTGTTTGCTTTCCAAGCTAATAAAGATTTCAAACTATTCATGGCTGCAGTAGTCGGAGTAGTACTTGAAAAAGTACCAAGCATACAAACTCCCATGGTGTTTGAGTTATAACCACAAAAATGTGCTCCAATTACATCTTCAGGACGACCTTGATAGATAGTTCCACTTTTATGAATCAAATAGTTATATCCAATATCTGACCAGCCATTTGAATTTTGATGCAAATCTTGAATAGCTCTAACGGCTGCTGCACCATCATTCCAATCATATCCATAGGCATGATGAACTACCAAATGTGTAACGTTTGTATAAGAATAGCTGCTTTTTGAAGAACGTGCGCCCCAACTAGCACGAGAAACTACAGGAGGCTGTGAACAACCATCACTCTGTACATAGTTTGTCATATCATTTTGTGCTTTTTTGATATTTTGTTGAGGAGTTTCTCCTGGGCTATAAAAAGAAACTTCGACATCTTCGATACGTGCAGCTTGTTCACTTCCTGTTTTCCAAGAAATTCTATATTGTATTAAACGAGTTTCTTTTGGTAAAAAACTAGCTACCGAAGTAAGGCGTTTTGCTTCCTTGTGATTTTCTACATTTACGTGTCCATCAAAATCAGTTTTTTCCCAACTATTCCAATTTTTGCCATCTATTGAAGTTCTTTGTTCGATAGTCAAAAATTCGTGGTGTAAATTTTCGCCTTTCCAAGTAGTATAAGCAGAAATAAATGGAGTAGGATTTTCAAGTTCAATTTTAATAGTTCTTGTAGTAAAACTACCTGTTTGTTTCAAACTGTTTAGAGTAAGTCCATTTTTTTGTTGTATTAAGTTTTGTTGAAAACTCAAATTATTTTTTTGAGCAAAGTTTAGACTTTTTTGAGCAGAGCCTTCATTTTTTAGAAGTATTCTATCGTTCTGTGCCGTAGCATAAAACATAACTGATAACCAAAATAAGGCTATTAAAGGGATAATTTTTTTCATTACTGTTAGAGTATAAGTTTTTATAAATATTTAAGGGATTATTTAATGAATCTTGGTAGTGTTTTTTAGTATAGCATTAGAAATTATACATTAATTGTACAACAGTGTAAATACGTGTTTAAGCGAAATTATAACTTGTATTTATGAAATAAAAGTATTAAATTAAATTTGATTTGTACAATTTTAGTTAAAATATCTACTCCCAAATGTAACAATTTTTATTCATAATACACAAATAATAATCAATGATTTTTTAAATAAAAAAGATATTTGTATTGTAAATTATTGATTATCAAATAGTTATAAATAAAAAAAAGATTAATGTTCATAATTAATTAACTTAATTGATAAGGTTTGCGAAGAAAGGGAAATTAAAAAATTTAGCTAGATGCTTATAATGTTTATTTATTGATAATTAAGCTATTTTTTAACATATTGAGTGGTGTAAAATTGAATTACATAGTTGAAGTTTTAGGTTGTTTTTTTATAAAAAAAATAACTTTATATAATTAATTAAATTAATTATATAAAGTTATGTGCTTTATTCTATTTTGCTAAAAAAACATTTTTTTAAGTTACACAAATGGGTGCTTTTTGCTAATTTTAGGGAAAATTTAGTGTCACATATTGCAAGGTTTCTTATATGAATTAGTCAAAACCTTGTAGAGATTGTTGTTTTTTATGCTCAGCAAAAGTCTCAATCAATTGCAAACAACTCTTTTTCCTCCTCATTTTTCTCACTTTGGGAAAGTATTAAAGATAGGCTGTACAAACTATAAAAAAAATTCCTCGTATTTTTGAGTTACTACACAACAAAAAATACCGAGGAATATGTCTAAACGACAGTATGAATATAGGATAAAAAACTGGAAATCCAAAGCTATGGCACGCAGAAAAGAAAACGACTATTTAAAAAGTCGTATTAAAGAACTCTTAGATAGCCGAGATTCTTGGAAAAAAAAATATCAAGCAGAAAAATTACAAGGCAAATTAAACTTGTCTACTAAAAAAGCAAAAAGACACCAGTATAGCTTACAGGTAGTCAATTTTGTACTAGAACTATATAAATATGGTGGTATGAGTTTACGCAGTTGTCGTCATACGTTAGTTTGCTTACATCTTTGTTTTGGTTTACAAGGCAAATTACCAAGTCATAGCAGTATCCGTAATTGGTTATGCAAATGTGGAGCTTATCGTCTTGAACACACAGAAAACCAAAGTAGCGAGTATGTGGTCTATGTGGATGAAAGTATTAGTTTTGGTAGTGAAAAAATACTTTTGCTACTAGGTGTTTCAGTAGATGCTATTCCTAAAAACCGAAGTTTATCTCATAGTGATATGGAAGTTTTGGCAGTAGAAATTGGTAACGAATGGAGAGGCGAACAAATAGCGAAAGAATTAAGTAAAATAGCCTCTGAAACAAAAATAAAATATATTGTTAGTGATGAAGGTACTAACTTAAAAAAGGCTTATAAATCATTGAATTATACCCATATAGAGGATTGTACTCATATTTTAGCTAATCATTTAAAGCGACTTTATCATCAAGATGCTGATTTCAAATTATTTAGTAACCTTGTCGGTCAATTACGACAAAAATGGAATTTAAGTAAAGATAATAGTCAGTATATGCCTCCTTCTATGAGGGTAAAAATGCGTTTTGCAAATATCTTTCCTTGTGTTAATTGGGCAAAAAAAATAGTACAAAATTGGGACAATTTACCCTCATGTGTTCAAGAACAAGTTCTTTTTTTGAAAGAAAAAGAGGAGTTTATAAAAGGACTAATACAGGTAGAAAAAGTATTTAAAATGGTTTGTCAAGAGCTTAAAACTACAGGATTTGGAGTTTTACAAAAGAAAAATATTCTTAATAAATTGCTACTTATTGAGTCTCAAGCAGGAGACAAATTAAACCCAAAAGCAAAAGTTTTTATGGAGAACGCTAAATTATATTTGAATAATTTAGAAAACAAAAGTAAGAGTTTGAAGGAGGAATTTATTCTTTGTAGTTCTGATATTATTGAGAGTTATTTTGGAAAATTTAAAACTAAAATAAATCCCAACAGCAGAAGTGGTTTAACTGAATTTATTTTTACAATAGCTACTTTTGGAAGAGCTTTTTCAATAGAAGAAACTCAAAATGCGTTAGAAAACATAAAATGCAAAGAGTTAAAGTTGAAAAAAATAATGAAAAATGTTGCTTAAATCAAGGTCAAAAAATTAGGGAACTTTTTGACCTTGATTGAACAGCCTATATTAAAGATGTTCAAAAGTCAGTTTAGAACGGATGAAAAAATGGTGAAACAAAGTATTATATATAATCAAGAAATACCTCTTTTTTTACATTTGCAAACACCAGAAACAACTCATTTATCAAGAAAACATTCAATTAAGAACCTCTAAAAAAGAAAAATCAGGCAATCTATAAGACTGCCTGATTTTTCTTTTTTCAGAATTAGACAACTCTTTTTTATTGAATAATCAGTTGTTTTGTATATACTTTTCCTTGAGAAACAATCTGTACTACATAAACACCTGCACTTATTTTTGGAAGTGTAATAGTAGTAGTTTTTTCGTTTCTAGAAATTTCTTTACTGTAAATTGTTCTACCAAGTGCATCTACCAAAACAAGATTTGTCTTTTGGTTAGTAGTTGTAGCAAACTCTACTTTAAACGAACCATTATTTGGATTTGGATAGACAGTAAATATTTTAGCAGATTCTTCTTCAATTCCAGTTTCTATATCGAAAGTAAATGCTTTTTCTTCGGTTTCAAATTCACAGCCTGAAATATAAGTTACTTTTGCTTTGTAATTTCCACTTTCAGTTGGTTCAATCGTTTTTTGATTATTGAAACTAGCTACTTCAGTTCCATCTTTAAACCAAACTACTGAAACAATAGAATCAGAAGACGAAACACTAATCGTTTTGTCAAAAGAATTCTCTTTGTTTATTGTAATCGTTGCATTTGGAGCTTGTGTTTCTGTGATTTCTACTTCATTTGTTTCTACTTGACAACCTTCTGCTGTTGTAATTTCTACTTTGTAAGTTCCAATTTCAGAAGTTACTAAAGTAGATGAATCATTTGAAATAGCTGTTTCATTTCTAAACCAATTGTAAGTAAAACCTGTGCTAGTTGTTACAGACAGCGTTGTTTCTTCACTTGAACAAATTTCTGTTTTATCAGCAGAAAGAACCACAACAGGCAAATCTGTAATTGTAACAGCAATACTCACGCTATCCAAACACGAAGGCTGACTTGCTGTTAGAGTATAATTTCCAGACTCTGAAACTGAAATTGATGTTCCTGTTCCTACATCTGTTCCATTTAAAGACCAAGTATACGTTACATTTGAGCTTGTATCTTGTGCATTTAACATTCCATTTCCACAGAAAGTAACTTCACTTCCTTGTTCTATTTTGGCAGTCGGAGCATCAACAAAAACCACTTTTGTAGCTTCAGAAACAGCAAAACAACCGTCTCTTTCAATTCTTACAGTATAATTTCCTTCAAAAGAAACAACCAATGCTCTTGTATTTCCTACCTGAATATTATCTCTAAACCAAAGATAAGAAGCATTTTCTACTTCATTAGCAGAAAGTGTAAAGATATTAGTACATGATTCAAACAAACTTCCTTGCTCAACAATTGCCTCAAAAACTTCTTTTATTGGAACAACAACTTCTAATCGTTCACTTTCTAGGTTATTTATAATAACAGAAATATAAAAAGTAGTTGTATCATTCAAAGCAGGTGTTTGAATAGTTGCATTAGCTGTTTCAAAAAGTGGCGTTGTAGCATTTTGAGAAGCATAAACACGATAGATAGCTCCACTACTTCGTACTTCAATTGTGCCACTTTCTCCTTTACAAGCAGCTTCTAAAGAAAATAAAGTTGGCGTTGATGGAACGGTACGTACTTGAACAAAGTTAGTAGTCGCTGTATTATTTCCACAAATAGCCTTTATAGAATAGGTATATTGTGTGCTTGAACTAACTAATGAATCAATAAATGATAATTGAGAAGAAACAATAGTTTCTAGTAACTGATTATTTCTCCAAATTTCATAATTGATAGCATTTGAATTTGCTGGAGTTGCCCAAGATAATTTTACTCTTGTTGCAGAAAGTGCTTCTGCTGTCAAATTAGTTGGCGACTGGCAATCTGCAATTGGTGGATTTGAACCACCAGCAGGATCACAATTTGGCAAGACATCTAAAATAGTGTTTTTGACTGTATTCGTGATAATTGGTGCATTTGTATCAAAATAAATATAAGATTTATTTTCAATTCTTGATGTATCTGTATGTGCTGCAATTTCATCCAGTTCAAAAATAACATAGCCTTGACTAAGCTCTGGGCTAGAAGTGCTATCAGGCAGGTTAATATTATCAAAACGGAAATTGATAATATTATTATTTGCTGTTGTATCAACCACCATCGGATGGCTACTTCCAACAACTCTCAAAGAGCTTCTATCCAACAAATTACTCAAAGAATCTACAATATTTACATTCAAAGCAGGTGCATTTCCTGTATTTTGGAAACGGATTGTATAAGTAAGAGGTAAATCAGAACGCTTTGTAAACTTATCATCACAGATTCCTTGTGGATAGACTTGTTTGTCGTTCGGGTCATACGAGTTTACGATTGGAAAACAGTATTGTTTTAGATTATTCAAACGAGTAAGGTCATTTGTTTCAGGAGTAATATGTCCTGAAAAACAAACTTCATCGCCAATATTTAAACTAATATCTGGAGTTATAAAAACTCTAACTACGAAATTTCTATCAAAACTTAAATCTGTAACATCCCAAAACAAATTATTTCCTGCAATTCTATCTGGAGTGATAGAAGCAGAATTATAAGCTACATCAGTAGGTAAAGTAACTTTGAGTTCGCCAGACTTTGGAGCGCAAGAATAATTATTTGCTAAGACTGTAATCATTGTAGGTATATCAGGGCGAAATATTCCTCCCACTATATTTACATTGAAGTCATAATTTGTAGCAGAAGGATTAATAATTACAGGTTGTATGACTTGATTTCCTGCTAGGTCTTTAATTAACAAATCGAAATTTCTTCTTGAACTACTCCCACAGTCAAAAACTCTACTTTCTAACCCTGTATCGTTAAAAACTACTTGTATATCTGCTGAATCTGTACAGTTATCGCTCAAAGAAATAATGAAATCTCTAGCTAAAATAGTTGCTTGATTAGAAGCATTAAAAAGGACAGGAAGGATTCTCGTTACAACAACTGGAGGAATAGTATCTTTTACATGAATAATAGAAGGAGACGTTTCTATATTTCCTTGACTATCTGTAACTCTCAAAACTACATCGTGAACTGCATCTGTATCAGTACAAGAAAATGAACGAGTAGCTAATCCTGTATCATCAAAAAGGTAAGAAGCAATTGTATTTCCACAACCTGCTGAACTTGCACTATCTAATAAAATTGCATCTACATTTGTACTTCCTGTATTATCTAAATAGGCAGTATAGTTTGTTTTACTTACTGCATTTAGGCTTTGATAGGTAGTAACTAACATTTCTAACCTGTTATTACTTCCACAACCTACAATAGAATCTAAAGCATAGAAATAAGTAGAATCTTGCGTCAGAGTTGGCGTTGTAAAACTATTTCCTATGTGTACAGGTGTCATATTTGTAGGTGAATCGTACCAATAGACTGTTCCATTTCCATCTACTTCAAGAGTAGTTTGGATATTTGAACATATACCATACTGATTTTGTGGTGGAGTAGTATTTTCCATTGATGAAGTAGTAACTAATAGTGGTAATCTATTACTAACTCCACAACCAGTAACTGAATCTTGAGCATAAAAATAAATAGAATCTTGCGTCAGAGTTGGCGTTGTAAAACTATTTCCTATGTGTACAGGTGTCATATTTGTAGGTGAATCGTACCAATAGACTGTTCCATTTCCATCTACTTCAAGAGTGGTAGGTGTATTTGGACATAAATTAAATTGATTTTGAGGAAGTGTAATATTATTTATTGATGCTCCACCTAATAAAGCACCTGTGATACTCCAGCTATTTGGAGGAGAGGTAAGGATATTACGTGCTGCTATAGAACTACAATAAGTTAGACCACTAACGCCCAAAGACACATTTGGCTGTACATTTTGTGATGCCCAACCTATTAGAGTAGAGTCATAGTTTGCTATATTTAGACTAGAATTAGAGAGCATATTGTTCATATATATAACATTACTAATATTCCAGTTTCCAATATTTTGATTAAAAGATATAGCATCCCAAAACATTCTACTCATATCTATTATATTCTGTGTGTTCCAGTTTCCAATATTTTGATTAAAAGACGTAGCATTCCAAAACATACCCTTCATATCTATTACATTCTGTGTATTCCAGTTTTCAATATCTTGATTGAAAGATGTAGCATTACGAAACATATAACTCATATCCCTTACGTTTTCAGTATTCCAATTTCCAATATCTTGATTGAAAGACATACCATTGGAAGAACCATAGAACATACCTGACATATCCCTTACATTTTGAGTATTCCAATTTCCAATATTTTGATTGAAAGATGTCGCTTCAGCAAACATCTGACCCATATTTGTAACAGATTCGGTATTCCAGTTTCCAATGTCTTGATTGAAAGAAGGGGCATTATAGAATATAGCAGACATATTCGTTACATTTTGAGTATTCCAATTTCCAATTGGTTGGTTAAAAGATGTTGCTCCCCAAAACATCCAACTCATATCTGTTACATTTTGAGTATTCCAATTTCCAATTGGTTGGTTAAAAGATGTCGCAGCAAGGAACATCCAACTTATATCTATCACATTTTGAGTATTCCAATTTCCAATTGGTTGGTTGAAAGATGTAGCTTCAGAAAACATTTGATCCATATTTGTAACAGATTCGGTATTCCAATCTCCAATTGGTTGATTAAAAGATGTTGCATTAAGGAACATCCAACCCATATCTGTTACATTTTGAGTATTCCAATTTCCAATACTCCCATTAAAATTACCACAATCACGAAACATCTCTCTTAAGCTACTTACGTTAGATAAATTCGGAATATCGGTAGCGTTATAAGTAAGATTAGAGCAACCTGAGAAAGCTTTTTCCATACTTGTCCATGCTATATTTCCCCATGCTTCTATAGTTTGGAGTGAGTTTGCACCACTACCATTATTCATATAAAAACAAGGAAATGTTCCAGTAATAGCTACTTCGTACGTATCTCCATTGTTAAGTCCCGTAATAGTATAATCCCATGTTCTTTCTGTAACAGAACCATCGCCTATACCTAAATTAGTAAGGTTTGTCCAAGTAATATCATAATCATACATACCATTAAAAAAGTTAGTAGGAATCGTTATTGTTCCATCAGTTGTTACCCAAGTAGTACGAAAGGCTTGTGCATCTGCTGTATTTGTGCTAAAAAAGAAGAATGCAAAAAGCAAAGAAAAACCAAATAATATAGTTTTGACTTGGTTTCTAAAATTAGAATATGATTGTCTCATCAAAAGAAATTCAATTACGAATTATGAAATTAAAAACTACTGTTCTTGGGATTGAGAATGTAGTTTAGTAATTCTGAATAATTCTGTGTAGAAATAAAATAAATAGTAATAGAGGGGAATTGTGAGTGCAAAGGTACGTTTTTATTTTTTAAATAGAGTAATTTAATATTACTTTTAATAACTAATCTTTCATTTATGAATCAATACTTTCAGAGTCAGAAGAAACAACAGCCGTTTTATCAAAAAGTAGCTTTCGGAGTTCGGGATTTTTTCCAAATTTCCATATTAGTCCGTCGATGTAATAGTGATAAATTACAACCATTGTAAAGGGAACAAAAAGCCATTTTGCCCATCCATTAGTCATTAAGCCTATTATTTCTATCGTTCCGACAACAAAACCATAAATCATAGCCACACCAAACCATTTCAAAACAACGTTTTTTATATGCGAAAAACGTTTTCTTTGATAGTGCATAACAAAGCCTTGATACTGAATGTTATGATAGACAGTTTCTAGTGATTCTGCAACTAAAAAGGGTAAAGCAGTAAGAAAAAATACAAAATAATGCGTAGAAAGTGCAGCTACTAAAAATAGTATTTTAGGAATATTAATTGGCTTTCGCTTATAAAAACGCCACACTTGACGCAAAGAAAAAGTAACTAAAAAGAAAAGAAAAATACTCCAAATTATCTCTGTAATCTGTGGAGGAAGATAAGGAAAGTTAGCAGTCAGTTCTTTGTACACCACAACTGGACTTTTTATATCCGAATAATCTCTAAAAAAACAAGCAAACATACCCGAATAAAAAAGACCTGTATCCAAATAATCATCAATTTTATCAAAATCTTGATTAATTCCTTTATAGGCTTTCAAAAAACCAGAATGCTGACGGATAATGTGCCAACTTCCAAAAAATGCTGCAAATACAATTAGTTCTTTTTCAAATCCCATTCCTGTCACAATAAGTCCAGCCACAATAAAAGCAGCTAATCCCCAAGTATGCATGTATTTTCGTTCTTCAAATTCTTCTTTGTCAGCGTGTGTTCGTGAGAAGGTTTGAAAGATATGAGGGTGGTCAAAAATAGCTGTAAAGACAAAGTAAGTCAGAATAATAGAATCACCTTGAGGAGCTAAATCTAATGTCTCTGCATACATAAAAATACCCAAAAATAGAAGCGTAAAAACACAACTTCCTATAAAAAAGAAACCATCATACCGACGACTTACTATCCAGTTTATAGAAAAATGCTTATTTGTTTTGGATAAGTTTTTCTTCTCTTTAGGGTTCTTATTTTGCTCTTTCTCTACTTTGTTTTGTATTGTAGCTTCCATGTCTGACTATTTTTTGCCTTTCTTCTGTATTCTGATAATCCAAAAAGCTATTGAGTTCTATAATTTTATTAATTTTGAATCAATTTACAAATCTTAATTTACAAAAATCATAAAACACAACAAAATACATGAACGCATACATTTTTCCTGGACAAGGCTCACAATTTGTCGGAATGGGCAAAGAATTATATGAAACTAACGAAACAGCCAAAGAGCTTTTCGAAAAAGGAAACGAAATTTTAGGTTTCAGAATTACAGATTTGATGTTTGAAGGAACAGAAGAAGACCTCAAACAAACCAATGTTACTCAACCTGCTATTTTTCTTCACTCTGTCATTTTGGCAAAAGTAACTGAAAATTTCAAACCTGATGCTGTTGCAGGACATTCTTTGGGAGAATTTTCGGCACTTGTGGCTGCTGGTGCGCTCTCTTTCGAAGATGGACTAAGACTTGTAAAAGTTCGTGCAGAAGCAATGCAGAAAGCCTGTGAAAAAGAACCTTCTACTATGGCTGCTATTTTGGCTTTAGACGATGAAACGGCTGAGAAAGTATGTGAAGGAATAGAGGAAATTGTAGTTCCTGCAAACTACAACTGCCCTGGGCAACTTGTAATTTCAGGTTCGATAAAAGGCGTAGAACTAGCTTGTGAGGCAATGAAACAAGCAGGCGCAAAACGTGCCTTGATGCTCAATGTAGGTGGTGCTTTTCATTCGCCTTTGATGGAATCGGCTAGAGAAGAACTGGCTGCTGCTATCAATGAGGTAAATATTGAATCGCCTTCTTGTCCAATTTATCAAAACGTAGATGCAAAGCCTTATACAGAACCTGCAAAAATCAAAGAAAATTTGATTGCTCAACTGACTGCACCTGTGCGTTGGACACAAACTATCCAAAATATGCACAACGATGGAGTTACTAAATTTATAGAATGTGGAGCAGGAAAAGTTTTGCAAGGACTTGTAAAGAAAATTGAAAGAAGTGCAGAAACTGTTTCTGTATAACAAACAAACCCTAAGGGTCTTTAAGACCCTTAGGGTTTTAAAGAAATAAAAATGAAAGAATCACAAACCATCTCGCAATCTATTCGCTATATTTTACTTATAGCCTCTGTTTTTTGGGTAGTTTATCTGACTGAATGGATGTGGGAACAAAACTGGTCACACTGGGTCGGTTATCCTAGAAGTAAAGAGGGAATTATCGGTATTTTTTTGAGTGCATGGTTACATGGTGATTGGATTCATTTGGGTTCGAATACAGTTGCATTTATAATGCTTGGAAGTGGGCTTTTTGTGCTTTATCCTGCGTTATCTGAAAAAGTTTTGTGGATAAATTTGTTTCTAACTGGTATTGGGGTTTGGCTTTTTGCTCGTCCTGCTTATCATATTGGTGCAAGTGGTTGGATTTATTCGTTGGCTAGTTTTCTGTTTTTTAGTGGTGTTTTTCGAAGAGATAGGCGTTCACTTCTGATTAGTTTTACAATTATGTTTGTTTATGCAGGAATGCTAGAGACCATTTTTCCATCAGAAAAAACAGCCTTAGAACATATTTCGTGGGAATCACATCTTGTTGGTGGAATTGTAGGTGCATTTATGGCATTTTCATTTCGTAAAGAAGTAGCAGATAATTCTGTTTTGAGTGAAGAAAATCAAATTCTTGATTATTTAGATACACATAAAAATTACCAAGAAGGAATTATTCCACTAAAAACGTCTAATTTTGTGTATTCTTATAAAGAAAACAAAAAGTAATTTTATTTAATTATCGCCATTGTTGGTGTTCTCACTAACGATATATTTAACTATAAAAAATTGAACTCAAAAATAGCTGTCGTTATCCTAAATTATAATGGAGAAAAACTTTTTCCTGTCTTTTTGCCTTCTGTAATTGAGCATAGCACGAATAATTTTACAGAAATTATCATTGCCGATAATGCCTCTACTGATAATTCTATTGAGTATTTGAAAGAAAATTATCCACAGATTAGAAGAATAGAACTCACTCAAAATTATGGTTTTGCAGAAGGATATAATCAAGCATTAGCTATTCTGAAATCAGAAAAACAATTTGATTATTATATTTTACTTAATTCTGATGTAGAAGTTACACAAAATTGGCTTAATCCTATCTTAGAAATTTTTGAAAAAGACACAGAAAAGAATATTTCAGCTATTCAGCCAAAAATCAGAATGCATGCGCACAAACACCTTTTCGAACACGCAGGAGCAGCAGGTGGGATGATTGATTATTTGGGTTATCCCTTTTGTAGAGGACGAATTTTTGATACTTTAGAAGAAGATAAAGGTCAATATAATAATCAAATTCCTATTTTTTGGGCGACAGGTGCAGCAATGGCAATTCGTGCAGAAGTGTATCACGAGTTAGGAGGACTAGATAAAGATTTCTTTGCTCACATGGAAGAAATAGATTTGTGTTGGCGAATTCATCATACAGGAAAAAAGATTGTTTATTGCCATGAAAGTACCGTTTTTCATTTGGGAGGAGGAACGTTGAACCCAATGAGTGAAAGAAAAACCTATCTTAATTTTAGAAATGGATTGACACTTTTACTCAAAAATTTACCTTCAAAAAATCTATTTTTTAAAATCTATTTTAGAATGATTTTGGATGGAATAGCAGGAATTAAATTTCTTTTGGAGGGAAAACCAAAGTTTACACTAGCTATCTTAAAAGCTCATTTTTATATGTATGCAAATCTTTCTTCTATTTTGAATAAAAGAAAAGACAATCAAAATAAATTTGGTACATTAAAACTCCCTTCTATTGTCTATCCGAAAAGTATTGTTTGGCAGTATTTTGCAAAGAAAAATAAGACTTTTGATAAATTGGAAAGATAAACCTCAACTTCATAAAAAACCAAAACAGACACTTCAAAAAATTGTCTGTTTTTTTATTGCTTCGTACATTTGTAAATTAGCAGAATCAAAAAATAGCATCAAAAACAAATGCTATAACTATGTGTTAGGTAGAAATTGAATCAAAATAAATCACTAAAAATACAACATTTCCCATAAAAGTCATGAACGAACGTATAAAATTAATAGAAGCAGCTTGGTTAGATCGTACTTTGTTAAAAAATACAGTCGTACAAGAAGCTGTTTTTCAAACAATTGAAGATTTAGATAAAGGAATTTTAAGAGTTGCAGAACCAAATTTGAATCTCACTATTGAACCAACTGAATTTGCTGACCAACAAATAGCTTCTGAATGGACTGTTCATGAATGGATAAAAAAAGCTGTTATTCTTTATTTTCCTCTTCGTAAAATGGAAACTATCGAATGTCCTCCTTTTGAATTTCACGACAAAATTCCATTGAAAAAAAATTATGCAGACCTTGGCGTTCGTGTCGTTCCTCATGCGATTGCAAGACACGGAGCTTTTATCAATAGAGATGTTGTCATGATGCCTTCTTATGTCAATATCGGTGCGTATGTTGATAGTGGTACAATGGTGGATACTTGGGCAACCGTCGGAAGCTGTGCTCAAATAGGAAAACACGTACATTTGAGTGGTGGGGTCGGAATTGGAGGCGTTTTAGAACCTGTACAGGCTGCTCCAGTAATTATTGAAGATGGTGCTTTTATCGGTTCTCGTTGTATTTTGGTAGAAGGTGTCAGAGTTGGAAAAGAAGCTGTTTTGGGTGCAAATGTAACCATTACAGGAAGCTCAAAAATTATTGATGTAACCAAACAAGAAGCTGTTACTTATCGTGGATATGTTCCTCCTCGTTCGGTAGTAATTCCTGGAAGTTATCTCAAAAAATTCCCTGCTGGAAAATATAATGTTCCTTGTGCTTTGATTATCGGACAACGCAGCGAAAGTACAGACTTAAAAACTTCTTTGAATGAGGCTTTACGTCAGAATGATGTAGCTGTTTAGTGAAGCCGTCGGTGAGACACCGACAACGGCAAGTTTTTTTACAAATGAAAATTCGCCTTTTTTATTTTATATCTATTAAATAAATTGAACAGGGTTTTAACCCTGTTTTTATAAAAAAAATCAAATGCTAAACGCTATCCCAACAGGTGCTTATACAGGACTTTTGCACACACACAAATTAGTTGTCCTTCTTTTTCTAGTTATTTATGTTATTAAATTAGCTCTATTGCTTTTTAGTGAAGCTAATTTGGATAAAATGAGAGCAAGCAAACCTGCACGTATTTTCGAAGTTATTTTGAGTGTTCTTTTTTTAGTTACAGGAATTGCAATGTGGACAAATGTTGCAGAGCCATTTCAAACACTTTTTTTAATAAAAATTGTAGCCGTTTTTGCATCTATTCCTTTGGCTGTTATTGGTTTTAAAAAGAAAAATAAGGCATTAGCAGTGCTTTCGGTAGTTTTGCTTTTTGCAGTGTATGGAATTGCAGAAGTAAAAAAGAAAAGTTATTTGAAGCCAGAAAAACAAGATATGGTTTATAATGAAGCCGAAACAAGCGTTTATGGCAAACAATTATATACTCAATATTGTGAAAATTGTCATGGGGCAGATGGTGCAGCAGGACTTTCAGGTGCAAAAAATCTTCAAACAAGCAATATTTCTGATGCAGATTCTAAAATGCAAATCAAAAATGGAAAAGGAAATATGCCTGCTTATGATGGAATATTGAATGACAAACAAATTGATGCTGTCATTACACATATTAAATCACTTCGGAAATAAGTGAAAAAAAAATACGATATTTGTGTAATCTTAAAATCTAAACCAAATAAGCTAATTGAAATTTAACTATTTTATATTAGCTCATTATGCATTGGAATAACAGTTAATAAATTACTAATTCGTAATTTTTAATTCGTAATTCGTAATTGTCTTTAAAAATATGGCTAAAGAAAAATCATGTAATTTTTGTGGTTCGTCGGCTCGTTCTCGTCAGCTTATGGTTGATGGACCTGGTGGTGTAACAATTTGTAATCAATGTATCGAACAAGCGCATCAAATTTGGCAACAAGAAGAGTTATCACGCAAAAAAGGTAAAGTCAAATTGAATTTGATTAAACCAATGGAAATGCGAAAACTTTTAGATGAATATGTTATTGGACAAGAAAAAGCAAAGAAAATTCTTTCAGTTGCTGTCTATAATCATTATAAAAGATTGATGCGTTCTGGTCAGGCAATGGGAGTTCATTCAGATATAGATGACGGAATTGTTATCGAAAAATCAAATATCTTGATGGTTGGTAAAACAGGAACAGGAAAAACATTGCTTGCCAAAACATTAGCTAGAGCTTTACAAGTTCCGTTTTGTATTGCTGATGCCACTGTTATTACAGAAGCAGGTTATGTAGGTGAAGATGTAGAAACCATTCTTACTCGTCTTCTGCAAGCTGCTGATTATGATGTCTATGCTGCCGAACGTGGAATCGTTTTTATTGATGAGATTGATAAAATTGCTCGTAAGTCGGATAATCCGTCTATTACTCGTGATGTAAGTGGTGAAGGTGTTCAGCAAGCACTTTTAAAACTTTTGGAAGGAAGTATTGTAAATGTTCCACCACAAGGAGGACGCAAGCACCCAGACCAAAAGATGATTGCTGTCAATACAGAAAATATTTTATTTATTTGTGGAGGAGCATTTGATGGTATTGATAAAAAAATAGCTAAAAGGTTGAATACCAAATCGTTAGGTTTTGAGAGTAATTCCGAACGCAACCGAAATATTGATGAGAGAAATATATTACAATATGTAAATGCTCAAGATTTGCGTTCTTTCGGACTTATACCAGAACTTATTGGTCGTATGCCTGTCGTTACACATCTCAACCCATTAGATAAAGAAGCATTGAGAAATATTTTGACAGAACCTAGAAATGCGATTACCAAACAGTATCAAAAACTCTTCAAGATGGAAAATGTAGATTTGACATTTGAAGAAGAAGCATTAGATTACATTGTCGAACAAGCTATGGAATCTGGTTTGGGAGCAAGAGGGCTACGTTCTATTTGTGAGACGATTGTTTTGGAAGCTATGTATGAAGTTCCTTCAAATCCGAATCAAACAGAATTGGTTATAACACAAGAATATGCGAAAGACCAATTTACAAAGTCTGAAATGATGCGTAGCTTGAAAGTTGCCTAAGCAGAATTGTGAATTGTGAATGGTAAATTATGAATGAAAATACTTTAGCTGATAAATCTGTTGAGCTTGTTTAGTTTCTCATTCTTTATTTAAAAAAAACTGCTTCAAATTGCTACGCTTGAAGCAGTTTTTTATTTCTAGCTCCATTCTATTATGAATTATACTGACTCATCGTTCTATCAATTCCAATACTACAAAAAGAAAGTGTCATTTCTTCTATTTTATCCAAAATTAAAGGAAGTGCAGCCGATTCATTTTTATCAAATTCGCCCAAAACAAAATCAATTTGTTTTCCTTTCGAAAAATTATCTCCAATTCCGACACGCAAACGAGGATAATTTTGAGTTTGTAACAAATCTTGAATATTTTTTAGTCCGTTATGTCCTGCATCAGAACCTTTTTTACGCATTCTGAGGGTTTCTAAAGGCAACGCCAAATCATCAACAATTACCAAACAGTTTTCAATTTCTATTTTGAGTTCGGTCAGCCAATGACGAACAGCTTTTCCACTCAAATTCATATAGGTAGAAGGTTTTATCATATAAATTGCTCTACCTTTATGCTTGAAAGATGCTACATCAGCATAGCGTTTGGTTTCAAAAGTTACTCCTTTTGACTCTGCCATTTTATCGACAGCCATAAAACCTATATTATGGCGTGTATTTTTGTATTCTGAACCAATATTTCCAAGTCCAACAATTAAATATTTCATAGTTTTGTAATTATCTGTATCGCCGACTTTAGTTTAATGCTATTAAGCTAAGGATTAGTAATTTTTATTTACTATGTAAGAGTTTCATATTGGTAGAAAAGATATGAATTTAGTTTTCATTTACTCCGTAGGAGTTATATATTGGTAGGTTTTGTGCGATTTGCAAACAAAATGCTACCAATATGCAGTTCCTAACGGAACAAAAGAAGGATTTTCTCTTCGTTTTTTACCAATATGAAGTTCCTATGGAACAGAACTTCTTAGCTTAATAGTATTGGGCTTTAGTCTGCGTGTATTTTTTTACAAAATAAGGCAAACTAAATTCTAAAATCAACTCATAAATTCAATAACGTGAAATTCAGAACCGAACTACATCCTATTTCATTACAAAAAAAAATAAATTTATCGAATAAAATAGTTACGATGGGTTCTTGTTTTTCAGAAAATATTGGACAAAAACTCCTTCAAAATAAATTCGAAACACTAATTAATCCTTTTGGTGTTATCTTTAATCCTCTTTCAGTTATTCAGCTTTTAGAATGGATTATAGAGGAAAAAAATGGAGATGTTTTGATGGATAATTTAGAAAATTTTTATATTCAGCACGATGAAGTTTGGTATAATTATCATTTGCATTCCAAAATTGCTAGTCAGGATAAAGAAGAACTAAAACCAATTGTAAAAACAAAAGCAAAACAAACATTTGAATTTTTAGAAAAAGCAGATACAATTATTTTGACTTTCGGAACGGCTTTTATGTATGAATTATTGGGAGAAAATGGAAATAATAAAATACCCATTTCAAATTGCCACAAACAACCAAAAAATCTATTCAATAAAAAGTTAATTGACTTAGAAATTGCAAAAGTGAAATTTGAGCATTTTATCAAAAAAATAAATTTATTTGGAGAGAAAGAACAACAAATTATAATTACAGTCAGTCCTGTTCGTCATTTGAAGGAAGGTTTGGTGGAGAATAGTGTCAGTAAATCTATCTTGAGAGTTTTGGCGCATTTTCTTACAGAAAAGTTTGAAAACGTAAATTATTTTCCTTCTTATGAACTCGTTTTGGATGATTTGCGTGATTATCGTTTTTATGAATCTGATTTACTGCACCCAAACGCTCAAGCAATAGAATACATTTGGAGAAAGTTTTCTGAAAATTACTTTGATGATAAAACTCAGTTATTCTTAAAAAAATGGCAAAAAATAGCTTCTTCGTTAGCTCATAGACCTTTTTTTCCTAACCGAAAAAGCCATCAAGATTTTATTCAAAAATTGATTTCTGATATAGAAAAAGTAAAGAAAGAATTTAAAATTGAGCTAAAAGAAGAAATTGAGTTTTTGAAAAATAATAATTTAAAGTTATAATAAAGTTTTCACATACTTTAAGAGCTAAATAAAATACCTTACCTTTGCAACACTAAAAAAATAAGAACATTTTTACAGAACTATTAACTCATAATCCAACTTACTAAATGGCATTAATTGAAGAACTAGACAAAGAAGGTAATTTTTTATTCAAACATAGAGGAACTCTTCCAATCCCTTTTGTTTTTGTAGCATTAGGAATTTATGCATGGCAAGCTCAGAGTCAAGGCTTTCCAGAATGGTTTCCCTATTACGAATATGTTTGTTTGGCTGTTGGGCTGTTGGGGCAGTTTGTACGAGCTTATACTGTTGGACACACGCCAAAAGGAACTTCTGGCAGAAATACAAAAGAGCAAGTAGCCGAAACGCTTAATACAAGTGGAATTTATTCGATTGTGAGACATCCACTTTATGTAGGAAATTTCTTGATGTGGCTGGGTGTAGCTCTGCTAACGGCTAATTTTTGGTTTATTACGTGTTTTGTTTTGGCATATTGGTTATATTATGAGCGAATTATGTATGCAGAAGAATATTTTTTGCGCAACAAATTTGGTCAACAGTATTTAGATTGGGCTTCAACTGTTCCTCCTTTTATTCCTCGTTTTTCTAATTTCAATGGTGCAAACTTAGAGTTTTCTGCCAAAAATGTTTTGAAACGTGAGTATAACGGATTCTTTGCTTTGATGCTTATTTTTACTGTTTTTATTGGTATTCGTTTTTATTTCAAAACATTTATGTACGGACTTCCTAACGAATGGTATATTATTTTTGGAGTAAGTTTATTAATCTTTGCAACACTTAAAATACTAAAGAAATTTACGAAAGTATTAGACGTGCAAGGTAGATAATCACAAGAAGACAAAACGAGAAAAAAATCAATAAAAAACGGATTCAAAATAGCTTGAATCCGTTTTTTTATAAAAGAATAAATCAAAATTTCTTGTTCAGCATTTTCTTTGCCCTTGTTGGTGCATCTATCTATCATCGATGAGATAGAAAAATAATTTATAAGAGCAGATTATTTGAATTTTACAGAATTTCCAATATCTACTTTTTTATCTTCTTGCATCAAATCCAAAAAAGGAATTGTCATAGTTAATGTTTTTTTATCTTCGGAAACTGTCGTATTTGATTTATTAGAATATGATTTTACTTGATTAGGAACATGAACAATATAAGTATAATTTGCACCTCCAAAAAACATTTGCATCATCTGTTTCATCTGTGCTTTTTCTTCTTCGGTTTGTTCTTTATCGTCATCCTTTTTTCCTCCCATAATTTCTGACATATCCATTCCATTGTCTCCCATTGAAAAAGAATTTGCTCTAGTAAACTCTCCCTTTTTGAAAGAGTATTGTTTCTGCATTATCTTTACTTCGCCTTCTTTTTCCTCTTTAGAAGCATTTATGGCTCTATTGAGTGCATCTACATCTTCAAAATCATACATTACTGTAAACTTCATTCCTTCTGTTGAAGCTGCTGTTTTGATATTTGAAATTCCTTTTACTTTAGATAATTTTGCTTTTGTTTCTTCTAAAGTAGAGTCCATTTTGTTCATTTCTTTATTTGCACTCTTTGCCGAATCACTTTGCATATTGAGTGCCATTTGTATCATTGGATTATTTCCCAAATCAATTGTCTGAATAAAAGAACCCGAACCGTCTTTATTGATGGTAACTTCTTCTTTCAAGTCAAAACAACTAGTAAGTGAAATAGCTAAAATGGCTACGATGGCTAAACTGTAAAATCGTCTGAAAATATTTTTCATAAAATAACTAAAATTAGATAAGTAAATTAAAAGTAGTAAAACCTAAAAGTGGTTTTAACGAACAAATATACTTTATGGTTTACAATGTATATGCCATTTGTAAAATCAGTTTAAAAACACATTTTTGTAAAATCAATTCAACACATACACTCAAATTTAGATTATATTTGTAGAAAAATAGAATAAAATCACTTTTAGCGACGACAAAAAAAACTATTTATGCCAAAAAAGCCAGAAGAAATTTTAAAAGATTTAAGTGCAGGAAAATTTTCTCCTTTTTATTTTTTGATGGGAGAAGAGTCTTTTTATATAGACAAAATTTCAGATTATATTGAGGAAAATGCTTTAGAAAAGTCAGAAAGAAGTTTTAATCAAACAGTTTTGTATGGAAAAGATATTCAGATGAAGGATATTATTTCGCAAGCCAAACAGTTTCCTGTTATGGCAATGCGTCAAGTAGTAATTGTGAAAGAAGCACAGGAAATTAGTGATTTTGGAAGAGAAACTGCCAAAACTCAACTTCAAAGCTATGCAGAAAAAGCAGTTCCTACTACGGTTTTGGTGTTTTTGTACAAACATAAAAAGTTAGCTCTCAATACAAAACTTGCTAAGGCGATAGACAAACATGCTATTTTGGTAGAATCCAAACCACTTTATGAAAACCAAGTTCCTGCTTGGATTGGCAATTACTTGCAACAAAAAAAATATAGAATTACACCTGATGCAACAGCTTGGCTCATTGAAAATGTGGGTATAGAACTCTCAAGATTAGCCAATGAAATAGATAAATTATTGCTCAATTTTGGTAAGGCAGAAGTGGGTTCGCAGCCTTCACAAATCACCACTGAGCTAGTCAAAAAATATATTGGAACAACAAAAGAATATAATGTCTTTGATTTGCAACGAGCAATTGCCCAGAGAAACAGTTTGAAAACACATAAAATAATAAATACATTTGCAGCCAATCCAAAGGACAATCCAGTTATTCCGATTGTTTCTTCTCTTTTTGGATATTTCTGCAAACTTATCTTGATACACAAAAATCAAGGAAAGAGTAATAATGAATTAGCAGGTATTTTGAAAGTAAGTCCGTTTTTTGTCAAAGATTATTCGGCTGCAGCTCGTAATTATAATATTCCAAAAATTTTATTTGTCTTACACGCTCTCCGTATTGCTGATGCACAATCAAAAGGAATAAATAGTAGTGCAAAAGATGAAGAAATTTTGAGAGAATTAGCTGTGCGAATTTTGGGATAAAAAGTGTGTAAAATAGAAAAAAAATGTTTTTTTGCTCTATTTAAATTCTAATAAATACTAAATTTTGACTAAGGAGTTTCCTTATATAAAAAATCACACATTCTCTTTTGTATTATAATCGTAATTCCATTCTAACCTTGTCCAAAGTCCTGCATATTCTTGTAGAAAACTAAATTTATTGTTTTCAAAAAGTATTTCAATTTCTATCACATATTCACTTCTCTTTATTTTCCAGTTAGTATCTGCTAAAACTAGAATATAATTTTTAGGTGTTTTTGATTGCTGAGGAATTATTATAGCTTTATATTCCAAATCAAATGCTTTTTTAGATTTGATACTCTTTTTAGTAATTTTATTTTCTTGAATCAATTCTTGAGCATACTTCTCCAACTCTTGTTTCATTAAAGATATTTCATCTTCACTTATCTCAATAAATTTTTTAAAAGAAGCTTGTTGTTTTTTGCTAAAATTAACTTGATTTTTTTGTTCTTTATTAATCCAAATTTCTGTTTCAAAATTAATAGCAGGAATATATATCTTTTTTGTTGTTATAAGTCCATACTCATTATTTTCATAAACTATTTTAGCAAAATCAAATTTATTATCCATAAATTATGTTTTTCAAAAAAATATTTAAGCCAAAAATAGAAAGAGACAAACTAGAAGCACTGAAAGAAATTGCTTATAAGTTTGATAATCAGATTTTTACAGAAAGTAATTATGACTTTCTATATAATGAACTAGAAAAATTTAATGTTTTGGCTATAAAATATATAACTCAGAATAGTTACATCTTATCTGGAATGTGTACTCTACATATAATACAGCAAAAACAAGAACTAAACAAAGATGTTTTAGAAAGAGAAGGTAAAAATAACGATTTTTTTTGTCAGTATATTTTTCAAAGTATGATAAAAGTAATTGATTTTATTCTATTGAAACATGAGATCAAAGAGTGAAATAACGTATTTCAAACTTCTTACTTCTAAAATCTAACTTCTAATTTTATTTCTAAGCCTTATAAAAAAGCCATTTAGAAACTTCTCTGTATGTTGGTTTTTTTCCGTACATCAAAATTCCTATTCTATAAATTCTTCCTACAAGCCAAGTTGTTCCTAAGAAAGTCAAGAATAAAATAATCATTGATAAAAATACTTCCCAAAGAGGTGGCTCAAATGGAATTCTGACCATCATAATAATAGGGGAAGTAAGAGGAAACATGGAAGCCCAAAAAGCAACTGTTCCGTCTGGGTCATTGACAACCAAACCTATAATTCCGATAGCTGTAATTAATGGAATAGTAAGAGGAAGCATAAATTGCTGTGTATCTGTTTGATTGTCTACAATCGAACCAACAGCACCATAAAGCGCACCATACACCAAATAACCCATTATGAAATAAAAACCAAAAGCTCCAATGATAAGAGGAAAGTTAAGTGTTTGTACAGTTTCTAAAATATTTTGAACAGCCAAATCAGTTTCTAATTGTCCTGCCATTCCTCCAGATTGTGCAATAATAGCTTGTGCTTCTTCTTGAGTCATATTATTTTCTAAGGAAAAAACCGACGAAACTACAAAAAACAGAACTAAACCGAGCACAATCCAAATTAAAAATTGTGTAAAAGCTACACAAGCCACACCAATTATTTTGCCTAACATAAGTTGAAAAGGCTTTACAGAAGAAATAATTACTTCTACAATTCGGTTTGTTTTTTCCTCCATTACACCACGCATCACTTGCGCTCCGTACAAGAAAATGAAAAAATAAATCATCACAGCACTCAAATAAGCAACAATACTAGCAACTGTCGAATCGGTACGAGTTTCTGTTGAGTAGAGAGGAGTAACTTTTAGTTGTACTTTCGTTTTAGCTTCTTTTATCAAAACAGGATTAAGTCCTAATTGAACTAATTTTTTTTCCTCTAGTTTTTTAGCAATTTCTCTTTCAATCTTTTTTTCTAATTGAATAGGAATGTTTTTATCAGCCAAAAGCAAAACACCATCTGTATTATCAGCCGTTATTCCTTTTGGAATCAGTAGTAAAGCATCAAAGTCTTTAGATTTTTCTTTTAAATTTTCTTTTGCTTCTTGAAGATTATTTTGAATAGGATAAATTAACTTGACATTCTCTATATCTGAAAGACCATCTAATAAATTTCCTTCGTCAACTACCTGAACTATAGTTTGTCCTGTGTCTAAAGATGTTAGCCAAGCAGGAATAACCATCAAAGCAACCACCAAAAAAGGAGCTAAAAGTGACATAACAATAAATGACTTTTTGCGCACTCTAGTCAAATATTCTCTTTCTATAATTATTTTTATCTTATTCATTATGTTTTATAGTTAATGCAAAGAAAGCAGGATATTGAAAATTAAAAAATTCCTTTTTTAGTAGTAAACTAAACAAAATGAAGAAATTTATATCCAATCTGTCTATCAAAGGTAAACTATTGTTGGTAAAAGAACAAAATAAAATTTCTATGAAAACGACTTTACAAACTGATTGTAGAGAAGATAATTTTCACAACTAAAAATATTAAGATTGTCCTTTTATCGGAATACAAATCTCAAAAGTAGTTTGTCCGTTTTCAGAATTTACTTTTATGCTTCCATTGTGTTGTTGGATAATTCGGTGGGTAATATCTAATCCTAGACCTGTTCCTTTTCCAATTTCTTTTGTCGTGAAAAATGGGTCAAATATTTGATTAATTATATCTTTTGGAATTCCTCCACCATTGTCTGTAATTTTTGTTAAAACAAAATCATGGTCATTTTTACTTTCTATTTTTAGTTTCCCTTCTCCATTTTCAGGCAATACATCAAGGGCATTATCTATAATATTTGTCCAAACTTGATTAATTTCACCTGCTTGTGCTTCTATTTTTGGTAAATTATCTTCAAAATTTAATTCTACATTTATATTTTTGACTTTAATTTTATGATTGAGCAAAGTCAAAGTATTTTCTATTCCTTCCACAATCGAAACTTGTGTAGCATCCGAACCTTTGTCCATGTGAGTATACGATTTGATAGACTGCACCAAATGACCAATTCTTTCCGAGGCATCTTTTATTTCTTGAATCGTTTTTTCAGTAATTAAATTATTACAAATCCAATTCAAAATAGGACTCAAATGTGCTTCTGAAACAATTTCCTCTACTCTTTCCAAATCATTTATTTCAAAATCATACTCTACAAAAGTTGGAGCAATATCGAAGGCATCTTTGACATCTCTATCTTCCATGTAATCTAACAATTCATCTTCTAAATTACTTTTTTGGAGGATAGATTTTTTAGTTTTTTGAGAAGTATTCTTATCTCTGTTTTTTAAATTATTTATTTTTTCAAATAAAAAATCATTGATTTGATCAACTTGCTCAGGATTTACTTTTATGGAAATTACATCTTTAAACTGCTCTGGTGTGTTTTGAAGATGTTTTTGTAAAGACTCGGCACTTCGTACAACTGCTGAAGCTGGGTTATTGAGTTCGTGTGCTAATCCTGCTGAAAGCTTTCCAAGCGAAACCATTTTTTCGGTCATTTGCTGATTTTTGGTAAACTCTCTCACTCGGGTTGTCATTCTTCTTACAAGTGCTTCTGTAAGTTCATAATTATTTTGGATAAGCTCTTGAAATTTTGTCTTCTCAAAACATAATAACTTTGTGGGTTCTAAAGCAATTCCATAACCTGTCGATTTTGTCATGCGAGAATACGGAAGCTGTCCTGTAATTTCGTGAGGTTCATAAATAGCAAGTTGTCGCATTTGTCCATTTTGAGCAATATAAAGACGAATTCTGCCACACAAAACGATATGCATGCAAGTTATTTCTTGATTTGGTTGAAACAAAAATTCTCCTTCTTCCAAATCTTGACATACTGATTCCTCTAAAAGCCATTCTAATTGATTTTCTGGAACTTCTTGAAAGTAGGGATTTTGTTTTAGGTATTCTAGGTTGCTCATATACTTGATGTTGTTTTTTTGAAAGTGCTACTAATTTAGTGATTTGTTGGGGATTATTCTGTATAAAAGTATAGTTATTTGGTTGTTGGTATCGCTTCGGTAAAACACCCAAAACAACATTGAATTTGAAGTTTTGGCTTTTCATGTCGATGAAAAAATAGAATTTTAATACTAAAAATGCAATGGAACACGGATTTTAATAGATTAAACGATAAAAAACAGATTTCTGAAAATAGCAATAGCACTTATTTATTACCACCAAAAAACAAAAGGCAAGATACATAAAATAGTATTTTGCCTTTCATTCATGAGTTACCATTCAACATTTATAAGTTCTTAGTGCGTATAATCTCTCATCAAGATAGCTTCTAATTTTTTCATTCCTTTTGTTGCAACTTCTTCTATAAAATGAAGATTTGGTAGCGAACGAACAGAAGGAATTTTTGGGTCAATGATATATTTAGGAGTTTGACGAGGAGCATAATCAAGAAGACCAGCAGCAGGATAAACCAAAAGAGAAGTTCCGACCACTACAAAAATATCTGCACCCATGGCTTCCATCATAGCTTGTTCCATCATCGGAACAGGTTCGCCAAACCATACAATATACGGACGCATTTGTGAGCCTTTCGGACATCTTTCGCCCATATTTAATTCCCAATTATCCATTTTAACAATATAGGATTCATCAACCGAACTTCTAGCTTTCATGAGTTCTCCATGAAGATGCAAAACGTGGGTTGAACCTGCTCGTTCATGCAAATCATCTACATTTTGAGTAATGATGGTTACATCAAAGTTTCGTTCTAATTGAGCCAAGATTTTGTGTGCTTCATTAGGTTGTGCATCTAAAAGACCTCTTCTACGCTCATTATAAAAATTTAATACTTTCTGTGGGTCTGCGTCCCAACCTTCTGGAGAAGCTACTTCTTCTACTCGGTGTCCTTCCCAAAGCCCATCAGAAGCTCTAAAGGTTGCAATTCCACTTTCTGCACTTACGCCAGCACCTGTCAAGACTACAATTTTTTTACGCATAGGTATCGATGAATAGGATTTATAAGATATATAAGATTTTAGATTGCGAAACTTCCGAAACATTTATTAAGTCAATTTATAACCTAAATTTGATGATAGTTAAATAACTTAATTTCAAATTTTGATTGAATTTCAAATGAATATAATATGTATTTTTTTATTGCATCATTTTAATAATACAAAATGCAAAGTTCTCAAAATAATTTGAAATAGTGGTATATAATTTTGAATAATTTAGTTTTATACTATAAATAATAATAGAATCAGAATAGAGATGCAATGAGTTTGAATTTCTTCTATTTTTTAAAGTTCTTTGTTCTATAACCGTATTTTAGCTATTCATGTTTTCAAATTTTAAATCTAATTATGCCTACTCCAGAACAAATTATACATTATTTTTATCGTCTATTTCGCAGTGCAGGTGTAGAAGTAGAGACGGCAAAATTCTTAAATGCGTTCATTTGCATCATTATTTTACTCATTGTAGTTTATATTTTAGATCGTATTGTTAAGCAGCTTTTTGTAAATCTGATTACAAAAATCTCTACCCGAACTAGAAATCAATTTGATAATTTTTTGGTGAAAAATAATGCTGCTGGACTTACAGCACATCTTTTTATACTTTTATTTATCGTCTATGCACTGCCTTTTGTGCTTTGGGATTTTCCTCAAACATACATTTATATAGAAAAAGCTGTCGATATATTTGGAGCGTTTGTAGTGGTTTTGTTAGTTCAGAGCGTTTTGAGAACTTTTAGTGATTATCTCAAAACGATGCCTACTTTTAGAGATAAGCCAATTCATAGTTATGTGCAAGTTTTTATGATTTTTGCTTGGTTGGCTGCTATTGTTTATATTTTTACAATTCTGACAAACAAATCTCCTTGGACATTTTTTTCTGCGTTGGGTGCGCTTTCTGCTGTAATTTTACTCATTTTTAGAGATACAATTTTGGGTTTTGTGGCAAGTATTCAAGTTACGGTTAATGATATGGTCAGAATTGGAGATTGGATAACAATGGAAAAATATGGTGCTGATGGCGATGTGATAGAAATTAGTTTAGCCACTGTAAAAGTTCAGAATTTTGATAATACTATTACAACTATTCCTACTTATTATCTGATTTCAGATTCATTCAGAAACTGGCGAGGAATGCAAAAAGCAGGTGGAAGAAGAATAAAACGTTCTATCCTTTTGAAAGTATCTAGTATTCATTATTTGAGTGAAGAAGATATAAAAGAACTCAAAAATATTGATTTGATAAAAGGCTATTTGGAAACCATGGATAGCGAAGTAAACAATTACAACAAAGAACACAACAGTAACAAAACACTTCTTTTAAATGGAAAAAACATGACAAATTTGGGTGTTTTCAGAATTTATATTGAAGAATATCTCAAACAAAATCCTCATATTAATAATGATATGCTGATGATGAGCAGACAACTAGAAGCTACTCCACAAGGTGTTCCTTTAGAAATTTATGCCTTTAGTAAGAGTAAAGAATGGTTAGAATATGAAAAAGTAGTGTCTGATATTTTTGACCATTTGTTTGCTGCTGTTCCTTATTTTAATTTACATCTTTTTGAAGCTCCTTCGAATGTTTTGGCGATTACTAGAGAGAAGAGGTAGGGATTAATTATGAATTATATTTACTTCTTCTAAGTCCAGCCTAAACGTTATTAATTTAAGCATTTTTTCAACCGTCAACGAGGCTAAAGCCGTCGTTGAGGTAAATAATTTAGTTCTCGTTGACGGCAAAGTCTCAACGACGGTTAAACAAAGAAGCAAGACTAAAACCTCCAATTCCTGCACACAAATCTGCAAATATGAAATTATTTTTTTTTGTTTTCATGGCGTGAAGATAGGAAATTAAAGAATTAAATAAACATCTATTTTTTTTGATTGAATTTACTAATATATTTATTATTTTGCATACTTATATTTATAAATTTAATTATTGAATAATAATGAATAACTACGACTTCTCAACTCTTAATGATAAAGAATTTGAAACTCTTGTAAAAGATTTGTTGAATGCCAAATTTGGGTTTGAATTACAAGATTTCAAAAAGGGAAGAGATAAAGGAATAGATTTGAGATATTCAACCTCTGAAAATGATAATTCATTAGTAGTACAAGTCAAGCATTATGTAAACTCAAAATATGCGAATCTAAAATACGGTATGATAAATACTGAACTTCCAAAAGTGAAGAAACTCAAACCAAGTAGATACATAGTGGTAACATCTTTAGAGTTATCCCCTCAAGAAAAAGATGAACTAAAAAAGGAGCTAAAACCATTTATTTTGAGTTCACAAGATATAATTGCAAGAAATGAACTCAATAGTTATTTATCTGAAAATAAAGAAATTGAAAAGAAATATTTCAAGTTGTGGTTTTCAAGTATAAACGTGTTTAATTCTATTCTAAATAATGCTGTTGAAGGTAGAACAAGATTTTTGCTAGAAAAAATAAAAAGAAAACTTCCATTTTATGTTCCTACTAAAAAAACAGATGACGCAAACAGAATATTGGAAAAGGAAAAGCTGTTACTTATAACAGGTCAGCCAGGAATTGGTAAAACTACCTTAGCAGAAATTTTGTTACTTGACAAAGCTGAAAAAGGATATAAAATATATCAAATTGAAAACGTAAGAGATGCAGAAGACGTTTTTTCTCCAAACCCTGAGCAGAAACAGCTATTTTATTTTGATGATTTTTTAGGAGCAAATTATTTAGAGATAGTAAATGCTGACAAAACAGAAACACAACTAACTAATTTTATTGATAGAGTTAGACATTCAGAAAATAAGTATTTAATACTGACAACCCGTACAGTAATTCTCAACTATGCAAATGAAAAGTATGAAAAAATAAGTCGTGCATCTTTAAAAAGAGATAAGTTTGAAATAGAATTAACAGATTACAATGATTACCAAAAAGCTCTTATTTTATACAATCATTTATATTTTAATCAAATTAGTAATGATTTGTACGAAATTATTATTCAAGAAAGATTTTATTGGAATATTATAAAACATAAAAATTATACTCCTCGCCTTATAGAATTTTTAGTAGAGAAAAGAGAAATAGAAAACTTAACACCTGTTGAATATAAAGAGATAATAATAAATAATTTAGAATACCCTAAAAAGATTTGGAAAAAATCATTCGAAAATCAAATATCTGATTTAGATAGATGTTTATTGTTTACCTTATTTAGTTTTGAAGTAGAACCAAAAGTAGAAGTATTGAGAGAAGCTTATAAAAGTAGATTAAATTTTGAGATGAAAGAATACAACCTATCTATAAGTTCTAATACTTTTGAGAAATCAATTAAAATTCTACAAAATGGGTTTATTTTGTCAAAGATTTATAGTAGAGATTCTAATTCACAACACTTTGGTTTTATTAATCCATCATTAACAGATTTTCTAATTTCATATATTGAAGAATCTTATTCAACAAAAAAAAATATAATTTCTAGTGTCCTTTACATAGAACAGTTGGCGAAATTTAACCCCAATAAGAAAATATTTATACTTGATGAAGAATTTCAGAGAATAATTTTCAATAAAATAAGAAATAATGAACTTCAAAGTATAAATAAGGATAAAGAATATCTTACTGACGACTCAAATGTTATACAATGTATAAGAATATTAATAAATTATTGTGATTCTATCGATACTGATGAAGTGCTGTTAGAGTATGTACAAAAAATTGACTTGAATTCTCACTTCTTATTTGTATATAAAGATATTATGATAATGTTAGAATATGCCAATAAAAAGTGTTTTTCTTTTTTTAAAGAAAATTTTATTCTCATAATAGAAAAAGTTCTAAAATTAATTGATGATCAGAGTGATGCTGAAGTTCTTGTTGATTTATTTTATAAATATAATGACTATGATGACTACATTTTAGATGAATCTAAACAGGAAAAAATATCTAACATGATAGAAGTAATTTTTGAAAGTGAAAAGGAAAGAACTAAAAATAAGTTAGAAGAAAGTATTTTAGATATATCAGAGATAGAAGAAGCTAATACAAAACTACAGGAATTTTTAGATGAATTACATGAATTTTTACTTCCTGATGTAGAACTTAATTTTAGCGTTGATGAATTTTACACAGAAGATTGGATGGACATAGTGGAAGAGAATAATAATTATAATGACGATTATGAAGATGACGTGTTATTCAATATTGGCAATGACATAAATCCATCTTATGATATAGATGACTTATTTGATTAATAAAAACGAACTAAAACCCCACAAAAAACTGTTTGTATAGAAATCAAAAAAACAACTAACAACTAAAACAAACAGAAATGCAAAAATCAAGACGTATAAGTATTGCAAAAGATACCGTTGAGGTAATCAAAAATGGTTTTTATATCAATCAGAAAAATGAAAAAGTAGATATTTCAGAAATTCAAGAATACGCACAGAGAAATTCAGAGCTTTTTGAAGCAAACGATAATTTTATGTTAGAAGCTCATTATGAGCCTTTAAAAAGTGTAAAAAAAAAGTATTATACTCAAAACGAATCGGTTATGGTCGTCATTGATAATCTGTTGAAGGCGAATAATGAACCTGTTTTTTGTCTAAATTTTGCTTCTGCCAAAAATATTGGAGGTGGTTTTCTGACAGGTGCACAAGCACAAGAGGAATCTATCGCACGAGTAACGGGACTTAGTGCATGTTGCTTTGAGTTTTTTGAAGAATATTATCAGTTTCATCGCAGTCGAAAAAGTATGCTTTATACTGATACGATGATTTATTCGCCTAACGTTCCGATTTTTAAAAATGATGAAGGAGAATATTTAGACAAACCACAAAAAGTAAGTATTCTGACTTCGGCTGCCGTAAACGCAGGAGTGGTAAAATGCCAAGAAAGAGATAAAATAGAGCAAATTATTCCTGTTATGTATCAGCGAACCGAAAAAGTATTGGCTATCGCTCATCGTAACGGCTACAAAAATTTAGTTTTGGGTGCGTGGGGCTGTGGTGTTTTTCAAAACGAACCTGCTGATATTGCCAAGATTTTTCACGACCTTTTGACTACAAAATTTGAAAACTGCTTCGAAGAAGTTGTCTTTGCCATCAAAACCAATCAAGAAAAAATTATTAATCCTTTTTTGAAGTATTTTCCTGAATATTAAAGTGCTTTATGAAACAATGTCAAAATAAAAAAAGCAAAATCTAAAAATAGAATTTGCTTTTTGATAAATACTTTCTTACCCAAAGTAAATTTTTACTACTACTATCAAAAAACTAGATTTTTACATTAAATTTCCCTTCTGTAATTGTTCTTGTTTCAGAGCCATTACTTCCAGTAAATTCAAATGTTCCTTTTGCTCTTCCATCTGCTACTTCTGTGATATTGACTTGTCCACTTCCCAAAATAAAGTTTGCTGTAAAAATTTTATCAGCTGTAGTTCCTTCTGACCAAACAGCAGTACTTGCTGGCGAATTAAAAGTATATGTCCCTGTTCCTTGATAATCTGCAATAACAATATTAATCTGACGAACTGAAGAAGAAGAGTTTGCTGTTCCTGCAAAAGTAAAAACACCACCCGAAATGGTTGCTTGTACAGCTAAAGTAGCTTCAAAAGCTTGTCCATCTACTTTTGCAGACATACTTCCTCCTGCTAATTCTGTTCCTTCGTTTGGATTTTCATCCTCGTCATCATCTTTACAGCCTACAAAAGCTATTGAACAAACTAAAAGAAGAATGAATAATTTGCTAAAATTAAATGCTGAAAATATTTTTTTTGTGGTTTTCATAAATTTGGTGTTTTAAGATTTTGTAAAAATTATCTTTTTTGTATAAAACTATAAAACAAATTTACAAGTCTTTTGAAACAAAGTCCATACGTAGTTTTGGGTATTTTTAAAGGTTATTACGGTTATTTTTGTATAACAGTCTTCTAGACTGTTGAATTTGATAAAATACTGTTTTTGATGTTCAGACTGGAAGTCCTTTAGGTTTGTAGTTATTATGTAAAGTTGCAAAATCAATGTTTTTTTCTTTTTTTGTAATAAAGAAAAAACGTGGCAGAAAAATAGGCGAATTATTGGAAGTCTAGGAGATAAAGGCAGAATTGTTGATGTTCTACCAGCAGCTGATATAAGAATGACACCAGCTACAACAGGTATTTTAATTACTTCCGTACAACATAATTTTTACAGAAATGTAGAAAAAGTAAGCGATGAAGAAGGCAACGAATATCCTACTGTTGAATTAGCTATCCAATATCTAACTGAAAATTTAGGACTTTCCAAAACAGAAGAAACAAGAGAATTTTCAGACGAATTCTCTTAAAAAAACAACTATTAAAAACCACTTACTTAAAAAATATTATGGGACAAATCACAACCCTATCAAACGATTCTTTACTAGATAATGTCAAAAAAGGCGTTACAGCAGCTAAATTAAAAGCTATTCATACGCTTATTGATACTGAAATTACAAATAAAACAACTGAAATTTTACGACCTGTTTCAGTTGTTGGAACTTCTACAAGTTCTATTTTGAATGTTGCTAATCCTTATCCTTCAAATACGCTTTCAAAAATAGCTATCTACAAACAAATTTATGTCAATGGAGTGGACACAGAAATAGGCTATGAGGAAAAAATACCTACAAAAATTACTAAAAATGTAGCCTTAACAAACGATAGCTACAAAATTGAAGGACTTGATGATGGAAAATATCATGTTGTATTCAATCCAGCAGCTACATTTATTCCTTATACAGTTTAATTAACCAATAAAGAATAATTAAAAAAAATACTTACTTAAAAATAATTGGAACAATGGGGGCAATAAAAATAATATCCGACCAAGTCATACTTGATAATGACAAAGAACTTATCACACCAGCAGTAGATAAGACAAGTAAATGATGTGATTGATGCACAAGTAGAAGCTGCAAATACTTCTATCACTACAATCAACGAAAGTATTAATACTTTAAATAGTGGAGTTATTCCGAATGGTGTAACAACAGGACAGTTACTAGCAAAGGCATCAAATACGGATAAAGATACAGCTTGGGTAGACCCTCCTACTGGAGGTGGAGGAGTTAGTGGCGATTTTCTACCCATAATTGGAGGAGTAATGACTGGAGATATTGACATGAGTGGTAGTTATATTTCAGGAGTAAATGGAATCTCAACGAATGATGAAACACCAGATGCCGTAGCTATTAATTTACAACAACGTCTTTTTCATTGCTTTAATGGCGTTCCTTTTGGTTATCACAGTGATTACTCTGCAAATTATACAGCAAGAAGTATTGTTGATAAAGCCTATGTAGATTCAAAAACTAAAACAGTATTTGCAGATATAGTAGCTGGAGTAATTGAAGTAGATTGTCCGTTTGCTGATTCACAAGGCATTTCTTCTAACATTGCTCATCTTGATATTTATCTCATGAATTTAGCAGGAAACCAAATTCTTTCACTTTCACATTTGAGTAAGTTTGCTTCTTTTACTCGTTCGGTAGGTCTTAATCCAATTTATACTATTACACTAGAAAATGACCAACCTCAAACTGGCACATGTCAAATTGTATTTACAGCAGCACCTTTCCTAATCATAGATGATTCTGGAGGGAATCAACCTCCACAGGGAGCAGGTTAATTTTAATTCAAATTCAAATCTTTGTGCTTTAGTATTTTATTCACTTATTTATTTCAATCAAAAAAATGACAACAACAACAACCACAACCACAACTATTACTACTGTAGTAGAAGAGTGTTGCAACGAGCAAAACAAAACAGTAATAGGCGAATGTGTAAATAATGTAATTTACTTACCATGCCCTTTCACAGATGAAAATGGAGTATGTGATACTCTTTCTATTATCTCTGTGTATAAACAAAATTATACAGCTCAAAGTCCGAACGCCATGGTCTCCATGACAGAGCAAAAAATCTGTGCAATTGAGCGTGGTGTTGGATTGAATCTTGGTTATCGCATTGAGCTAGAAAATGTAGAAGATGGAAAGTACCAAGTCGTATTTGCTTCAGCTAAATATGTACCTCATGACCCTCCTGCTGGATTTGGAGGGGCGCAACCTGTTGGTGATATAGGTTAGAACGATTAGAACTAAAAAAAGGTAATTATACAAAAAGCTATGTTTGAAAAAATGTAGCTTTTTTTATTGTGTATGTTAAGGGCATACACAAATTAAAAGTTTACTTATTACTTAACTATTTATTTCTGAATACTCTATTAAATTCGTCTTGTACCCCCCAAGTATGAATCATTTTAGCATAAACCTTCTCTGTTGTTTTGATACTACTATGACCTAAAACTTTTGAAACTACATCTAAACGAACACCACTATTTAAGAAAAAAGCTCCAGCTGTATGCTTTCCAAAATGCGAGCGTATGTATTTATCAATATTTGCCCTATACATACAAATACGTATATTTTGATTATATTTATTGTTTACGGTTGGATTAGTTTCATACCCTAGCTTATCAAGTAACTGTATAGCTTGTGGCAATAAAGGTATATAATGAGTTTCTCCTGTCTTACCTCGTTTTTGTAAAATCCATTCCCAGTTATTTTCGACAGTGTGATTTTCTTTTACATCAAAATCTTTAAGTTCTCAATAACTCAAAGAAGTATAACATTGAACTAAAAATAAATCTCTAGCTAATTCTAAATGCTGTTCTCTTTCTGAAAAGGTAAGTTTTGCAAGCCGTTCTAATTCTTCACTTGTCAGATATACATAGTCCCTTTTCTCGTGCTTAATATTTAGTTTATATTTAGCAACGGCATCCTTTTCTATCATGTCCATACTATAACCAAGTTTTACGGCTGCCTTTATTCTAGCTAAAGATTTTTCTAAATATTCGGTGGATTTTATTTTTTTACTCTCCAACATAAATGTTTTTAGCTGTTCTAACTGTTTATAGTTAAAATTTCTAGCTTCCATAAAAGGAGTTTTGATAGATTCAAGATAAGGAATAAGCCAGTTTTCTTTGAAGTCATTATAAATAGATATTGTTCCTTCTGAAACGCTTGATTTTTTCTTTTCTACAAAAAAATCATATAAATCTACCATTGAAATTTGAGGACTTTGTTTTTCTAAATAAAAGTCTGCTATTTCTTGAATATTTGATATTGTACTTCTGTATCTATTGAAAATATCTGTTAGGTCAGCTCTCAAGCTATCCAACGCATCATTAACAGGTTTAGCATTTTGTCCAGTTGCATATTTGCGCTTCCAAAACTTTTCATTGACACGTATTCCAGAAGATGCTTTTTTAGAACGCTGTCCTTGATAGGAAACATACCAGTAAATTACTGCTAATCCGTTCTTAGCCTTTTGGTCTTTTCGGAGAGAAAAAACAACATTCATAAAGCGATTTTTTTAAACATACTATTTTTGTTTTAATGGTAAATAAATGAGGCGCAAAAGTACAGTAACCTATTTTATTTAACAGTAACCCAAATAGTATATATCATACATAGATATATAAAAAATAAAAAAGGCTAGTAGAATAATCTACTAGCCTTCTTTGTCGCTTTCAACAGACATATTTAAAGACTGAAAAAACATTTAGTGATTCCTTCAGGACTCGAACCTGAAACCTACTCCTTAGAAGGGAGTTGCTCTATCCAGTTGAGCTAAGGAACCAATCTATAAAACAAAAAAATTGCTAGATTAAAAATAAATTTATACTAGATAAATTAGTTTTACGACTAACAATTTTTTATATTTTGGTCGGGATAGCAGGATTCGAACCTGCGACCTCCACTTCCCAAAAGTGGCGCGATGACCGGACTACGCTACATCCCGATTGATAATTAATAAAAATAATATTTATAGTTTATTAATTATTGTAGAGAGGAAGGGATTCGAACCCCCGGTACCCTTACGAGTACAACACCTTAGCAAGGTGCCGCTTTCGACCACTCAGCCACCTCTCTATATTTTATTCTTGCTTTTGTTTTCGTATCTGAGTGCAAAACTACAACTAAATTAGTTTAGTTCCAAATCAAATTAAAAATTTATTTAGAATAATTTAATTCATTATTAATATTGCTAGTTCAGTTAAAAACAATTGGTATTTTTATACCATTTTTCCCTTTTGGTGATGCAAAGTAAGTAACTATTTTTGACATACACAAACAAAAATTATTTTATTTCTAATAAAAAAACTTTATTTGTAATCAAAGATATTAAAAAATGGTTCTAAATTATTCGTTATCAATTTGTTAGAGATTACAATATGTTTTAATTTTTTTTCTGATTTGCTCAAATATTTTTCTAAAATCAGGCAAAGTTTAATTTAGGTTTCAAAAATAAATTTCAGTTGATTATACCTTATCATAAAATGGTTATGTATATTTGCACCTAAATAGCAATTCAAAATTAGTTTTGCATTGCATGTTTAAATTGGTCTATTCAAATGCAGGTTTAATTAAATCAATAATTCAAAGTCTCATAAAATATATATTTTATTTAATGAGAAGCTAGAATAAAATAGATACATTTTTTAAAATATATTCAAACTATTTTAATATTATAAAAAGCTTGTTTGGGATATATAATTTAAGCCTTTTTCTTTAAAAATACTCTTATGCAAAATATAAAAGACAATTCAGTAGATAATTTTTATGAATCTCCTGCTCCTCATGGTGGAACTTTTGAAGTTCCTATAAATTATGACGCTCAAAATGATGTTTATGATACATTAACTACTCCTGCTATACAAAAAGAATATTACGAAAAAGAGGGGTATCTGATTATTCGTAACCTGATTCCTGAATCACTTTGTGATGCAGCTAAAGAAGCATTTGATAAGGAAGTAAAATCATATCAAGGTTATATTTATAGACAGGCTTCTGCCAATCCAGAAAAACATAAATTGACGGATTATCAGTATATGATTAATTCTATTCTCAATATTCAATCTTTAGATAAAAATAAGTTTCCAGTTTTCAGAGAAAAAGGAATGGAAATATTGACCTGTAAAGAATTCAAATCAGCTTTAAACAATTTAATGTCTGATGATCCAAAATTAGTTCAGAGTATGTATTTTGAAGGAAACCCAGCTACTTGGGCGCATCAAGATAGTTATTACTTAGACTCTTCAGAATTGGGTCGAATGGTGGGAACTTGGATAGCTATTGAAGATATTGCACCAGGAGCAGGGCGTTTTTATGTTTATCCAAAAAGTCATTTGATTGATATGGAAAAAAATGGTGGTGATTTTGATATTGCTTTCAATCATGATAAATACAAAAAATTAGTTGTGGATATTATTCATCAATTCAAATTAGAATGTAGCGCACCTGTTTTGAGAAAAGGGGATGTTCTTTTTTGGCATGGAAAAACAATTCATGGAAGCCTTGCTACTACTCAACCCGAACATTCTCGTTCTTCTTTTACAGGACATTATATTCCTACTTCTACCGATTTTTTACAATACCAATCTCGCATCAAAAAATTGAATCTTAAAAAAGTAAACGGAATTGATGTAAACTTTCCAAAAGACCAAAATGAGAGCCTTAACCGTTTGATTTTGAATGTAGAAACTACATTTCCTACTGCTTTTCAGATGGCTAAAAAATTAGCTATCAAATTAGTTACTAAATAATTCTTTTTACATAAAAATATATTAATGTCTAAGTTTTTATAAGTGTTTTGGTTTTATCAAAACATAGTAAAATACTTAGACTTTTTGCTATTCTTAACTATTCACACATGTACATTTTAGGTCTTAATGCTTATCACGGAGATTCTTCTGCTTGTATTCTTAAAGATGGAAAATTAATCGCTGCTACTGAAGAAGAACGTATCAGACGCATTAAACACTGGGCTGGGTTTCCAACAGAGGCAATTAAATTTTGTCTGAAAGAAGCTGGTATTTCTATTGAAGATGTAGATTATATTACAATTTCTCGTAATCCTTCATCCAATTTATATAAAAAAATTATCTTTGCTGCCAGCAAAATGATTAGTTATGATGCTATAAAAAGTCGTCTTCAAAACTCAAAAAAAATAGGAGGAGTAAAACAAGAATTAGCAAAAGCATTTCAAATAAACGAAAAAAGCATAAAAGCAGAAGTCAAAAATATTGAACATCATCGCTCTCATTTGGCAAGTGCCTTTTTTCCATCAGATTTTGATGAAGCTGCTTTACTTTCTATTGATGCCTTTGGAGATTTTACTTCTACTATGACAGGAACAGGTAAAGGCAACCAAATTACTGTTCTTGACCAAGTCAATTATCCACATTCGATAGGTGAATTTTATACCACACTTACTCGTTATTTAGGTTTTCCAAAATATGGAGACGAATATAAAGTAATGGGACTTGCTCCTTATGGTGAGCCTGTTTATTTAGAACAGTTTAGAGATATAATAAAATTCAAATCCAACGGACTTTTTGAACTCAATTTAGATTATTTCAGACACGATAAAGATGGTGTTACGATGTCTTGGGAAGGTGGCGAACCTCATGTAGATACACCTATATCACCACTTTTAGAAGAAAAGTTTGGTAAAATGCGTACTAAAGATGAACCTCTTACACAGCATCATATCAATTTGGCTACTTCTATTCAACGCATTACAGAAGAAACAATTTTTCATATTCTAAATCATTTGCACAAAAAAACAGGTTTGGATAATTTGTGTGTAGCTGGTGGAGTAGCTCAAAACTCAGTAGCCAATGGAAAAATTTTGCAAAATACGCCTTTCAAAAAAGTGTATGTTCCAAGTGCAGGACATGACGCAGGAACAGCTTTGGGTTCGGCATTGTATTTTTATAATCATGAACTAAAGAAACCTAGAATAGAACCAATTTGGGATGCTTATACAGGAAGTAATTATTCGGATACAGAAATAGAGACAATTCTAAAACACGAAAAATCAACGAAAGAAATAGCAAAAGACATTCAGTATTCAGTTTTGAATGATGAGGAATTATATAAAACAGTTACAGATGCTATTCTTGACGCTGGTGTAATTGGTTGGTTTCAAGGAAGTGCAGAATTTGGACCTAGAGCGTTGGGCAATCGTTCAATTTTGGTCGACCCAAGAAGAACAGATGCAAAAGAATTATTGAACGAAAAAATAAAACGCAGAGAAAGTTTCCGTCCTTTTGCTCCTTCTATTTTAGAAGAATATGTAGAAGAATATTTTGAAGGTGCTGACAAAGTTCCATTTATGGAAAAGGTCTATCCTATCAAAAAAGAAAAACATGAGGTGATTCCTGCTGTTACTCATGTTGATGGAACAGGACGTTTACAAACTGTTAGTGCAAGCACAAATCCACGTTATCATAGACTCATTGATACTTTTAGAGAACAAACAGGTGTTCCAGTTCTTCTAAATACTTCTTTTAATGAAAATGAACCTATTGTAAATACGCCACAAGAAGCATTAGATTGTTTTTTACGTACCAAAATGGATATTCTTGTATTGGGAAATATTGTTGTGAGGAGAAAATAAATCATTCTAATACTTTACAAAATCCTTTATTAGCTATTTTTAATAGTTGATAAAGGATTTTTGTATTATAATTATTAATAAAACTTTCTTAAAACTCCTCAACTTTGAAAACTAACTTTGATTACTTTGTGTTAGCATGTTTTTTTATGTATTGATACTCTTTTTACAAAAGTTTTATACCTGTCTCCTATCACGTTTTGAAAAATAAATCCTTTATACTCTTTTTGCTGGCTGCTGCCAATTTCACTCACATCATGGACATCATGATAATTATGCCATTGAGTGATCGTCTCATGAAACTTTTTGAAATTGTTCCTCAAGAATATGCCCTTTTGGTTTCTGCTTACTCTTCTTGTGCTTTTATTGCTGGGCTTTTAGGAGCTGTTTATTTAGATAAGTTTGATAGAAGAGCAGCTTTTTTGTTTGTATACGCTTGTTTTGGAATGGCTACTTTTGCGTGTTCGTTTGTTCCTAATTTTTATTTTTTCTTGATTTTTAGAGGAATAGCAGGTTTTTTTGGTGGTGTAATTGGTGCATTGGTTTTAGCTATAGCTAGTGATTTGTTTGTAGCTGAAGAAAGAGGAAAAGCTGTAGGAATAATTATGATGGCTTTTTCGGTAGCCTCTGTTATTGGAGTTCCGACAGGTTTGTATTTAGCTATAACATTTGATTGGCATGCGCCTTTTCAGCTTTTAGGTATTTTGAGTTTTATTATTTGGATTATTTCTTTCAAATACATTCCTTCTTTACGTTCTCATATAGATGCTAAAAACAAAGCTGATTTGGGAAATGGACACAAAGAAACAAGAAAAGAAGCTCTATTAGAAATCTTAAATTCTAGAAATGCTCGTTTGGCTTTGCTTCTAACTTTTACGCTTGTGCTTGGGCAGTTTATGTTGATTCCTTTCATTACTCCCTATATGATTCGTAATATTGGTTTTTCAGAAGAACAAATCACACTTATTTATTTTATTGGAGGAGGTTTTACTATTTTTACAGCTCCTTTAGTTGGGCGTTATGTTGATCGTTTTGGCCCTAGAAAAATGTTTAATATTATCCTTCCTATTTCTTTCATTGCTGTTATTTTGCTTACTCATTTGACTGATATTCCTGTTTGGGTTGCTCTCTGTGTAACAACTTTCTTTTTTGTTTTTGGAAGTGGACGTATGGTACCTGCTCAAACGCAGCTTACTATGGCAATTCCGTCCAAACGAAGAGCCAGTTTTATGAGTTTAAATTCTTCTGTTCAACAGCTTGGTTCTGCTTTAGCGTCTATTATCGGTGGTTATATTGTTATTGAATCGGCTAGTGAGACAAAAGAATTAATTCACTACAATTGGGTCGGAATTATAGCAGTTTGTATTGGCTCAATTACTTTGATTATTTTTCCTTTGATAAAATCAGTTAAGGATTAATAAGTCAAAATTTTCTTCTTAGCCAATTATTCAAAGGTTCAGAAAAATAATTGAAGATTATTCTACCCAAAAAATAAGAAAGTAAAATTAAGAGCAACGAGTAAGGAATTAAATAATTGCTACTTAATTCAAGATATTTATAAATCTGAACACCAAAAATTACGACAAACATGTGTGTCAGATAAATTTCATAACTATAAACACCCATACTTTTGAGCCATCTAAAAGCTAAGTAATCTTTTTCTTTTCCCATTTTATGATGATTATGAAGCCAAAGTAAAAGAAAAGAAACTCCTACTGAAAGAATTGTGATATTTAGTCCTAAATCTACTAAACCTAAGTCGTAAACAATCTTTTTATAGTAAATAATAAATAGTATTAGAGATAAACCTACCAAACAAAAAATACGTAAAAGCCACTTCTGAAAGGTGATTTGGTCAGCTATAACAGCCATGAAACAGCCAAAAGTGATAGCATCGAAATAAGCAAAATAGCCTTTAGAAGCTAACTCGTTTCCTTCATAGAAATATATTCTAGCATACGGCGAAAGACACATAAAGAAAATCAAAAGAAAGAAAAGTTGCCATTTATTTCTTATAAAAAAACAAATAATAGGAAAGAGTAGGTAAAATACTTCTTCAATAGAAATAGACCATAATACGTCCCAACTCGCAGGAAGATAACCTACCTGTATTTCAAGCCAGTTGATATGAAATGTAAGTGCAGCAAATACACAACGAGCTAGAGAAGCTTTGTTAGGATTTATTACAAAACCATCTATTTGAAAAATATGAAAACAGGAAAGAATGAAGATCAATGTAAAAAGCAGAGGAATTATACGGGCAAAGCGAAAAAAATAAAATTTTTTCACATCAATTTGTGAGACTGCTCCCCATTTTGCTATTACCGATTTTGTGATCAAATATCCTGATAGAGTAAAGAAAATAACTACTCCATACATTCCATTCCAAAAAATAAGAGAAAATAGCTTTTTAGGCAAAATTTCTTTTAGAAAAGTGGTAGAATAACCAAAACGAATATTGAGATGCAAGAGAATAACAAACAAAATAGAAAATCCTCTCAAAATATCTATTCCAATATTTCTATTCTTTATAGTAATGGGATTTTTCAAATTTTATTTTTAATAATTATTAAGCATAAAAATATAATTGAGTAAAAATTTATTGAGTATTGACCTATAAAACTAAATTTAAAACTCCTCACTCAGAAACTTTACAACAGCTTTGCTTGTCTGAACAGGAGCTTCTTCCATTGGCAAATGCCCAACACGCTCGTAAATTAGCATTCTATTTTGTGGAATCAGCTCATGAAAACGGTGTGCATTACGAACAGGAATCCAACGGTCTTCACGTCCCCACATTATCAAAACAGGCATTGCCAAATTTTTGAGGTTCTTTGTATTTTCTTTGTGTTTATTATTTACAAGTAACAAAAATGCTTCTGGATTTCCATCTCTAGTAAAAAGTTCGTAGTAACGCTCTATCATTTGAGGCGTAATTTTGGACTGATTATAATATACCTCTCTTACAAACTGCTCCAAAACATTATGTTGAATAACATACTTTATTACACGTCCAAAAAATGGTGTACGAGCCATTTTGAAAGGTAAGGGAATACTTTGAGCATCCATAAAGCCTGCTGCATCTAAAAGGATTAGTTTCTGCACTTTTTTAGGATAATGAAGCGCATACTCCCAAGCGACCCAACCACCTAAAGAACTACCACCTAAGTAAAATTTCTTTATTCCTAATATCTCTAAGAAACTATTTAGATAATGTAAATGTCTTTTCATTGAATAATCATCATCAGGAACACTTCCTGTAAGGGCAAACCCAGGTAAATCCAAACGAATAATCTGATATTTTTTAGAAAGCCGTTTTGTCCATTCTTCAAAAGTATGTAGAGAAGAAAAAGCGCCATGTAGCAAAACAAGAGGTTCGCCTTTGCCCTCAATTCGATAATGAATAAGCGCACCATCAACACTCAAAAAACGTGAATGTTGGTTTGTATATTTTTGTAGAAGATTTTGGAATTCGTTCACAAAGAGCAGGTTGAAGTAAAATGAGTTGTTGTACTAAAATGAAAGTTGAATAATTTGTGTGTTTTTGGTTTTCTTATGATTTTTTGAATGTTTATTTCTCAAAAAATCTTTCCGAATAACGCAAATTTATATCAATTTTCATAATATATCTACCTAAAAAAAGTAAGCATAAGCGCATTTAAATTCACTAAAGAGGTATTTATTACATTTTATCATTGTCAAATTGCACTTTTTATTGTGTTTTATTCCTAATAACTGCTTGTTTTTTCTAAGTCTAAACCTTGCCATTGGGGAACAGTTCGGAGGTAACGATAGGAGTTAAGTCTATAATTACGACTAGTAAAAAGGCTAAAAAATTGTCCTACTACAAATAAAACTCCCCCACCATATATCATAGTTTCTCCTTTTTCCACATTCAGCAATGTAGCCACTCCTCCCAAAACGCCAAATACAATTCCTGCACCTGTTCCACTTGCATGTGCTGCTCTTGATAATCCTGCAAAATAGCTATCTTTTTCTACATGAATCATTTTAAAATCTTCTAAAGGTATTTTTGCTACTCCATTTATTGTTATAGAGTTCGAATCAATGGCTGTAATAGTAGCTGTTCGTCTAAAATTTTCATCTTTGAGTTTGAATTTTAGCTCCTCCCCTATATAAAAGCGAATACGCTTTTTTCTTCCTGGCTTGTTGAGAGTAAGATAATAATCCTTAGAATTTAGACTGACTTGAGAAAAAACTTCGTTTCCCAAAAAAAAGAAAGTAATACAGAGTGATAAAAATAATAATTTGAATTTCATGGCAATTTGTTAGATAAAAGTAGTAGAAAAAAAAAGATTTAAAAAACCATGTTCCTCTATAATTTTGAGTAGTATGGTTTATCAAATCTAAAAGAATAAAATCTATTCTTCTTCATCTTGTTTTTTATGCTTTTCTTTCAAAGAGCCTGTTTTTGCATCTTGATTTCTTATTTTTTTATCATAGAGCGTTTTATCTAAAAACTTATTTATTTGCTCAGCATCATAAGAAGTTATAATTTCGCCAAACTCATTGACATGAACATTCAACCCTTCTAATTCTGGGTTTACTTTCATTTTTTTGTCTTTTTTCTTGCTCATAATTTTATTGTGTTTGATAGAGATTTATGTAAAATGGTTGTTTTTTTTGCTGTACGAAAAAAAGCAGAACTAATGTTGCAATTTTATTTCATAATAAATCACAAAGACCATCTATAAAATAGAATAACTACATAAAAGTCAAATACGTTTCAAAAAGAGAAATAAATTTGATTATTATATTAAACGTTATCACGGTTAAATTAGTAATGTTCATTTTTCCATAGCGCAGGGTTTGCAAACCCTGCGCTATGGAAAAATAAGACTGGTTTGTTTTTCTATAACTTGCTAATTATTAGACCTGTAAACAACCGTGATAACGTTTATTTAACAACCCGAACTATACATTACCTTTTCATTTGATTTTGGTTTCTGTTCTCCTTTATATAAAATTGGATTCAAAAACTTTGGAAGACTTGGTTTTTCATCTGTTTCTAAAATCTTTTGCCATTCTTCATCATTTAATCTTGTATTTGGGTCTTTCACAAACTCATGATAACCAAAAGTTGCTCCACGAGTAAGGTATAAATAACCATCTATTTCTACAATCACAAAAATATCATTTACTTTTCCTACTCCTACATGCAAAATTCCAGCTTTTTGAGTATCCACATTATTGGTATAAATATCTGCCACAACAGCAATTGATTTGTCAGTTCCTGTTACATTTTCCCAACTATCTAAGTAGGAAAGTTGATTATCAATAATAGAAAGGGTAAACATTTCGACTGCTCCCCCTATATATTCTAACTCTCTGTATTCTTGCTCTGTCACTTTTTGTCTTGCCAATTGCTTTTCAGAAATCTTACCTAGAAATTCTATTTGCTCACGCATTTGAGTGGTTTTACCTTCAAAAGGCTTAAATAAATTGTGTTTTTGCAAAAGTTTTTTGTTCAAATCGACAAGCTCCAAAAGTCGCTTCCAAAAGACGGTATTTGGTTCTACATAAGCAACTGTATAAGGGTTTGGAGGTCCATCACCACCACATTCTGCTGCCATAGGTTGTTCGGCATACAGAATTGCATCGTGTTTGAGTTCTGCCCACGAAGCAAGGCTTGTATTGAGTGTTTTCAAATCCCACATTTCACTTTTCAAATGAGCAGGTGTACGTTTATCATACTCAAAACTTCCTAAAAGTGTATAAATCCATTTATTATAAACAGCTTCGTCCCATTCATTATAATCTTTGAGTTTGGCTTGTAAGCCTTCTAGTCTTGGCATATATTCTTTCCAGTTATTTTTTTCGTCATATACTTCCACCAAATTTTTCTGTGCTGCCTGATTTCCAAAAGCTGCAAAAACATCTAACCCTTTTGGAAAAGGACGTTTTGAAGGCTGTCCTTCTTTTATATCTACCAACCTTTGCAAGATTTCATTATCTACTAAATAGCGTTGAGGCATCAGATTGATTTTGTCAGGACAAGTTTTTTCTATTTCAGGTTTTATTTTATTTAAGTTTTTTGCTAATGTTGCTAATTTAGTTCTAAGAGTCTCTAAAGGAGCTTTTTGTGTAAGTGTTTGAGGCGATTGAATACCAATTTCGCCCAAAAGATTGACAATATTGAGAGCTGAAAGATTATCAGGTTCACCAATCAAAAAAGTAGTGGGTTCTAAAATTCCTTTATAAAGTTGAATCAATGATTTTCCTTGTGCTGATTTTTCAGTATTCAAAAAGTGAGCATTGAGAGCCATTCTACGCAAATGTTCATCTTTATCCAAACACTGGGGAACAGTCTGAATCCAAATCATAGCACGAAAATAATTTTGCAATGTTTTTTTGCGTGTATAATGTCCACGAGGTTTGAAAAGACTATATGCAAATTTTGTATCTTGATAATCTAAAAACTCTGATGTCTCATCACTTTCTGCTAGTACGTTTTCAATTTCTTGTTTGTAAAATTCTTTATGTGCTTCAATGACAGGCTTATTTTTTTGGTTTAATAAATGAAGTGCAATAGCGAAATAAGTAGAGTTCCACTCGGCTGCTTTTTTGAGTTCTGGGTCTGTTTCTGATTGTGCTAAATTATAGTTTGCCTTATACAATCCCTCACAAAGATTAGTGAGCATAGGAGCAAAATTTTCTTCTTCTAAGGTTCTCAAAACATACATAAAATACATATGAAAGAGCTGTAAATACATATCATTTGTTACAAAATGTGGGGTTTGACGATAATCATTTTCTTCATATACATGAAAAAACTGAATATTATCATTTGGAACAATTGCAAAACCATTTTGAGCTATTTTATTCAAAAACTGCTCATCTACATTTTCATATTGCCAAAGATTGATAACATTGTTAATATTAGGAACTGTTTTTCCATTTACTTCAATATAATTTTCTTGCTTTTTAGCTTCTTCCAAAACCTTTATTTTTTCTGCAAAAATACTTTCTTCAGCACTTAGTTCAAGGGGCATTACTTTATCATCATATTCTTCGGCTTCCCAACGTTTCATCATCAAGGAATCATACCACCCTTGTGCGCTAAAAAAACCACGTAAATCAGCATTCATAAATAAATAACCTTTCCTTGCTACAAGTGCATTTCTAAGCAAGCGAAGTTCTTCTAACGATTTGGTAGTCAAATCTTGGTTAAGGTCAATATTGTAATAATCACCCTTTAGAAGGTCTTTTTGATAAGAAATCGCATTATTATCTTTATATTGAGTACTATCTCTTTCTAGCTCAGGATTAGTTGATACAGAGGTAGTATCAGGAGTATTGTTTTCTTTGATGGGTTTGGTATCGCCACACGAAGAAAAAACAACCACACAAAGACTAAAGACAAAAATTTGCAGGAAAATTATATTTTTTTTCATTAGATAAATAATTTGGTCAAAATTGTTTGTAGTGAAATTGTTTAAATTAAAACGAAAAAATAGTAAAACCTTAAACAACTTCAACGATTTTATTCCAAAAGTTAGATAAAATAATTTAGAAAATGAATTTTTGAGTAGTTTTTTAACTTGAGCAAATTTACTTTTCTAGTAGATTTGAAGTCTTCAACTTTGCTTTTTTTGTAAATTACAAAATAGTTAGTTTGTCCTTACAAATTTTAAAAATCCTCCTTGTAGGTTGCATAAATGAGTTTTTGCTAATTTCATGGAATATTCTATTTCCTACAAATCTACCTACTTTTTGTCTCTTTGTCTTAAGGTATTATTTCATCTTTCGACATGGTTAGTTTGTCCAGCATCTTTCCCAACACTATGGTATTTTCCAGTTTTGATTATATTTTTATAGGCTTTCCAAAAGTCGAAACATGTAGTAAATTGTTTATAATTTTCTGAGGAAGCATTTCGTTCGTTTTTGAGAACAGTGAAACCTGTCTAGTCCTGAAATAGTGTTACAGGTTTTTAGATAAATTAAATATAGATCAGGCAGTCTTAAGATTGTCTGATTTTTCTCTTTTCAACGCATTGATTTGTAAAGAAAAAGACAAAATTTTGTCAATTCTACTAATTTTTGAATTTTATGCAACTACTCTCAATAGCCTTCAAATGACTTGAAAAGAAAAAATAGGTGTAACCACAAAGCTATATTTGTGAACCATCAAAAATATGTTTTTCTCTAAGGACTTGAGGTTTATTAGAGAGCATTTGGACGGTATCTCACTTGAATATTAAGCATAAAAAAACGCCTATTCTCAAAAAAAGAATAGGCGTTTTTTTATGCTTTTTACAGAGAAATTAATTACAAGTGTTATTGCAGTCTATATCTGAACATCTCTTCCAGTAGATAGAATTGCTGATTGGTACTTCATTACAATTTAATGAGCCAAAATTACTACTAAGTTTCTTTGCTGGATACTTTGTACAGAAACAATTCAAACACCATTTACTATCTCCTCCTGTACCAGTATAGTAAGTAGCTTCTATCTTTTCATTGTTACCATTATCTTCTGATGCAGAATTAATCCAAAGAATATTAGCTTCTTTAAACTGACTTGTTACCAACAAAGCTAATTCTAAATTAGGTTCATTTCTGTTGCCAACAGATTCAATTTCCTTGTCTGTTAAACTACCATCAGCTCGTAATTTATACAATTTTTTAATATAATTTTGAACTGTAAGATTGTCTAGCCCTCCAGCTTCAACTAGAGATTCAATTGTATAATTGTTGGGACTAACTTCATTGTTTTCTTGACATGAAGTAAAACATAAGGCGATTGCAAATACAAAAAATAACAGATTTAATTTTAACATAGTTGTAAAAGGATTGATTGGAAAATTGTGAAATCACATTAATTAGTTTATCATAAACTTAATTAATTGTACAATTATAATAAATAATTGTATAAATCACAACTATGTTTAAAAAAACTAAGATTTTTAATATAAAATTAATGCAATAGGTTATGCACACTATTTATTCAATAGATTGTTTGAAATTTATATTATGGCTTTAAAGTCAATGAAATAGCCTTTTTATAATGCAAAAATGCCTACCCTCAGAAAAAGAATAGGCGTTGTTTTATATTTCTTAATTAAAATTGTTTAAAAACTCATCAACTTTTGTCATTAAATTACGTAAATCTTCGTTATTTTCATTTATTTCTGTTCTTATGTCTTCTAAACTACTATTTTCATTTCCGTGAAAAATAGAATTTCTTTTTTGACGCAAAGTATTCCTATATTTATTATCTAAACCGTCCCAACTAATACGACTTCGTATAGATAGAAAGTTGCTAATCTCATTAACAGCATCAATAACATCTTTATAATTTTTGTGAGTACAACTTTCTATTGTAATTTTCTGCTTTTCAAGAAGTATAAAATAATAAGGAAGGCGTAATATTTCTAAGTTTTCTTCATCAAGAAGGTGTTTCCATCTTAATCTGTCATCACGTTCATCGTCATTATTGTAAAAGCTAATTATCTTTTCTTTTACAATATTTTGAAGACTATTATTTAAATCTATTCGTATTGTTTCCCAATCACTTCCCAAATTCCAAGTATTATCATTAGGATTCAATAATTTTTCTGTCAATATTAAAACTTCAATTACATTGACAATACAAATATTAATTAGATTTAATAGCTTTTTTTGTGTTGATGAATCTGTTTTACCTCCATGATAATAATTATTTCTAACAGCATATATAACTTTCAAAGCTCCCTCCATTAATTCTTTTAATCGTTTTTGTTTATATTTCCCCCCATAATTAAGGATTAATGAAAAAACTTTGAAATCCTCGTCAGTAATTGTATAATTAATTCTACTATGAGTAGTACTTTTATATGAGATGTTTTGTGTCTTTATGACTGATATAGGAGATGAAGATGTTGCTGTTGTGTTTGCATAAAAATTGTTTTCAAGCATTAAAGAGAAGTTATAATTTAATGATAGATATATTCTATAACAGCTTTCTTCTATACTACTATCACTACTAATTTGTTGCCAATTGCTTTCTAAATATGTTGGCAAATAATCTGTGATTAATCCAGAATCGGCTCTTTTAATAGGTGGATTACTAAGATTACTCTTTTTGAGAAGATTATTCAACAAAAAATAAAGTTGAACAAAACGATGATATTGCTCATTACTCTGATTAGGTACTGAACTAATTTCTTCATTTGTTTTTGCTATCCAATCAGATATTAATGTCATTTTAATGTAATTTATAGTTTGAATTATTTTTTATGATAGAAGTATATTTTCCAATTAATTGAAGTAGATTGTTTACTTCTCATAAGTATCAACAAAATCATCAATTTTGTTTATAATTCTCTCTGCTAGTATCTTGCGTTGTGATAATCCTATAATTCCGATTACTGCATTAAGTATATCATCTCTTTGAGAGGTTTTGCCCATAAATAGATAATCTTTGATTAATTAAAGTTTCTAATTTTTCTGGGTCAAGATTCTCTTCTTGAGCTAACAAATCAAATGTTTTCCCAGCTCTCCTTGGCAAGATACAAAAAATAGCTCTCGAAAACTATGGTAAAACCAAGCCTATCCTTTAGAAAAATTGTTAAAATTTATTCCGTTTCTATCATATAGCGTTTTGTTTTTTACACAGGCAAAAATGCGTTGTATAATTTTATTTCGTAAGGCATTAATAACACTCATTTTATTCTTGCCTTCTGCTACTTTTCTTAGGTAATACTCTCTCATCTCCCCCTCTACTTTCATAGCAGATAAAGCGCACATGTGCAAGGCTGTTTTGAGGGTTTTATTAGCCATTTTTGATACTCTTGCCCTGCCTTTAAATTTCCCAGAAGAGTTTTCAAAAGGCACAACACCACAATAAGAAGCGAGTTGTTTGGCAGTATCAAATTTGGTAAAACCATCAGTAGCTACCAGTAACTGAATCGCTGTTACTTTTCCAACACCTACTACAGAAGTGGTGAGCCGATAGAGTTCTTTCAATTCAGCATCCTCTTGAATAATTTGATGCATCTGCTTTTCTATTTCTTCTATGCGAAGGCTAAAGTGTTCCAACGTTGTTTTAGAGCTTTCCTCTAGAAGCTGCTGAATAGACGCTTTGCTAAATTGGCTCTGCTCACCAACGTAAGTTTCTAGCTCCTGTCTGTGAGTAACTAGCTTTTTTCGTAGTGTCTGCAAGGTTTTTAGGGTTTCTAGTTCTTGAGTAGGAGGAATATATAAGTTCGCTTTGTCTTGAAAACGAAAGGCATAAGCTCCGATATTTTCAGCATCAGCTTTGTCATTTTTAAGCTTTTTGACACCCATAGAACGTTTAATTTGAATGGCATTTTCTACCCAAATGGCACAATTAAATTCCATCAAAGCAATGACAAGCCAGTTGATATACATTCCTGTATGTTCCATACAAAACAAACTTTTCTCTAGCTCATAAAGGTCTTGAAAAGAAAAAAGATAGGTCTGTATTGCGTTCAAATTGTTCTCAATGCGTTTATGATTTACTACTTCTCCTTCTTGAAGAATAGCAATATCTAAATGTTCTTTGCTCACATCAATGCCTATAAAATTTTGGTAAGTTTGCATAAATAAGTTAATTTAGAGTTACCTAATTTAAAAAGTGATTCATCGTATTCAATCAGACTTAAAACCTTATCTAATGAGTTTATTTTTAGGTCAATAAAAATACTCCGAAAACTATTTGAGTTTGAGATTGAATAAAGGTAGGAAGAGGCTGTTTCGAGAGATAGATTTTTATAGTCTGGCTCGGCTATAGGTTCTCTTCCTACTAGATGAATTCTTAAATACAAGATAAGAAATTACATCTATTTTATCTACTACAAACCTAAAGGCTTGGCTTTGCCCAGCCGTGTATTTGTGTTTTTATCGGACTACTATTTTCAGAAAAAGCGAAGAAAAGTGTTACTCTTATCTTTATTTTCAGTTTGCGACTAACTAACAATAGACATACACTAACAATGTACGAACTTCCTTACTTATAAGCTACACTATGGAATCAAAAAATATTTCTAAGGCTTTTTACAAATTGTGAAAAAGTGTAACCAAAAAAAAACCCTGTTTAGATTATCTAAACAGGGTTTTGAGCGTATTAAAAAATACTGAAATTGTGAACCCGACAGGAGTCAAACCTGTAACCTCTACAGCCGTAATGTAGTGCTCTATTCAATTGAGCTACGAGTCCATTTTTTTTAACTAATTCGTTTACTTAAAAACGAATGCAATTACAATTTGTTATATTTTTTTTATCAATCTGTAACTATTTACAAAACTACTCAAAATAATAAATAGTTCCAAAATAATTTTATGTAGTTGTTGATGTTTCCACCAACAACTAAACATAAACTTGTGAACCCGACAGGAGTCAAACCTGTAACCTCTACAGCCGTAATGTAGTGCTCTATTCAATTGAGCTACGAGTCCAGTACAAATTAATAACATTCTTTTGTTGTTATTGCGAGTGCAAAGGTAAGAATGTTTTTCTAAAATACAAACTAATTTTAGAGATTTATTTGATAAAATAGTGCAAAAAAAGAATATACAAGTTTGAAAAAGAAGTTTGTTATTCTATAACACTTTTATAATCAAATGTTTAAGTCGTTTTGCTTTATAAAATTGACTTTGTTTTTTTTTCTAAAACTTTCAACTCTAGCTATTTTTTACTTCATAAACTAAACCAAATTTTCTGAGTATTTTTAAAACTAAGAGCAAAATTATCAATATATAAAGTCAAGCAACAACTTTTAGATGAGTATTTAGTAAAAAAGCTAAATAACTCAACTGTACAGGAATATACATACTGAAAATACAAACTCATGAAACAACAATCACAGAACGTGTTGTAATTACAAAATGATTTTCATAACATAAAAACGACTTTTTTATTGCAGAAAAATGGATTTGTTAAAAATTATTAATTAAAATAAAAAAACATCTCCAATATAACAGAGTATATGTTCTTGCAAGTAGACAGTATTTTTAATAATTTTTCCAAAAATCACATACTTTTATTACCCACCAAGTTTTTGAAGCCACATTTACAACAAACGAGTTGAGTAGTAATCATTAGGAGAGTTTAGAAAAACGTGAAAATAAAAAATAAAACAAGAATAATAAATCACTCATTCAAATTATACACCCAAAATGAATATCTTTTTAGTGAAAAAAGTGTAGATGATTTATTTTTTCCAATACATATCAGTTTCAGATTTTATTGGAATAACTCCATTAGAAACATTTGCTATTTATGATGTTATGAAAAATCCTGAAAATGAAAATGATTTTGTTCGTTTTGTAAGGCATTTAGAATAATATTTTTCTGTCTTAGCTATGGAGACGAAAAAATATTGATTTATCTTTGAATAAGAAGCAAAAAATGGCTATCCATCAAAAAAATGAATAGCCTTTTTTGTATTAAAATTTGATTGCTACTTATATAGACTCTTTTTTACTCTTTAACGATACGTTTACTGATAGTTTTTTCATTATTCGAAATTTGCAATAAATAGATTCCATTCGAATAATTATTCATATCAATCATTCCTTCCAAAAATGCACCTTCTTTTTCTTGTTGTATTTCCCAAACAATTCTACCCAAAGCATCTATAAGTTGAAGTTTATAACTTTCTTGAGTAGCTGTTTTTAGACTGTACGATACTGTTTCAGAAGCAGGATTTGGATAAACAACTAATTGATTTTGCTCAGAAAAAGCAGTTATTGATGGTTTTTTGAATAGCAAAACAAAACGTTTTACATCATTTCCTTTTTCAGCTAAAAATTCATATTCTTTTTCTTCTTTTAGATTGTGCAACGTTTCGGTTAAAGAATCATACAAATATAACTCACTCAAAGAATGAAAATACTTAATTTCTCTAATACCAATGATGTGTTTTCCTGCTTCTACTACATTTATGGCTAAAGGAATTTGTAGAGTTTCATCAAACGCATCTAGTCCATTGATGGCAAAAACTTTATTTTCAGTATTATAAGAATATAAAGTAGCAAAATTACTATTTTGCTTATAGATTTTGAGCGCATCGTATTTGGAATCAAAATTTTGAGTTGCTCCTTCTATAAAATAAATAGCTGTTTCATCTGTTTTATTATCTTTAGTAATGCCTAATTTGATTAATCCTTCTTTTAAGCCTTGTGTTTGAGAAGTTTTGAAGAAACGAGTATCTTGATAAGTAGTCGGACGGTCTTCATTTTTCAATTCCAATGTTCCTGTGGGTGCAGTAGCTTGTACAAAAAATCCTTGTGCTGCTGCAATATCTTTTGTTCCTCCATTTATACCTACACCTGTTCCAGCTACATAATAGGCAAAAGTACCATTGTACTGACTGGTAGGAATGTCCAAATAAATTGTATTTGCAAGATTATTATTTCCTGTATTGTCAGCTATTACTTTTTCCCAATCTAAAGGAGAAGGATAAGGATTTCCTACTAAATTATAACCTTGTTGAGGCAAACTTCCACCACTATTTGTAAGATTAATAGTATAAATACCATTATTAAGATTTCCATTAAATTTTAGAGTTTGCTCAGTAGCAATATTAGCTTGATAGCCTTTTCCAACTTCTAACAAATCAGTAGCAGTAGAGGTAGGAACACGATAATTAGAGATAAACTCATCATAAAACGCACTCGTTGATGCACCTGCATTGGTTTCATCATAGATAAAAAAAGTAGGATATGGACGAGTATAAGCAGGTTCGGCAGCCGTATTATAGTTTATATTCAAAATCAAATCCATATAAGGAGCAAATTGATTAATAGCTGCATTAGAGAAAGGAGAAGAAAATAAATGATAGGCTTTTCCATCAAAACCAATTCCCCCAGAAGCAGGAATGGTAGAAGGAGTAGGCAAGTATCTTTCCATAATCACATTTCCTTGAATAGTATTATCATCAGCATCATTTATAACCATGGCTGTTCCTGTGACTGTTGAGCGAAGCGCAAATTCTGTACTTCCATCAATTATCATTTCACTAGTAGCTTCTAAATGAACAAGTTCTAAAACAGACATTTTTCCTGTAATAGTAAGTCTATTTCCATTATTTACTTTGATTTGGTCAATTTCTATTTGATTGTAAGAAGTTGCATCAGAAGTAAGAAACAAGGTTTTATCAATTACTACATCTTCATCATAGCGACGATTAGTAAGAATTTTGAGTACATCGTTGGGATTTGCAGCATCAACAGCAGCTTGAATAGAACTAAAAACAGTAGTTTGATTTACATTCAATACATCATCAGAACAAGATATAGGCGCAGTAAAAAGTCCATTTTCTGTTAAATTACAACTTGCTACTGTTGAAAAAGAAGCAGTTACATCAACTACATTTCCATTAGCATCTAAATTGGTAAGGGTAACGGTTTGAGGACTTGAAGTAATCGGAAAATTTTGTCCATTGACTACCAAAAACCCTGTTGAAGGCGCATCGGTATAAGTAACGATTATTTCTTGAGTATATTTATTAGTTGTAATATCACAAGTGGTTTGAGTGGCTGTTGTAATAGCAGAAATAATGCAAGAAGTAGGGACAGTTGTGGTACAATCGATTCCTGTTCCATTGTCCCAACCTACTGCTGAGGCACAAACAGCTGTTTGAAGGTTTGGAGTGAAAATGATGGTATAATCGTGAGGTGAACCTCCTGTTCCGATTTGTGTCATACGAGTTCGGTCTATTTTTAATGGACTAAACCACGAATCTGCCCGAACAACTAAATTATTATCTCCATTCAAATACATGTCGTTTACTACTAAAGTATTGGCATTTCCACTACTCAAAACAGATTTTATATATGTTCCATTATTCAAAATACCTTCTCCTGTTGTTGTATTTATTTTAAAAATAATGGATACTTTTGCCCCTCCTCCTTGTCCATAGCTTGTTAGCCAGCCTGCTGTGGTAAAGCGAGTATAATTAAGTCCAGGTTGTGTTCCTGTCGCTGAAAAAACAGCATATAAATCTGTTCCTGACCAAAAAAGTCCATAGCCTTTTCCGTCGTCATTAGTTGTTTCATAATCTTCTCTACACCAATCCAAAATACCACTTGTATATTTAAGCAAGATAGGGTTTTGATTATTTGCACTTACTTGACGATAACCAATATAATAAGAAGAACCTCCAAAAGTAAGTGTAGCACCTCCAGCAGCAATAGCTTGTGCTTCTGTCATACCACAATTTAGAAGTACACCATTCTCAATATCAGCAGGAAGAGGAGGATCTTCAAACTCTACTGCCCCAATATCACATTGTCCTACTCGTGCAACTCCTCGCTGGTCAGTAGAAGTACATCCTGCACCTGTATCAATAGCTGGACTTGTAGGTTGTAACATCATAGTAGGAGAAATTCCTCCATTATCAGCAATGGCTTCCAATAAAGGGTTTGCAATCGTAACAGAATTAGATACATTATAATCATTGGCATTATTAGTAAACTTATTAGGAAACTGAATATTATTTCCCAAATCATTCATAGCATTAGAAGAATGTTGTTGGATATTCCACGTATTTCCTCCGTTTGCAGCAGTATTCTGATAAAAAATATTATTCTTGATTTTTGTATAAGTAGGTGCTAATAAAGCTCCCCCTACCCAGCCTGCGTGATTATTAGCAAACGTACAGTTGGTAATTCTCAAATCTCTAGCTGCACTCATTTGATAAAAAGCAACTGCTCCACCATTAGCAGAAGTTCCTCCAGTTAGAGTAGTTAGCAATGCCTTATTATTATAAAAAGTACAATTTATGATTTCTGTATCTACAAAATCAGCACGAATAGCTCCTCCAGTAGCAGCAGCACGGTTATTAGAAAAAGTGCAATTTTTGACTGTAAAACCTCTGTTGAGAGAATTATTCATGTGTTCTAATGCACCACCTCCACCACCAGTATCTGCACCCATACTATTGGGAAGTCTTCTAGCTTCATTATTATTAAAATAACAATCTTCTACTGTTACTTTATCTGTCTCATCAGCATACAAATGCAAAGCTCCTCCATCGGATTGAGCTATATTATCTTCAAAAATACATCTTCTTATTTCTATATCTCCATTGTCTATATTAGCTGCATTACTTGCTCTATCTGTATAAATACAGCCTCCAAATCCTCTCAAAAATGGATTTGGATTTCCATTATCATAAAAAGCATCTTCGGTAGTATTTCCTCTAAAAATGCAATCTTCCACTGTAAGAGAAGAATTCAAGCCATTAATGGCAGCTCCATTTATGCCTTTATTATTTGTAAAAGTACAATTTCTTATTATGTGTGCTTTAGGACCCCACAACATAACCGTCGAACCTCTTTCATTATTAAGCGCAACAGAAGTATTTTGGTCAAAAGTACAGTTGAGTATCGTAGAAGTTCCTTCAAAATGATTAAAGATTGCACTTCCACCTTGGTCTGCACGATTAGTAGAAAAATGACAATCTTCAACTCTCAAAATACCTTGATGTGTAGTTCGAATTGCCCCTCCATATTCTACTGTTCGCCCATTTATGAAGCGTAAATTTTTTATAGTTAGTGAAGTAGGATTAATAGAGGTAGAGTTTAATCTTAAAATACGAACGCTATTATTTCCACTTAAAGTAAGGTTTGGAGCATTTGAACCATCAATAATTAGATTTTTTCCTATCGGAATTTCTAAAGTAGAAGCAAGTGTTATGGTCTGACCTGCTAAGGCAGCATCAAAAGTGATGGTTTCGCCAGAATTAGCACACGAAATAGCCTCTCTTAGAGAACCTGTCCCCAAATCGGCATTTGTACTTACTACAGTAGAACACAAAACACGAGTAGCTTGTGTAGTAGTAGAAATAAAAAAGACGAACAACATAAATAAAATTGAAATATAGTTTTTCATAGAGATGTAGGGAAGGTTTGAAAAATTAGATGAGCTAATAAACATTAATGAAGTTAATTATATTTTTTATTAAATTCAAATTTAGATTCTTTAAATTATCTATTATTTTTTATTTTAAAAAAAACTCTATTATAGCCTTATTTATGAATTTTAAGACGTATAATTCTTAACTAACCCTTGAATAAAATACGTATAATAAATGGATAATTTAAAATAAAAACAATGAATAATTATATTTTAATCAAAGAAAGAATAATGGTCTTCTTCCTTTTTATTGTGTAGTTAGCCATGAGGATACTTCACTACGACTACAAAACACTCCTTTGACTTATTTATTTAGGGATTTGTTAAAAAAATTAGGCAGAGAGGAAAATCTAAAAAACTTAGGGTAACTCAAGTTTGAAAGTAAAATAGAGCTAAGGAACAATTACGAATTAAGATTTTAAATTATCAATAATTTAGAGTTTGTAAAAAGAGTGCTTTAATTAATTTTTATTCCTAATCAAGAAAAAAACGGCTATCCATAAAAAAATGAATAGCCGTTTTGTATTAAAGTTGAATTTAACTGATAACTGTTTACTGCTGACTGATAACTGAAATACCTTTTTTCCAGTCTTTAAATTCAGAAGTATAATAGAGATAAGCCGAAGAGGCTGCTCCTTCATATTCTCCTGCCAAATCTGCCTTCAAATCAAGATGAATAACTTTTTTCTCGTTTGGAGTCATCTGACGGTAATAAAAAATGACACTATGCTCACGAATTTCATAAAAATCAACTTTGTTTTTTTCTATGAGTTCTTTGAGTTGCCAAGGCTGTGCAGAAAGTCCCCCTGGTAAGCCTACAATCGCTATTGTCATCGGCAAGCCTTCTTTAGTTGTGTTTTCTAAAGTGGTTGTAAGCCTAACTGTTTCGCCTATTTTTACTTTACTTTTAGCCAATGACGTTTCTAATTTTACACTGCATTTATCACTACTTTTTGGTAAATCTGTAAACCATTCTGCCGAAAATGTATAAGGCAAAGGTTCTTTTACACCTACATAATTAATACGAACAGTGTTTTTGCCAGCCTTCAAATGCTTTCCTAAATTATTTACTTCAATAGCATTTTGCTCTCCTGCTTCGTAGTGTGCTGTACTGATTTTTGAGCCATTTACATAGATTTCAATATCGCCACTTTCAGGAGTTCTTTGTGCATATTTTGCATACGTGGTCAAAGATTTGAGAGCCAAAACGGTACTTTGTGTATTTCCAAAACCACCATAAGGCGAACGAGAACCTACTAAATATTTTACACCATTTTGTAAAATAGGCATTCGTTTTTTCTCTGATTTCATAATTGCAAGTAAAGCTAAAGAAGTCGTTTCGGCTGTCAGTCCTTGACCTGTTGAGCGAGTGATGGAATGTTTTGTTCCTTCCCATTGTCCTTCTTCTTTTTGAAGTAAAATAAGAGTTTCCAAAAGTTTTTCAGAACGATTATCATTCAAATTCTGTAACGTATTTACTACAAGTCCAATCAAATAAGGATCTTCAGATTCAATTGCATTTTGATATGCTGCTTCTGCCTCTGCTTTAATATCCTTAAAGCCAGCTTCTGAAAGGGAATAGGTAATGTAGGCATTTGTGATGTCATCATCTGCACCACCAAAAGCATCTAAAGCTCTTGAATTGCGCTTAAATCCACCTTTTCCATCTTTACGTTCCATCAGCCAGTTGGTCGTTCTGGTTAGCATTTGCTCATCAACTAAATTTCCTGTAACGGCTGCCATGTCTTTAAATTCCATCAAGCCATAAGCTGTTAGAGCTTCATGAGCAGGATTTGCGCCAAACCATTCGTAACCTTTGTCTTTCGATTCGAAAGAAATTAGGCGTTTGTAACCTCTTTCTGTCAAATCTTTTGCTTTATCTAAGGCTGTTTGTTGTTCTGTAGTTAGATTTTTTTGAACAGAAAGATAATCCATTACCAAAAGATTTGGATAAGTAGAAGATGAAGTTTGCTCAAAACAACCATACGGCTCTCTCAAAATAGATTCAATTCCTGCCAAAAGATCATCCAAAACAGAAGGAAAAGCTGTAAAAGTTGCTTTACTTGTTCCCATTACAGGACTTGCAATTTCAAACGAATAGGTTTTATCAACACTTTCTCCAGATAAAGCAATGGCAGCAGGAAATCCTTTTGAAAAGACTTCGACTTCTTGCTCAAAACGGTCTTGAACTCCATTTTGTCCGACAAACTGAACAATAAATTTACCTTTCCCAGCTTCGTTTTCAATCAAGAAATCCATATTGACAATCTTTGTTTCATTGGGTTGTAAAGTGATTCTACTTTTCCAAGCACTTTCTTTTACAGGAATCCAAGAAGAAGGATAATCTGCCAAAACGCTACCACTCAATTCTTTTTCAGTATTGTTTTGTAACATTAAAGGAATAGAAATTTTATCTCCCATTGACATAAATAAAGGCAATTTTGTATCTAAACTAAAAGGTAATTGTGTATAAAAAACACTTTCAGTTCTTCCAATTCCTCCGTCTGTTGCAATTCCTTCACAGATAGCACGGAAAGCCGTAATTTCATCAGAAGCATAAAATTCTACTTGTGATTTTCCTTTTGCATCAACTTTTATATTTCCACTCCAAAAAATGGTGCTTCTAAAATCAGTTCTTGATTTAGATTTAGTTTCGCCTTCTTTCTCATTATTTTTGGTGGAATAATCTACTTTAGGAAAAACTCTAGCACGATGATAAGTTATGACTGGAAGGTTTGGTTTTTCTTCTTTTGCAATTTTTTTATTCATTTTACCAAAATCCTCTCGTCTTCTGTCCATTATGATGACTTCATTTAATTCCTCTTCTACCTCTGCTACTTCCTCTTTATCAGCTATTTCCACAACAGGAGCATTATCAAGAATTGCAATTTCGTCTTCTAAAATATCTCCTTTCATTTCATTTTTTGGCATTTCTGCCATTACAACTCCATCATCGAATTCTACATCTTTTTCTCCACCACCTGCACGCATTTCTTGCATTGCCATCATAGGCATATTTACCCCTAGAGCTTGTCTACGAGTCCTCATTTTTTTTGCATCAAATAATTGAATTGAGTAGGTTTGAGAATATGCTGGAACATATTGAGTCTGAGATATGGTTTTAGAGCTATTAGATACCTTTAAAGTAATTGGTTCATAGAGTTTATAATTCTTGAATTCAAAATAGCCTTTTTTGTCTGTTTTGGTAGAAATGGTTGTACCTTCTATTTCTACTTTTATGTCTTGAACAAATTTTCCACTATCATTTTTTACATATCCTGCAATAATACTTTTTTCTGCATTGTATTTCAAAGTGATAGACGATTTTTGAATCTGTTCCCAAGTAAATTTTCTCCAACCGTGAGTAAGCATCAATAAATCTCTAGCTTGTGCAGCTTTCTCTTCCTCCTTATCAAAGTAAAAACGAGGTTCTTTGACTTCTCCTTTCAAATCAGCTTCTAATAAAAGATGTGAAAGAATATGACTAGATTTGTCATCAGCGAAAGAAAGCAATTTATCATCGACAACAGAAAGGGAAATATTTGCTGGCATCGGAATTCCTCTGTGGTCTGTAACTTTAATATCTAAGGTAACTTTTTCACGAGGTTGGTAATTATCTTTGTCTGATTTTACTTCAATATTAAGCTGTTTTTCTGTATTCAAGAAAACCAAACGCTCTGCTCGTTCTATTTTTTTAGAATCAAAAAGTGTAAAATTAGCTACACCAATAGGCATTTCATCTGTCGGAATGTTGATAGTATTCTCTCCTTTTTTGACAGAAACTTTCTTTGAAAAAATAATCTCTCCACGCAGTGTTCCAACTAAAAATACTTCTTCCATTACAGGAGAGTAGATAGAAAACTTCAAATTTGAAGTATCATACGTCTTTTCTTTATCAGATTTCGAAATAGGAAAGTTTAATTTTAATCCATACCCGATTTCTACTGTTTCGGGTAATTTGTAACTCGTTTCTACTCCTTTTGGACTTGTAATTTGGGCTGTGTAAACTTCTCCTTTTTTAGCTTCAAGCTCAAAATTTCCCATTCCTTTATGAAATGATGAAAAATTACCCACTTCTTTTCCTTTAGAATCTATAATAATTCCTTGAACATCAGCAGGTTTTCCAAATTCGTCTTTACACCAAAAAGCTATATTTGAAGAAGTGTTTGCCAAAATATCTCCTCCTTCTGGAAAAAATTGCAAATCAAAAACGGTATTTGCTAAAGGAATAGAACGAGAAATAGATTCTGTTTGTCCGTTGTGAGAAAGTAATACATTCAAAAGTCCGTCGGCTGTATCTAGTTTTTTAGGAAGTTCGAAGGAAATAACTGTTTTTCCTGCTGCATCTGTTTTAGCTTTTGATTTTGAAATAACTTGACCTTTCAAACTCACTACAAAATCGACTTCTTTGTCTGCAAGAGCTTCATTTGTCAGGCTTTGCAAATCTAAATTTGCCTCTACTTTGTCGCCAGCACCATAGGCATCTTTTTCAAAATCTAGTTTCATTTTTAAGCGAGGCAAAACTACTTTCTGAACAGTTATTTCCTTTTCAAAAATGAGTGGATTGCCGTTTTGATCTTTTTTATCACTTTCTTCTATTACAAAATTTTCTTGCCATTTTGTGTAGGCTTTTATTTTATATAATCCTCCTGCTGCATCTTCTGTCAGGTCAAATTCGCCTGATGCTGTACCATCTTCCAAAATTAATTGAATCTTTTTTGCTACGTTTCCTTTTGGGTCAATAAATTCGACGTGCAAAATATCGCTCCTTTTTGAAGGTTTTAAAGTTGCTTCGTCTTGGACGTAGGCTTGAAACCAAATTGTTTCTGACGGTTTGTAAAATGGTTTGTCTAAATGTAAATAAACTCTTTCAGAGCTATATTTTTCTTGAAAAGTGTTATTTATTTCTGTTAGTTTTTTGAGCCATTCGTCACCAGTTTTTGAACGAAAACCCCAAAGAGTAACTGCGCCTGCTGTTAGAGCTGCGCCTGCAAGTAAGTGCCACATACGAAAAAATTTGAGTTGCATAATTGATGTACTAATAATAGGTAAATTAGGAAATTTTTATGAATAATTTGTCACTATTGTCTTATTTTATTGATAAGATGCAAAACAAATAGAAATTCCATAATTTTTAGGAAAATAATTTTGACCTTTTTTTTATTGAAAAATTGTAGTAGGAAAAAGAGAGTTATTAACTCTTTTTATTTTTTTATCAAAATTAACCTTTCATTTTATGTTTCGTTCTCCTTTACAACCAATTGGATACCTGTTTTCTCTTCAAAAAATTATTTGTGTGTCTTGCTTTGCTTTTTTATTTAACCTCTTATTTTTATCTACTACATTTGGAAATATTTATACTGTAACAAACCTCAACAATACAGGATCAGGTTCTCTGAGAGGATGTTTAGTGATAGCCAACTTTGTTCAGGGTATAGATACAATAAAGTTTGATGTAGAAGGTACAATTTATCTTCAATCTGAATTACTAATTACAGAAGGTGTTTTTATAGATGGTACTTCTTCCCCAACCTACAATTATGCTTTAACACCTCGTGTAACTCTGAATTGGTATGCAGGGAGTATAATAAAAGCCCAAAATTTATCTAATCTTACTATAAAAGGATTAAAAATAATGAGTAATTATCCCTCCTTTCCTAAAGATGGTATAGAGCTTTACAATTGTAAAGCAGTAGTAATAGAAAAAAATAATATTTCAAATAAAAGAAATGCCATTGTGGGAAATAATATTACTGATATTAAAATTATAAATAATGATTTAAGAAGTTCTGGATTATATTTTAGTAGTGGTTTGTCAGCAGCTATTTATCTTAATAATCTTACAGCTAACAATTTAATAGGAGGAGTGTATATTTCAGGAAATAAATTTGGGTATCTAAATCCAACCAATACTTCTCCAAAAATAGCTCGTTTATTATATTTGGAAAAAGCTAAAAATATTACTATTTCTACTTCAGGAGGAAATATTAATATTACAAACGGAATGAATGTTGAAAATCCTATTTACTTGAAAGACATTGAAAACCTACAAGTTAGTTATCTTAATCTAAGTGCTAATACTGTTCCCTCAACCATTGAAGACTCTCGTTCATGTGGAATAAATATTATAGATAGTAAAAATATTATTTTAAATTATCTAACAATTCGTAACAGAAATAATGGCATCATAGCCCAAAACTGTACAGATATTAGTATTCAATACAATGATTTAAGAGATAGTGGTTTTGATTTAGGAAATCTTGCTATTGATGGAGCTGCAATAAATTTGAATACTATACACAGTAAAAATATCATAGGAGGCTTGTATATTAATGGAAATAGATATGGAAATTATCTTCACGATGTTCAAAATATATTTCGTATCACAAAAGCTAATAACATAAAAATTGATACTAGAAGAAGTTATTATAATAACAATACTAACATTATTATTGATAGAGGTGGTTTGGGAGCTACTAGTCCTTTTATTTTAAGGGAAATCAATAATTTATCTATTAGTAATATAGATGTTACTGCTGATCAGAATAGTATTTTTGAAGGTATTGCTTTTGATATTGCTGATTCTGAAAATATTAGTATTGTAAGGACTAGTGCAAGAAAAAGATTAGCTTCAGTACAAGCTATTAATGTTAGAGATATACAAATCCTAAACAATGATTTTAGAGATGCAGGAGTAGGCTTTTTTATAGGAGGAGCAGCTATTATATTAAAAAATATTAGTTCTAATACTTTGAGAGGTGGTGTTTTTATGAGCGAAAACGATTTTGGAAGTTATCAGCTTTCACCTCCTACAACTATTTTATGGATAAGAAATGCAGAATATATTTCTATATCTAGTCAAAAAGTAGATAATCCTAATATTATTATGAATAATAGTGGATTGGATACAGAACACCCTTTGATGTTTGATAATATAGCCAATCTGTTCATAAAAAAAATAGACTTAAGCACCTCACAAGTGGGTGGAGTAAGTATAAGTATAAACAATTCTCAAAACATAGAAATAAATAAAATAAAAGCTAGAGGTAGAAATATTTCTGTGAATGCTAGTCATATTACTGATATTTCCATTGTATCAAATGATTTTGTAGATAGTGGTTTTATGAGTAATGATAATGGTGTTTTTCCTGCTATTAAGTTGTATAATGTAGAACAAAAGAGATTAGACGGAGGACTTTTTATCGCTGATAATAAATTTGGAAAAAATAACCTTAATCCACAACGTATTCTAGAAATAACAAATGCTGAAAAAGTAATTATTTCTGATCCAATAAATTCTTCTGGAGCTAATGTAATTTTAAATGAAAGTGGGCTAAATCTTGATTATCCTATTGGTTTACATTCTATTAATGAGTTTTTGGAAGTAAGATATCTTAACTTTTTTGCTGATAACCATCAAAATTCCATGGCTTTACAAATCCATAAAGTGGATAAATCGTTTTTGCACCAAATGAATTTTATAAACTGGGAAAATGCAATAGAGCTTAAAGAAACTAATAACGCTGAAGTTTATTGTAATAACTTTATGAAAAATAATATAGGTGTTAAACTAATCAATGCAGAAGCATTTTTGAAAGAGAATAATTTTGAAAGTAATAATTATGCAATTGATGCAAGTCAAGGAGTTGCTTTTGCCGAACATAATTATTGGGGAGCATCTGATGGATCTATTACTTATGGAGGTTCTGGAGATGCTTTTTTAGGAAATGTAAAAGAAACAGAGTTCTTACAACAACCTAGCAAATGCCAAAAAGGTGAGGTAAAAAATACACCTTACTCCACTACTACTCAACAAAAAAACAAAATGGCAGTACGTAGTCTTGAGAAAGTTGAAATAAAAGCCTTTCCTAATCCTACTTCCTCTAAGTTTACATTACAGATTGATAATATGGGATATCAAGAGAAAGTACAAATTCGAATTATAGATGTTTTGGGAAGAGAATTACATCAAGAAGAACATTATAATCAAAGAAATAATTTATCTATTAGTATAGATTTGAAAAAACAAAAAACAGGAGTATATTTTATAGAAATATTTACTACTACCAAACGAATAATCAAAGTAGTTAAAGAATAAATTTAGAACTATCTATTTATCAAACATTTCCTATATCAAAACTTGATATAGGAAGTGTTTGATAAATCAATGTAAAAAACATCTTAGGGACAAGCTACAATACGTTGTGCCATTCTGAAAAGTCCTACATCCAAACCAAGATTTGATTTTTGAGCAGCTTCAATATTGAGTTCGAAACGGTAGGGTTTCTTATCTACTGTTACAAAATTAATGATTCCACATTGTTCTATAAAGCCTTTTAAATTATCTCCGATAGTAAGTGTTGGATATCTTCTGAAATAATCTAAAATATCAGTTAGTTTGCTTTGCTCAGATTGACTGATATAAATCACTTGACAGCCCCACAAATCAGAAGCATTTTTCTTTCTGCGAACACGCAAACCACGTCCATTTATTTTGTAGTGCATAAGAAAAGATTCTAATTCGTCACCAAAAGGGTCATCACCTAAGATTCCGATTTGTATCATTTCTTTTGGACTCTTAAAAGCCTCAGGGGGAAATTTTGTGTGTTCAATAAAATGAACAATCAAAGCAATTTTTACTTTTGTCGCTGAGTATTGTGCTTTAGAAGGCAAAGTAATAAAGCTAAATAAAAGACTCAGTAGAAAGATAAATATAGTTTTTGATAGAAATTTAGTAATCAAATTTGTTTTATGTAGTTTCTGAGAAAGTAATTTTATAAACATCGAATAAACTTAAAAGAGTAGAAATAAACTTAAATAGGCAAAAAATGGACTACTTTTTACACAAAGCATACGACAACAAAAAATGAAGATGGATAGCAAAATTATGCAATTATTTTTAATCTTAGTGCAATCGCTGTGTAATTTAAACTATAAACGCTTCTGCTACAAATAAAATATACAATGACTTAAAAAATTGTGCAATTTTTAATTTTTTTTTAAGTCATCAAGGTTATAATTTTCATATTTAAATTATTCTTTAAATGAGAAAAATTCTACTATTTCACAATTTTATAGATGGAGTTTTCTAAAAATTAACTATTAATATTTCTTACAAAGCAAAAAAGTCATCAACAAAACAAATTTGCTGATGACTTTTTTTATTCTTTTTAAAAATGCTAAAAATTACTTTTTCAAAACTACTTTTTTATAGAAAATTCCTTTTTGAGAAATGATTTTCACAAAATAAATTCCGTTACTCAAGTTATTCAAATCAAGAGTGATTTTATCAGAATTGATGATTTTTGTTGTTTGTAGTTCCATTCCCAAAGCATTTACTAAAGTTACTTCACTTGCATTCAAAATTGTATTCAATTCTATATTCAATAAAGAAGTAGTCGGATTTGGATATATTTTGATGTAATTAGCCTTGATAAAATCATCATTAGATAGAATCCTATCTATTGTAAATGGCTCAGAAGTAATAGATGTATCTCCACTAGAAATAACGACTGTATAAACTCCAATTCTATTTTGTAGAGTTTCTAAGTTTAATGTTGGGTTTGTTTGCCCAGTTATCAAAACGCCATCTCTGTACCATTGATAAGTAACTTTTCCAGTCGGAACAGATAATATATTTTCATTTTCATCAAAGTTAATATCAAACTTATAATTTTTATTTGTAGACTGTACAACCACAGTATCTTGTTTTGCCTCTCCACAAATTGCTACTCTCCAAATGAGCTTAGTAGGAAAAGGTAAAAGCCCTGTCACTTTACTATTATTTTTAGAAGGATTTTCTAACTCTCCAAAACCTGAAACTAACATCCAAATTCCACTTATTCCCATGTTTTGTGCAGCAAGAGTTACTGTAGAATTTGATGTTTCTATATCTGCTCCTGCATTAGCAACGATTTCAGAGTTAGAGTCTGAACAGTTGAAGACAGGTAAGTTCAAGTTAGAATTTGTAAGTGGAAGAACAGCAACTTTATTAGAAATTGTATTTGTAATAATTGGCGAGTTAAAATCAAAATAAATTGCAGCACGGTTTTTTATGACCGTTCCGATACGGTTATTTGCCTTTTGTTTGATTTTGAACTTAATAAATCCGTGAGAAGCTGGTTCGTTCGAATTACTATCTGGAAGGTTAATATTATCAAACTCAAAACGCAAGACACGAGTATCAGCATCGCCATCAATTATAAAGTTATAATTGTGCGAAACCATTCCCAAACGAATTGTTTCTATGTCTAAAAAATCAGAAAGCGTATCCAAAACTACAATATTTACAGCTTCAATTGTTCCTGTGTTTTGAAAACGAATGGTATAATCTAATTCAGTAGTTTTTTCAATTAAGTTTTGATTTGTCAAGCCAAACGGAACAACTTGTTTGTCATTAGGATCATAACTATCCAAAATTTCAGAACACGAAGTTTCCGAACGCACTCCACCATCATTTTGAGGAAGTGCAACTCCAGATTCTTGAACAGGAGCAACACTTACAGTAGGATTAGGGTTTTCAGCTTTTGTCTTGTAAGGAATAGCAACTTGACAGCCTTCCACAAAAGCAGAAATAGGGTCGTGATTTTGAGGAAATAATTCCATTCTCATCGTCATTCCATTGGTAAATACCTCAATTTCTACCTCTCCGTTAGCAGGAAGTAATGTGTTTGCTTCTTTGAAAACTTGTGAGTTGGCATACAAACGATACGGAATAGAATCAGTAGCTGTATTTGTTAGATTTTTGATGGTATAACGAGCAATTCCACCACCAACACAACGTCCAGAAATTTCATATTTGTTTTCATTATCTGTCCAGCTTTGACAACTGTTAGCAGGAGAAATAGTAGCTTTTACGCATTGAGTAAGACCTCTTATTGCTTCAATTCCACAAATAACAGAATCTTGAAAAACAATTTTTTCAGAATTTCTAGCAGCCAAACTACCAATATCGAAGAAATAGCTATTTCCTTCTTTCCTAGTCCAAGTAGGAGAACTAGAAACAGGAAAAATATAATCTGGGTATTCTACTTTTACTTCTACATTTTGTGCAGTTGCAAAACCTTTGTTTTGATATTCTACTGTTGTACTGCTCATAAAACATCTTCTTCGACGTGCATTTGTAATATCAACAGTAAGGTAAGAACATGGTAGAACTTTAAATCCAAAGTTTAAGTCTTCTGGGTTTAATACTCTTCCGTTTTCTATTTCTATCTCTTTTACAGAATCACATTTATTGGTGCTAAAGATTCTATAATATTCTGAGTCAAGAGGTTTTGCTTCTAATACTAAAGCTGTACTGTCTTGTAGTGTCAGCCTATATAATCCATTATTATTTGATACAGTATATTTTCCTTGATTGGATTTAATGAGTATCTTAGGAAAGACAGTTTCGTTACCATCATAATAACAGTTGGCAGCATTTTCAATAAATGTATTTCCTTTTATTTTTGCATAAGGAGCTTTATCTCCAAAAGTTAGCAGCGTACTGGCATCAGAGTTGGAATTTCGTCTTGGAATAAATACGCCATTGATAGTTGTATCTTTTTGCATATTAACTATTGCATATATTTTCCCTTTATTTCCTATAGTTATTTCTCCTTGTCCAACAGCATAACGTTCGAAACCGTTTGAATTTTTAAAATAAAAGAATGGAGTAATTACGCCATTTTCTATTTTTGCTAGATAACGATCAGCATACGTATAAAAATAGTCATACTGTTTGTTGATTACCATTCTTCTAGTAGAATAATTAGCTACTGTATTTCTCAAATCTACTTCAGACTCTAAAAAATTTACCTCTTTATCTAGTTTTAATAAAACAGTTTCTCCTATGACACTAGTATTATTTAGTTCTGAAGACACATCTACCTCTCCGTACATATAGATATTATCTTCTTGATCCAAGTCTACAGTAGTGTGCGTATATACTTTAGTATATAAATGTCCATTGACTCCACCAAAACTTCTATTGCCTGAATATGCTTTCAATATGTCAGGCGTATCTTTAGCAAATAATCTTTGTCCTCGCTTATCAAACTTGACAATAATAATATTAGGATCATATTCTGTAGTCGAAAAATCACTTGTTACTCTAGTGCTTATTACCTCTTTATCAGCGAACTCAAAACTACCACTAGCAGCTAAAGCATAAAGTACATTTCCTTTACTATCTACCCTTACATTGTTTGTGTTGACAGCTTTATGACCACCTCTGCCACTTAATATTCCTTCATCTGGCATCATCGTTCTGTACCATATCAGATTACCAGCTGTACTAAACTTTAGAAACAACATTCCTGTAAGATAATAAATGTTGTTTCCGTTAATAGGTAAATTTATTGTTGTACTTCCTATCTTTATAGGTGGACTAGTGTGCGATACGACGGATATGGCAGTATAAAAATTTCCTTCTTCATCTACTTTAATCATATTATTAGGTGAAGAAGATACCTTTACAACATCAGTTGCTTTAAAATCATATCCTCTTTGCCATATAATTTCTCCTTCAATATTATATTTTATAAATAAATTATCTACACTTTCATAAACTGTTCCCTCAATAGTAAGGGGTTTACCTATTCCAGCAACCCAATTCAAATAAATTTCATTCTGTTTAGAAACATCTATATCTACATATCTTTCTTTATAGTTACTAGGATTTAGTGTGTCAGTAACTACTGTTTTTATCCAAAGTAGATTGTTATCTTTACTAATTCTTGCCACAAAAAAACCACCTGCTCCTAACTCTTCTTCATAAATAAAGGTGCTACCATATATTTTTCCTGCTTGGTCATTTGGAACAATGTAAGTGCCTGTTATTACTTTGCTATCGTCAGACAAAGGTATTGCTTTAACAATATTCAACTTGCTATTTTGTACTATCTCACCACTTTCACTCCCAATATACATTTCCATTGCACTTTCTAATTCTTGTGCAGATGTTCTTTCTGTAATTGAAAAGAAAGCAAGGATAATTATACATATTACTGTAAAATTCTGTTTCATATAAAATTGTAAATAAGTGAATGAAATAAAATACAAAGGTAAGGTTTGCTATTGGTAAAAGAAAATTATTACAAAACAAAAAAGTCATCAACAAAACAGATTTGCTGATGACTTTTGTGTGTCTAATAAACGCTATAATTTATTTTTTCAAAACTACTTTTTTATAAAATATTCCTTTTTGAGAAACAATTTTTACAAAATAAATTCCATTACTCAAGTTATTCAACTCAAGAGTTACTTTATCAGAATTGATGATTTTTGTTGTTTGTAGTTCCATTCCTAAGGCATTTACTAAAATTACTTCACTAGCATTCAAAACCGTATTCAATTCTACATTCAATAAAGAAGTAGTCGGATTTGGATATATTTTGATGTAATTAGCCTTGATAAAATCATCATTAGATAGAATTTTATCTATTGTAAATGGCTCAGAAGTAATAGATGTATCTCCACTAGAAATCACAACAGTATAAACTCCAATTCTATTTTCTAATGTTGATAAGTCTAATTTTGCGCCTGTTTGTCCAGTTATCAAAACGCCATCTCTGTACCATTGATAAGTAACTTTTCCAGTCGGAACAGATAATGTAGCTTCAGTTTCATTAAAATCAATAGTAAATTTGTAGTCTGTGTTTGTAGATTGTACAATAACTGTATCTTGTTTTGCTTCTCCACAAACGGCTACTCTCCAAACTAGTTTTGTAGGAAAAGGTAAAACTCCAGTAACTTTACTATTATTTTTAGAAGCATCTTCTAACTCTCCAAAACCTGAAAGTAAAGACCAATTTCCAAATACTTGTGTCGCTTTTGCTGCTAAAGTGGCTGTAGAATTTGAAGTTTCTATATCTGTTCCTGCATTGGCGATAAGCTCAAAATTAGCATCTGAACAATTGAAAACAGGTAAATTCAAATTATCATTTCTGAGTGGTAAAATAGCAACTTTATTAGAAATTGTATTTGTAATAATTGGCGAATTAAAATCAAAATAAATAGCTGCTCTGTTTTTTATAACTGTTCCGATAGAGTTATTCGCTTTTTGTTTGATTTTGAATTTGATAAATCCGTGAGAAGCTGGCTCGTTTGAATTACTATCTGGAAGATTAATGTTATCAAACTCAAAACGCAAGACACGAGTATCAGCATCGCCATCAATCAATAATTTATAATCATGAGAAACCATTCCCAAACGAATTGTTTCTATATCTAAAAACTCTGAAAGCGTATCTAAAACTACGATATTTACAGCTTCAATGGTACCTGTATTTTGAAAGCGAATAGTGTAATCTAATTCTGTAGTTTTTTCTATTAGATTTTCATTTGTCAAGCCAAAAGGCACAACTTGTTTGTCATTAGGGTCATAACTATCCAAAATTTCTGAACACGAAGTTTCCGAACGCTCTCCACCATCATTTTGAGGAAGTGCCACTCCAGATTGTTGTACAGGAGCAACACTAACAACAGGATTAGGGTTTTCAGCTTTGGTCTTGTAAGGAATAGCAACTTGACAGCCTTCTACAAAAGCAGAAATAGGGTCGTGATTTTGTGGAAATAATTCCATTCTCATTGTCATTCCATTGGTAAATACTTCAATTTCCACTTCTCCATTAGCAGAAAGTAATGTATTTGCTTCTCTGAAAACTTGTGAGTTGGCATACAAACGATACGGAATAGAATCAGTAGCTGTATTTGTTAAGTTTTTGATTGTGTAACGAGCAATTCCACCACCGACACAACGTCCAGTAATCTCATATTTATTTTCATTATCCGTCCAATCTTCACAAGAGTTAGCAGGAGAAATAGTAGCTTTTACGCATTGAGTAAGTCCACGTATTTCTTCAATTCCACAAATGACAGAATCTTGAAAAACGATTTTTTCAGAATTTCCAGCAGCCAAACTACCAATATCGAAGAAATAGCTATTTCCTTCTTTTCTACTCCAAGAAGGTGAGCTAGAAACAGGGAAGATATAATCAGGATATTCTACTTTTACCTCTACATTTTGAGCAGTAACAAAACCTTTGTTTTGATATTCTACTGTCGTACTGCTCATAAAACATCTACGACGAGGTTCGTTTATGATGTTAATAGAAAGGTAGGAACAAGGAAGAGTCTGATAACCAAAATGAAGTGAAGTAGGGTCTTGAATTTGTCCTCCATTAATAACTACTTGCTTTACTGTATCACAATTTGGAATAATATATTGAGCTAAATAATTATTAGCAAGAGAACTTCTTAGTGTATAATTTCCTTCTGAAAATGGCATTAAAAAATCTCCATTAAGATTAGACATTGCATAATAACCATCATTTCGTTTTATCAAAATACTTGAAATGGCTTGATCAGTTGGATTTAATTGACAATTTGTATTTAAATCTGCAAACACTTTGCCTTCTCCCCTAAAAGTAGGAAAAACAAAACTATCGTCTTTTATTTTACCGATATATTGTAATAAACCTTCTGTGTTTTGAATAAAGGGTACATTAGGCAAGGTAGTCGTTCCGATAGTGCTATTAGGAACATAAACGCCACTTACATAAATATTTCCTCTATTGTCTACAGCTAAACCTCTTTTATTGTCATTATAAACATCGCCATTTAGTTTGGGAACACCTAAGTTTACTCCCCAGTCTACACCTACAGATTGATTGATTTTTACTAAAAAATGGCTTTCACTTTCGTCAGTCAAAATATGAGAGGTATTACCAAACGTTACATTTGTTCCTCTTCCATCAACTCCCTTTATTGTAAAAGCAACATATATATTTTCAGAATTATCAACTACCATTCCTTGATAATTTGAAAGGTATGTTGCTACTCCATTGTTTGTTGGAAAATCTTGTTGCCAAATTATATTTTGGTTATTATCTGTTTTTACTACATAACAAGTTCTTTCACTTGTTTGCATCTCATTGCTTGATACTCCAAAAATAAAAATATGCTCTCCTACTCTATCAAGTAACAAACGCAAATAAAGCTCTCCAATTTCAGTTTGTACATTATTATGGTATAACAAATTTCCATTTGTATCATACTTTATCAAAAAAGCAGGAAAAATTTTATTTCTCAAATTATTGGTTTCTGAGCTTCCATTGAATACTAAAGTTTCTCCAGTAGCGTGTATTGATATAATAGGATTTCCATTAGAATCTATTATTAAGTCGTCAAAATTCACGTAGCCTAATTCTGATACTATTTGTCTGTTCCAAATATATTGTCCACTACTACTAAATTTTAAAGTTAAAACTTCTGAGCCTTGTCCTCCACCATATATAGGGTCATTAGCAGGGGGATAAGTGTTTTTAGGAATAGTAAATGTAGTTCCATCTATATTAAACTGATAAGGCGTTCCGTCTTTATCTTGTGCTAAAACAGTAAGAGCTAAGAATACGTTATTTTGGTCATCAACAGAGATTTTTGTTCCTTGTCTAACAAAATTCAAGCTTTCACTATGCAGCAATAATGCTTTATGCCAAATTTCATCTCCAGTAGGAGATAGTTTCAATATAAAATTATCGATTTGATTGTATTGATTGTTTGACCATGTAACTCTATCTAAAGTTCTGTTGTAGCCTGAACTAAAAACTACATGAATATTTCCAGAATTGTCAATTTCTATATTTGAAAAATCTAAATCATTGTATGAATTAGCTGTTGGGTTAGTAGCAAAATCTGTAAACCATTCACCATTTTTTATCCAAATTACTTCATCAGTAGGAGATATTTTGGCTACAAAAAACTTGTTATTTTGACTTTGCGTAAACGGAACATTATTTCCTTCTACACTTAAAGCATTTCCAATTCCAAAACCAGAGATAATTTTATTATTATCTGCATCTATTTTGATACTTGTTATATCACAATAATGCAATTCTAAAATATCTGTCCAAACCTGTGCAAAGGCTGCATTACTCAAAAGATTGCAACTAAATAAAAGCACTAAAAAACAGGTAAAAATCCGTTTCATTATCAATTTAATTTTAAGTGAAAATAGCTTTTTAAAATAAAATACAAAGGTAAGGTTTGCTATTGATAAAAGAAAATTATTACAAAACAAAAAAATCATCAACAAAACAGATTTGCTGATGACTTTTTTTATTCTTTTTAAGAAATGCTAAAAATTACTTTTTCAAAACTACTTTTTTATAGAATATTCCTTTTTGAGAAACAATTTTTACAAAATAAATTCCATTACTCAAGTTATTCAAATCAAGAGTGATTTTATTAGAATTTGTAATGAGAGTTTTTTGTAGTTCCATTCCCAAAGCGTTTACTAAAATTACTTCACTAGCATTCAAAACCGTATTCAATTCTACATTTAATAAAGAAGTAGTCGGATTTGGATATATTTTGATGTAATTAGCCTTGATAAAATCATCATTAGATAGAATTTTATCTATTGTAAATGGCTCAGAAGTAATAGATGTATCTCCACTAGAAATAACGACTGTATAAACTCCAATTCTATTTTCTAATGTTGATAAGTCTAATTTTGCGCCTGTTTGTCCAGTTATCAAAACGCCATCTCTGTACCATTGATAAGTAACTTTTCCAGTCGGAACAGATAATGTAGCTTCAGTTTCATTAAAATCAATAGTAAATTTGTAGTCTGTGTTTGTAGATTGTACAATAACTGTATCTTGTTTTGCTTCTCCACAAACAGCAACTCTCCAAACTAGTTTTGTAGGGAAAGGTAAAAGTCCAGTAACTTTACTATTATTTTTAGAAGCATTTTCTAGCTCTCCAAAACCTGAAAGTAAAGACCAACTTCCAAATACTTGTGTCGCTTGTGCTGCTAAAGTAGCCGTAGAATTTGTAGTTTCTATATCGTTTCCTGCGTTGGCGACAAGCTCAAAATTAGCATCTGAACAGTTGAAAACAGGCAGATTCAAGTTAGAATTTGTTAGAGGAAGAACAGCAACTTTATTAGAAATTGTATTTGTAATAATT